>JAMDDR010000259.1 GCA_023488685.1 Chloroflexota bacterium | reverse complement strand
ACACACTCATCATGCGGTACACTATTCTCGACGTTGGGTTTACATTCTTGGTCTTCACACATCAGAATGTAACTCAACGTCGCTGTTTTAGCCGAAAGTAAAGCATCAACGTATTCTATTGAATGTGGGGAAGTACAGGGGTATGCGTAGGATACCCGGCATGGGGGAGGGAGGACACGCAGGTCTTCCCAGCGTATGGATGGAGGGTCTATGTGCCGGTCACATCGTCGGCGCATCCGGGCGGGAGGACACGCAGGTCCTCCCCTACGTATGGATGGACGGTCTATGTGCTGGCATCGGTGCATGTGGTTTGCGAGGTTGCGCAAGTGTTTGACACGCCTTGAGGGATGTGCCGGATGCGTCCGCTGGCGGCTATGCGGTTGGTTACCATGTCGTGCAGGCCTTCTTGAGGCGCAGCGGCCTATCCATCAAGGAGGCGACGTCCCTCCCAGCCGGCGAGATCGCCCAGGGATCGGTTTTTTCGCCTGATCTGTGACGATCAAAATCGTGCGCAGCCGTCATACATCGTATGCGATATGTATACGATATCATGTGCGGTATCGTGTGAGATAATAGAGGGTGCTCGCTGCAAGGTTGGTTTTAACCCTTGCAACCCTTGACCGGTTTAACGCTTCCGCTGCTGTCACACTATTCTATGTACGGCATTGATATGCCGGGCCACCGCAGACAGACGTACTCCCAAGCGATGTGATCAACCCGGAAACCGCGATTGTGCCATTCACAACACGTCGCATGTCGTGACCGTATGGGCATCTGCCCGCTAAAACAGGATGGTGTCTGATGTTGAATCGTCTACTGGTACCTCTCGATGGCTCTGCATGTGCCGAGTGTGCATTGCTGCATGCATCTGTCATCGCGCGGGCTTTCCAATCAACGGTAACGCTCTTGCATGTGTTGGACCCGGATCAGTTGAAATCCTCGGTGGGCAACGTGGACCCACTGCAGTGGCAAGTCGAGAAAAGCGAAGCCGCCATGTACCTGGGCTACACCGCCAAACGCCTGGGCGGCCTGGACGTGCAGGTGCAAACCGAGATTCGTCAAGGCTGCGTGCCGGAGCGCATCAACGAGCTTGCGTCCGGTTATGACCTCACCATCCTTTGCAGTCATGGCCAGAGCGGGCTGAGTATGTGGCCGATGGGGAGTGTGGCGCAGAAAGTGGTGTTATCGACCGGTGCGTCAACCCTGCTTGCGCGGGCGGATCAGACGCTGAGCGAAACCCCGCGCGAGTTCTCCTACCGGCGAATCCTGGTTCCACTGGATGGGTCGTGGCGGGCGGAAGCCGTTCTGCCTGTAGCGACGGTTCTGGCGCAGGCTTGTAACGCTCAACTTCTGCTCGCTCACGTGGTGTGTGAGCCGGAGATGGTGCGCCGTCTGCCTCCTTCAGACGTTGAGTCGAGCCTGGTGCGGCAACTGGCGGAGCATAACCAACGGAGCGTGGCCGTTTATCTGGAGGAGCTGGCCCAGCGTCTGCCGGTGCAGCCCCAGATTCATCTGCTACAGGCCAAGAGCGCCAGGGCAGCTTTGCATAACCTGGTGGAACAGGAGGGTGTTGACCTCGTGATGTTGTGCGCACATGGTTATTCGGGGGATTACCGCTGCCAGTATGGTAGCGTGGCCACCAGTCTCATCACCTATGGCACCAGTTCCCTGTTCATCATGCAGGACATGCCGGGTAAACAAACTCTGGCCCAGGTAACACAAATCAGGGCCCATGAGATACCGGGGAACGTTTGAAACTGCCTGTTGCTTTATCTCTTTCCATACCCGCTTGAACACGGGTAGAGCGAGGTTTGCCTTGATCCCATCGCGCCAATGCACCCAGGCTTGCTTGTGATTCGCTTTTGCCGGCGGATGAAAACTTCACCGTTGGTGAATTGCGCAACTTGCGGTCAACAATCACATCATTATCATGTTGCGATATAGTAAAATTCCTTTTGCATCAAGAATTGGGGGTTTATGATGCAACGAGGATCATGCTATTACACTGGTATACCGCACGACTGGATGTGTCTTCAAGGCCAAATGATGACGCCGCTTGGGTGACTGAGCCAGGGCGACGCGTGAATATCGCTCGACGTGATGTCTTGATAGCGCTGTGCGATAGACGTGTAGTTCCCAATCCCAGCGACAACGCTTGTTGGACCGCTGTATCAGTGCTGGAAAACTTCTATTTCCACCCACCCAGGGTGGAACATGTTGATCCGGGATTAACTCTCGTCGACGCGCTCGTGCAAGCCCTCTTCATGGCGAGATATTACCCGGGGAATGGGCAGCCGGCGACCACAGCCAGTTCCAGGACAGTGGTAGCCGTCGAGGCCGAGAATGAATCGATGGGCGGGTCCAGCGCCACGCCCGGCGATGGGTTGACAATCATCGTAGCCGCGGTTGAACGAGGCACCTTATACGTCGTAAATTCCGGCCGGCACCGCGCTTACATATGGCGCAACGGCGAATTGGTCACGCTTGAGGTCGATCCGCCTGCATCGTCAGAGATTCGACATACTCATTACGAACTTGCGCGGAAAGACCGCGTGTTGTTGTGCACCGAGGGGTTCCATCAGAATGTACCCACAGAAACGATTGCACACATTCTGAAGACAGAGCCGGAGCCGGACCGTGCGATTACCGCATTACTGGATGCGGCGGCCAAATCGCGACCGGCTGATACTGCTGCTGATGTTTCGGTTGCCGTGCTGGACTATAAGCCATTATTACGTGGTGTCGCCTTGCCCATAGCGATTACTGCCACGATATTCACTGCCGTAGTGTTAGCCGTGATCGTGTTGTTGATCGGTAACAGATTCTCATTCGTGGGAAACACGCAGGCGCTGGCTTCCTCAGTCGTGTCAGCAACACCGGTTCAATCGCCCAGTCACACACCTGCTGCCACGCAAGTCCCAATCGCCGGGCCCGATGTTGTTACGGCCACTGCGACAGTGAGGCCGCAGCCGACCAACACAGACACTCCGACGCTAGAACCGACACCGACCGGAACGGAAACGCCCACAAGCACACCCGTCCCGCCAACATCAGTGCCGCCCACGGGTACGCCCGTCCCTCCGGCTGACGTACTGCCGACTGAAACGCCAGTGCCTCCGGCAGCAGAGCCGCCAACTGAAACGCCAGTGCCTCCGGCTGCAGAACCGCCAACCGAAACACCTGTGCCGCCGACGCCAGTGCCACCCACGGACACACCCATTCCTCCGACGGCAGAAATCCCAACTGAAACCCCTACGTCTCAGACGCCAGTGCCACCCACGGACGCGCCTGTCCCATAGGCTCCTATCGCCGGTACAATCGAGATGGAAGCGTCACGAACACCGAGAGAAAGATATGACTGCATTGAAGTTCGGATTTACGATAAATGAGCGTAAAGCTCCGGGTTTTAACCCGGAGCTATAAGCGAACGGCTGAAAGTCCTTTAGGGCGGCAGCCGCTCTTGACACGGACGTTGGATTGGATACAGTGTGGTAACAATACCGATGGTCAAGCAGTTCACCTACAAAATCTACCGCAAGCCGAAGAACGGGAACCTGGATCGGCTGGTGAATCTGCACGCGCTGCTGTACAACCACTGCATCGCGCTTCACAAGCGCTACTACCGGCTCACGGGCAAGCATCTCAACCAGTACGCGCTCATGCGGCACATCGCCAAACTGAAAACGCGCGCGGATTTCGAGTGGATCGGTTTGTTGGGGTCGCAATCCGCACAGGATGTTATCCAGCGCATCGAACGTGGCTACTCGCTGTTCTTCAAGGAAAACAAGAGGGGCAACCGGCGCATCCAGCCACCGACGTTCAGAAAGGTGCGTAAGTATCGCTCTTTCACGCTCAAACAAGCGGGCTGGAAGCTGGTCGCCGACAACATCATTCAGATCGATGGCCGCACGCACAAGTTTGCGCTTTCACGCCCGATGGAGGGCCAAATCAAGACAGTCACGATCAAGCGTGACGCGGTGGGCGACTTCTGGGTGTGTTTCGCGTGTGAGATCGAGTCGAGTCCGCAGCTTGCCAGCACGGGTGAAACCGGCGGCATGGACTTCGGGCTGAAGACCTTTCTCACGCTCGACACGGGCACGGAAATCCAGTCACCGCAGTTCTTCAAGGCTAACAGTCGTACTATCGTGCACGCCAATCGCAACCTGTCACGCAAGCAGAAGGGATCAAGCAACAGGCTTAAAGCACGCAAGACGCTAGCGAGAGTACATCGGCGCGTGGCTTGGCAGCGTGACGATTGGCAATGGAAGACAGCCCGACAACTGGCATCAACCTATGATGTGCTTTGGATTGAGGACCTGAACCTCGACGGCATGAAGCGCTTGTGGGGGCGCAAGGTGTCCGACCTTGCCTTTTACGCCTTCACGCAGAAGCTCGACTATCTGATGGCCGCGAACGGCAAGGTGTTGAACAAGCGTGATCGCTTCTTCGCATCCAGTAAGACGCATTTCGCGTGCGGCTATGTGAACAGCGAGTTGACGCTGACGGATCGCGAGTGGGTATGTCCGCAGTGCGGCGAGACCGTCCAACGGGACATCAACGCCGCACGGATGATCAAACACGGCAGGGCCATGTCGTGGGGTGGAGACAGTGTAAGACAGGCGATGCCCGCAACTGTTGTTGAGGCCCAAGAATCCCTGTCGCTTTAGCGCGGGGAGTGGTCAACATCTCAAACTGACGGCGGTGGAGGCAGCGCATTACCCGCCACCGCCGGTGCAACAGCCGCGCATACCACTCTGGGTAGTGGGTGTGATGCCAACCGCACCTTGACCACCCCGTTCGACATCGCCGTGGAGGGGAAAGCGCT
>JAMDDR010000589.1 GCA_023488685.1 Chloroflexota bacterium | reverse complement strand
GATGCACTGCGTATGGTGTTTGCATCATCCTGACGTGGCGGGTCGATGGGAAATTGCCTTTGTCTAATCTCCCAGCGCTTTCAGCAACGCCTCACGTGCATCGGCATAGAACTGGATATTGATCTTCGTGGCCATATCATCGGACAAGTCGAACAACTGCCGGCGTGAGGAAACTGGCATCAACAGAGTGATGGCACCTTTCTCGATTGCCAGTTCTGCAACGGTGACCGCATTGTAAATTGGGTCAATACCGCCGCCCAAGTTCAGGCTTCCCACGGAGATCAGGCCTCCCTTCAGGCTTTTGCCTAAAAGTGAGCTGCATAGCGCCAACAGCGCCGGTAATCCCAGACCGGCACCGCTGCGGGAGGCGTCAAACGCGCGTAACTGAACTGAAAATTCATGAGAACGCGGATCACGGTCGCCGGCGAGCTCCTTCGCGCGGGCATACAGGTTCTGCTCGCCATACTTCATACTCTCGCGAAAGGCGGGCGGTGCGGGGTAATTCAGGATCCGAATACCACTGCCAGGGCCTTCGTTCACATCCACGCGGTACAACCCTGGACCTTCCTCGGAGCTGCCCGGGCTGATAGCCCACACCTGGCCAGGAGGTAGCGGGTCGGTCCCAATGTGATTCTCACTTTGCAACTCGGGCGTGACGACAAACTGCTCCACGCCGTCCTGGCCCAATTGGTAACTGAAGTGCGTGCTGCGAAATTCGGCGGGACCAATGCGCTTCTGCTGTTCTTTCACACGCCGGCGTGCTTCCAGCCCAAGTCTGACAGCCCATTCCAGATCTTCGTCCGGCACTGACATTTCGCTATCCGGATACAGAAGCTTCATCAAGCCGCTGATAGTGCGAGTTACTGCCGTGGTATCACGACCGCTCATCGCACCTCCAAAGTGAATGCGGTTTTGCAGGACCAATGCCCGGCTCTGGGCGCGCAGACGATTCCAGCACTCGGATAAAAAGTCGCTGACCAGCCCGAAGTGATTGGTGAACAACGCTTCGGACATCTTCGGGACATCCCACCCAGGCAGGTACGCATGGATGCGGTCCATGAACGCTGTGTCGCTGCGCATCTCCGGCGGGAGCGGACCGAACAGGTGACTCACGCGTTGCTGATGTTCAACATCGACTTCAAAGTTGCCCACCAGGACGATACCGCCAGTTGCGCGAATGCTCTCTTTGCCGCGGCTGAACTCGCCAGACTCCATGTATCCCTTCATGATGTTGACGCCGTCTTTCTGATCGAAGGATATGCCGGCAATTTCGTCGAAGCACACCACATCGTACTGGCATACCAGGCCGCGCTGACCCGAGGCGTTGTTGACGAACATGCGCGCTACCGTGGCCTTGCCTCCCGAGATCAGATGCGAATAGGGTGAAATCTGCTGGAACAGGTGTGATTTGCCCGTCCCGCGCGGACCAAGCTCAACCATGTTGTAGTTGCGCTCGACGTATGGCACCATGCGCATCAGGATGACATCCTGTGCGCGCGTGGTCATGTGATCGGGCTCCAGACCAACGCTGCGGATCAAAAGTTGTTTCCACTGTTCGGTCGTGAATTGCTGACGGCCACGGCAGAGCACGTCCAACACATCACGTTTGGATAGCTGGATAGGCCGGATGCTGGTGATGCCAAATGGTCGCCCCGAATTCTCCTGGGCAATGATTGCATCGTATTCCAGCTCAATCTCCGCATAAAAGCCGCCGGTTAGCATGCGTTCATGGTCTTTAACCAACTCTGGCGAAATCCGGATCTCTCGCAGTTGTAGGCTCGGTAATGCGGCGATGTAGCTATCTGTGTATTGATCGAGTTTGGCCGTGATGATGTCAATGAGCTTGATAGAGCCGCGTTCCCGTGCGCGTGACTTGAACAGCTCTTCCTCGCCAGCGCGAACGGTGCGTTCCGACAGTTGGCGCTCGACGATGCGCAACCCTTCCTCGATCTCGCCTGGATCGGTGCTGGCGCAGTACCTGCCCAACAAAAACTCTCCCACATAGGTGGGAACGGGGTATTGACCCTTAAACCGTCGCACCAGGTCCTTGCGGACGATGTACCCCTCAAAGGCTGTTGCAGCCAACCCATCCACTTGATCTAGTTCCATGTGGTGATGCTCCATAGATGATGTTAGGACTGCCCTATCTCAGTATGCACCCTGGCAACGATGCTGCCTGTTTCATCGATCACGACGACGATTGCAGAGGCGCCCATGTGTTGATCATCGGGCGCGACCAACGAAACATCGCCATTTGCGGAAATGGACTTCACTTCAGCCGCCAGGGACGTGGTTGGATCTGCTGCTTTTGTGCGAATGTCGGCTCTGAGCGTGGCGAGCTGCTGCCCAGCAATCTGGATCCTGCATCGCAGTCCCACCCATTTGATCGACTTGATGGTTGCACTGGCGGCGTGAGAAGCTGGGTTGATGACTCGCAGCACCGGTATAACACATTCCTGGACGCTTAAACCACCGTGCGCGTATTCCTTGCCTGCGATGAAGCAACCTATGCCCGGCGTAACTGCAATTCGGACTTCAGGGTCCCAATGCCATGAAACAGTTTGCAACTCGATTCGTGCATGTGTCTTGGGTGTAGCACAGCGACCCCAGCGTGATTCTGCCAGGTATGACGGCAGCGTGACTTTCGGTAAGCCGCCCGGCACAAGCAACCAACCGTGGTCGGTGACGATTTGTACCTCTCTCCAACCGGCGCTGATGAGAGCCTTAGCCCGATCCACGATCCCGCGAACCTGCGCAGGGATGTGTGACACCATTTGGATGCCAATCTCATGTCCCAGTTTATCCAACTGGCCGTACTCGGTCCAGGCGGCTCGACGTTGTGTGTCGTCAGGCGAGCCAAGATCGTCACCCAGCAACACCTGGTAGCCATTTTCGTATAACAACTGGCGTAGCTGGTCGATGTTCGCGATCTGGCCAGTGGCTGTAACGGTGGGCTCAAATTTGGCCACGTCGGAATTTGATCCCAACAAGTCAGCGACCGGGGAAATCGCCGGCTTCGCCGTAGCGGTGACGGTGGGTAACGCGGCAAACAGCCGTGTGAACTGAATTTCAAACCCTGATTGCTGAAAGGCCGTCTTGACTCGTTGGGCGACATCGAAGCGCAGACCATCGGCAAATAGAATGCACAACCCTGCTGGCGGTGCTGCCGCTGTGGTCTGTTCGTGTAACGCCATCGATCTGGCTGGGCAACCTGGAAGCGGATGTTGTTTTACCAGTTGCTGGAATGTCTCTGCCGCCTCCCCTAACCAGGGCTGGTATAGCGCTTTAATGGCTGCTTTTATCGCTTTGATGCAGTCGGCATTCGCATCGTCAAGGGTCAGCAAGGCTTCGACCACTGCGCTGTCAGCGCGCCATGCCTCGTCGGCATAATGTGCAGCCATATCCTCAGGCGTGGCGCCGCCCAATGGCTTTTCCGTCGCCGTAGCGAGCAGCGCCATGTGTTCAAGTGCCTGTGCCAGCGGCGCTAAACCAAGGGCAGCCCACACCCAGCCACGCCGTGCGCCATGTTCATTCTCCAGATTGCGGATTCTGCGCCTCGCTTCCGCTGGTGACCGATCCTTGAGATCCTCCAGCGCTTTGCGCAGGCTGTCTTCCATCTCCGCGTTGTCTTGCGGCCATACGGATCTGTCGCCAAAGAAGCTGAGTGTTTCCAATGGACGCGCGCGACTCAGGAGCTGTGGAAGATGAGGGTACCGGTTGGGTGCTTCAGCAAAACGTTGCCATACGTGGGCCCAATGACCCGCTTTGGAAGCCATTAACTGCGCACCAGTCAGTTCGCCATCCTGCTGAGGATCAAACTTATATTTCTGTTGGCAAACGCTGCGGAAAGCCTGCCGTTGATTAGTATCCCAGCGCGCATGCGTTTGTTGCGGCGTATCCAGCCATTCGAGGAGATCGCGCACCGCATCGGGGGTGACCAATTCGTTAAAGTCGGCGGCTGCCAACTTGCGACCACGCAGTCGTGCCACGGGTTCATCCACCAGCTTGGTCAATGCCCGCTTCATCGCCTCTTGTGTGGCTTCATCGCGAGACACTTCCAGATCCAATCCACCATCGGCGGATTGCAGAAACGCCAGGATGGTCCAATCCTTGCCGTTCGAATGCGACCAGAAGCAGCCGCGATACTGCAACTCGGCCAATGGCTGCAGATGTTTTGGGCACTCCTCGACAGCGCGCAAGTCCTGGCGACTGACGCCGGGTAGATAGAAGACCGGCGCCATGTTACCGGCGTTCGCCGAGGGGGAATCGGTAAGCAAGCACCGCAGCCAGATGGCAGGCCCGGTCCTCTTTTCCGGATCGTAGTTGCCAAGTATGTAGAAGTCAGGTAGCACCGACTGCAGGCGTAGCGCCAATTCGACCCATTGAGATTCCTTGTCCGGCCACAAAATAACTGCTGGCGGCACCTCTTCGTTGCGGTTATAGGTGGCCGCCTTGTGCAGCATCTCAATAAGGATCTCGAAAACGGTTGGTTGGTCCAGCATGGTTTTGCCGGTTATCCGAACAAATCCGAGTGCGTACCTGTGCGCTCTAGGATGAGCGCCGGGGAGTTGTTTCGCTCGCCGAACCGGTAGATCAGCAACCAGTTGGGTTCGATGTGACACTCGCGCCGACCCTGATACCCACCCGACAGGGGATGATCGCGGTAGCGTGGCTCCAAAGATTCATCATTGGCCAGGCGCTTGACGATTGTCTGCAGTTTGTCCAGGTCCTTCCCACGCTTGCGCATCAGGCGTGTGTCTTTCTCAAACTGGGTAAGGGTGACGATCAGACGCATCAGTCCTCAGCCGCGTTGAGGGCATCGAACCCAACTG
>JAMDDR010000022.1 GCA_023488685.1 Chloroflexota bacterium | reverse complement strand
GCAATGGTCTGGCACAAACAGGCGCAAAAGTGCCGGTAGGGCAGCCCATCGGCATCATCTCTGCGCCGGGCGAGGCCCCAACAGCCGCCTCTGCCCCTGAACCCGCTGCTGCCCCAGCCGTGCGGGCGGCGCCGGCTGCAGCGCCTAAAGCTATGAACAACGCCGGAATAAATGCCACGCCGGTGGCGCGCCGGGTCGCCGACGAGCACGGCATCGATTTGTCGCAAGTGAAGGGCACCGGCCCAGAGGGTCAGGTCACCAAGGGCGACGTCGAGGCATTCATCGAGGCGAAGCCACCCGCGGCGGATCAGGGCGCAGCGCCAGTGGCTCCTGCCGCGGTTGCACCGCCGGAGCCTGGCACCGGGCGCATTATTGCCACGCCCGTGGCGAAGAAGGTGGCACAGGAACGGGGCGTCGATCTGCGTATGGTGAAAGGGTCCGGCCCTGAAGGGCGGATTACGCTGGCCGACGTCGAGGCCTACGCTGCCCAGGTGGGCGCGCAGATGAAACCGGAGGCCCAGGCGCTGGAACCGGTCCCAGCGGCACAACCGGCCCCGATGGCTGCGGCAGCCACAGGGCGCAAGCCACTTACCCGTATCCGCCAGACCATTGCCAATCGCATGACGCAGAGCAAGACGACGGTTCCACATTTCTACATCACGGTGCCGGTCGAAATGGATGCTGCGCTCAAGCTGCGTGAACAGATCAATGAGGCGCTCAAGCCTGAAAATGTCAAAGTCTCGGTCAACGACCTGGTCGTTCGTGCGACGGCGCTGGCGCTCAAGCGTTTCCCCAACTTAAACGCCAGTTTCGGCGGCGATGCGATTGAATTGCACGAGCAAGTGCATATGGGCGTGGCTGTGGCGCTCGAAAGCGGACTGGTGACCGTGACCGTTCGCGATACCGATGCCAAATCACTGCGGCAGATTGCGGTGGAGATGGGGGCGCTGGTGTCGCGGGCGCGCGAGGGCAAGGCGCAACCAGGCGATATGGGCGGCCAAACCTTCACCATCAGCAACCTGGGCATGTATGGCGTGGAAAGTTTTGCCGCCATCGTGAACCCGCCAGACGCCGGGATCCTGGCGGTCGGTGCGGCCATTCCCACACCGGTGGTCCGGGATGGGCAGATCGTCGCGCGCAGCATCATGCACATCACGCTCTCGGGTGATCATCGTGTCACCGACGGGGCTGAAGGGGCGCAGTTTACTAACGAGGTCAAGCGTATTCTTGAGAACCCGTGGGGGTTGGTGCTTTAGCGGCATGTCACAATGCACTTGAGATGTCCATGAGTGTTTATGAGTGTCTGTGAGTGTCTATGAGTGTCTATGAGTGTCTATGAGTGTTTTGCATGTCCGTGATGCCATGCGCAAGGGTGTCGTGAGTTGTGCACCTACCCTCAGCGTGCGCGATGCGGCCAAGCTGATGACCGAAGCGCGCGTGCGTGCGTTGGTCGTCGTCGATGGTGACTGTGGCCTGGTCGGGCTTGTGTCACAGACCGATCTGGTCAATGTGACACTCGTCCAGGCCAGTGGCCAGGATTGGCAGGCGCTGACGGTCAAGGACGTGATGACGGCAAATGTCCTGACAGTCACGCCTGATGAATCGCTGTCACAAGCGGCGAAGCTGCTGATCGATCGTCATATCCACCGGTTGGTCGTCGTCGATCAAGCGAGTTCCTGTACGCCGATTGGCGTGCTGTCGATGGGGGATATTGTGCGCGCGCTGTCGCGAGAGTAGCATGGGGCGTGCAGAATGAAGTCGCGTTATCTCCACCTGCTTTGTCTCGGTTTGTTGTCCATGTCCTCGTGTGAGCGAGCGGGGACAGAGCGGTCCACGGATTCGCCGGTGACACAGGTGGTTGCAAGCGCAACGATGACGCCCAACGTCACCATTTACGCATCTACCCTCTCTGTGCCCACAACGACACCGCTACCTACGCCCATGAATACGTGGCAACCGATTCGTCCAGGCGTTGAGTTCCTGCAGCGGCAGGAACGTGTGAACGACATGGATGACTGGGTGACACTCGTGCGGATCGACCTGGCGACGGCGTCGTTGCGCGTGCACTATGATCCCGAAGAGGTGCGCACGGTGCGTGAGTGGTTCGATGCAACCCAAGCCGACGTCGTGATCAACGCAGGCTTCTTCACCGAGGATAAGAAGGCGACGGGGCTGGTGATCGCCGATGGGCAGTCCTTTGGACGAACGTATAAAGGCTTTGGTGGCATGTTCTCACTGCGCGATAACGAGCAGGCTCGCGCCGTAGAACTGCAATGGCTGGCCAGGAAGCCCTACGTCGCCGATCCGAGTATCGCCCAGGCTATTCAAAGCTTTCCGATGCTGCTGCTGGATGGTGAGATCGTCGATGGCATCCCCGATGACGGCAGCCGCAATCGCCGCAGTTTCATCGGTATCAATCGTGCGGGGCATGTCATCCTGGGCGTGTGCCAATCGCCTGTGTGGACGATGACAGACCTGGCACAGTTCCTGGCGACGAGTGAACTGCTTGATCTATCAAACGCGGTCAACCTGGACGGTGGCGCATCTTCGGGGCTGTGGATGCGCGGTGTGTCAGAGGCTGTGCTCGTGAATTCGCTCGAAGCAGTGCCGACGGTGATTACGATCAACTGAACGATGGTGTCGTTACGCTGGCACGAGATAGCTCAATCCTGCGGTTTTTCTTGCTTATGCTCGTAGAAGCAGAGCATGGTCGACCCGTAGCGCCGCTGGTCCACCAATTCCAGCTTTTTTAAGTCCAACTCGTGGAACTCGCGCGGATGGATCTGCACGATGATGGCGCCCTGTTCGGCCAGCCAACTGGGTGTGTTATCGATGGCGAGTAGTGCCTCGGAACCATAGGCCAGGGTACTGGGGTGGGCGATGTAAATGAAATCGTAAGTGGCATTGGGGTACCCACCGATGTACTTGAACGCGTTTTGGCGGATGACGCGTGCGCCTTTTTCCAGTCGCGTGGTTTGAAGGTTGTCTTGAATGATCTTTACCGCCGGCGCATCCTGGTCGATGAACGTGACGCTGCGCGCGCCGCGACTCAATGCCTCGATGCCGACGGCGCCAGTGCCTGCAAACAGGTCCAGCCAGGCGGAGTCTTTCACGTCGTCTGCCAGGATGTTAAAGACGGCCTGCTTCACGCGGCCCGTGATGGGGCGGGTCACATCGCTCGGAACTGATCTCAGTATGCGCCCTTTGGCGCGACCCGTGGTTACTCGCATATCAAATCGGTACGTGTGTGGCGGGTGTCGCCACGAGGGGCTTAAAGACGAGATTCAATTGCCATGCGCCGAACAGATCGCGGCTGGCATGCCACACCCCTGCGGTTGGGACATGGTTGCCGTTTGGGTAGATGTGCTTCGACAGATCGATCTTTTCCTGCGACAACACCTGGAGGAGCGCCTTGATCGGGGAGCCGTGTGACACGAACGCTACGTTGGACAACGGCGCACTCTCCACGAGCGCCAGGAAATCACGGATGCGTGTTTTCACACCGTCGAACTTCTCATCGCTGCGATGCTCGGCCAATGCCTCGTTGATTTGCAGTGGCGCGTTTAGCGTGGCGACAATGATGCGTGCAGTGCTTGAGGCCCGATCGAGCGGAGAGGCATAGACTTGCTCGATGCCGCGGCCGAGCAGAAATTGTGCGGTCACGTGTGCTTCCGCGCGTCCAATCTCTGATAGGGTCGGACCGGGTACTCGATCATAGACCAACCCGGTTCCCAGTTGTGGGTGTCCATGCCGGACGATGTACAGCTCTTTCAACATGTCTATTCAGTACGTCAGTACGGTCTGTTGCTATGACTTCCGGTTGAAAATCCAGCCGCGAGAGTATATCACTCATGGGCCGGCGTCTTTGATCGATCTCCTAGCGGCATGTGGCCGTGGCTGTGTCAACCAGCCTGCCATCCTTGCGCTCGAAGCAATGGCAATAATCCGCATCGCTTTCGATGGACAATCTTCGATCCCATTTTAGAAAAGTGACGTCGGTACGAGCACATTGGAGCGCGGCATCCTGGCTCGCGCTCGGCGAGGTGATGGTCAGACCCAGCCCGGTGGCGCCACGCCGCTCCTGCACCATCCATAAGCGGATCTCATGAAGCGGATCATCGGCATTGATGACCAATCCATCGGTCAGTGCCAGGTAAAACAGCAAACCAATGATCAGTGGCACCAGCAGAGAAATGGCTGCAACCATCCCGATGCCAATGCGCTCAAGCCACAGCCGCACAGGCGAGGGGCTGGTTGGGCTGGTTGGCGGAATCGGTTGGTTTTCATCCACTGACCAGTGGTCGTTGCTCATCTTTTCGGTTTATCGCCTGCTTGATAGTATAATCGTTTGGCCCTTTCGGGGATGTGTCGAAATTGGCAGACGAGCATGACTTAGGATCATGTGGTGCAAACCGTGTGGGTTCGAGTCCCACCATCCCCATCGTGCTATTTTGGATTTTGGATTTTGGATTTTCGATTTCGGAATTTGCAGATCGGGTTCCTGATGGCGGTCGCCAGATGGGCGACACGGCGTCAAATCACCGATCCTGAATCGAGAATCTCAAATCGGAAATCCAAATCGAAAATCGAAAATCCAAAATCTGAAACCGAAAATCAAAATGGATCTCCAAGTTGAAACTCTCGACACGCATGAAGCGCGTATAACGATAACTGTTCCGGATGATGAGGTCGCAAAGGCGCGGCGTGAGGTTGCTCGTAAGCTGTCCAGGCAGATTCGCATCCCCGGCTTTCGCCCTGGCATGGCCCCGGTCAACGTGGTCGTGGCTGCCATAGGTGGAGAGCAGGCATTCGCGACCGAGGTGGCAGACGA
>JAMDDR010000085.1 GCA_023488685.1 Chloroflexota bacterium | reverse complement strand
TAACTTGTGACTGATGCCCTTAGCCGTGAGACTGGCTTGATTTCGCTTCATGGCATGCTCCTATCTAACGTACGCCTGGAAGGCAATGTGTCATTCCGTTTATCGATAAACCCCAATATACTGATAAACTTATGGACAGTTGGCAAACGGATAAGAGCCCAGGCGTTAGACACGGGCGTATAACCTGTGCCACGTGGGTGGTGAACCTGTGCCTTCCAGGCCCAGCGACCCACCCGCAAACAAATGGATTAGCATGGCCGATGTAACTTTTTCATCCATTCATGTCAGCAGTGGACAGGAACTTGGCGACACGCCACAGGTCTTCGTGCAATTCGCCAGTAAGCGTGCACCACGGGCTGGCGAAACCTTGATCGTGTTCCTGGATTTGCCCAACGCTCCTGCGGCGACATGCACTGATGTGGCGCGCACGTTGAGCGAAGGCTACTGGCGTGCGCCGGGCGGCATGACGACGGCTCTGCGACTGGCGATCAAACTCGCCAACGATCGCTTGGTCGAGTTGAATCGCGGTATGCCGGCAGGTCAGCGCAGCGAAGGCTCGCTCACGTGCGCGGTGGTTAACGACGAGAGCGTCGTCATTGCGCAGACTGGCCCCGCCATCGCCTTTGCACGGTCACAAACCGGCGCATTTGAACGGATAACACCCGATGGAAACATGCCGCTGGTTGGCAGCAGCCGCACCGCCGAGGCCTTTTTCACGCACTTCGCATGGAAGCCCGGAGACACCTTTACGTTGACCGGCGCCGGCTCATTCGCGCATGTCGGCGACGAATTGGTCAACGCATGCATGGGCAAGGGCGACGCACGCATGATCGCGGGATACCTGAACGCCAACGTGAAAGCGGGAACCATGATCGGGGTGGCGTTCGCAGTAAAGGGCCAACCCGCCACCATCCTGGCCGGCTCCACCCCGGCGAATCGGCCGGTGCCGTCCAACCCGCAGCCCGCGCCACAATTTACGCGATCTCAGCCGGCGACCGCTCCAGCAGCCCGAACCCGGACCATCACGAGCCCAGCCGAGACTCGCACACGCGACGAGGAAACGGAAAGCGAGGAACGTACACCCAGGACGCCACAATTGCTCTCGACAGCCGGGGCAGCCGTGTCATCGGCGGCCGGAACCGCTGCGCGCTCCATCCAGCGCAGCTTAGGCACCTTCGGCGCGCAGTTGTTACCGGCATCACCAGCACATGCCGTGCCAATGCAACGCTCTCGCGCGACGGTTTTCGGTCTGGCTGCCGTCGCTATTCTGTTGCCGATCATCGTGGCGTTGGTCGTCTCCATCCTCTACTTCCAGTTGAGTGGCGAGGCGGACAAACAGCAACAACGCAGCGAGACGCGCGCACAGATCGAGATAGCCCGGACCACACCCAACAAAGCAAATTGGTCCAGAGCGTTGACCATGATCAACGATTATGAGGTCAAACACCCCGACGATGCTGCGGAATTCAACGACGACAAACGGCAAGGCAAAGCCCAACTTGACCAGATGAGCAAAATCACACGCGTCTCGCCTGCCGCACTGGTCGATCTCAATCCATCGTCAACGGCTTTACGAATCGCGGCAGGATCACTGGGTGTATATGTGCTGGACCCCGGCACCAACAGCGCGGAGTACCACGTACTGAATGTCCAGCGCACCGGCGTCACTGGGAAGCCGGTGCCGCTCAGCCTGGCCAGCGGTGTTACCACAACCAACGTCCCGTTACGTGATATCACCTGGGCAACGCCAAGTGGCGGGCGCTGGCGTACCGAAGGCGCACTACTATTCAGCAGCAGCGCATTGTACGAATACAGTTCGGCGACTGGCCAGATGGCCGCGCTCGACCTGCCCACGGATGATGGCGACGCACCCGGCCAGATCGTCGCTGGCGAGCTGTACAACGGCACTGCTTACCTGCTCGATGCCGGTGTTGGACAGATCTGGCGCTATACCCTGCGGGGCGGGAAGCTGGTCAAAGGCGACACCTACTTCCGTTCCCCTTACAAACAACTGCAAGACAGCGTGGATTTGGCGATCGATGGCTCAATTTACATGTTGCAGAAGAGTGGCACGGTGTTGAAATACTTCAACCGCTCACCGATGAATTTCAGCCTTAATATTGGCGGCCTGTCGGAACCAATGGGGAAGACCGTGGCGATTGCTGTCACCGGCCCTGACCCGAATAGCGGGAATGTGTTCATCGGCGACGCAGCAAACGGAGCTGTCTGGCAATTCACCAAGACAGGTGAGTTCGTCAAACAGTATCGTGGCGCGAACGATGAGTTCGTCGGCATGCAGGATATGTCCTTGGACCCAACCAGCAACACCGTCTACATCAGTATGGGGAATAAGTTGTACAGCTTCAAAGTGGGTTGAAACCCCATCCGTGCGCGACTATGATATGCTCCCCGCACCAGGGAGCCAGTTCGAAACTGAGAGTGAGAAATACCTTAAGCCACGTCTATAGCACAAGGAGAAGCGTGATGAACAAACGATTCGCCTGCCTCGTCATCATGGGTGTATTCACGATGAGCGCGTGCACCATTACCACGACCACGCCACAGCCAACCGACCAATCTGCAGCCGTGTCATCAGAGACCCAAACCCTTACCAGCACTGAGGTCGCCGCGCCTGCCACGGATGCCACCGCCGTCCCCGGCGATGACACCAGCACGGCACCAGCAGATGCGACGGTCTCACCCGACGTCGCGGGCGGTGACGTGATGACGCCGACGGATGAAATCAGCCCAACCGATGTAGTCACTCCCACCGGCGAGGTTGCGCCAACCGAAACGTTCACGCCTACTGATGAGGTCACACCTGTCGCACCCGTGCAAGAGGATTTCGAAATCCTGGAGACAGAGGTGAAATCGGTGACAGCACGCGTCGTACTCAACGTACGCAGGGGACCGGGCTTCAGTTATAAGGTCATCGCGCGGCTGCGCCGCAGGCAGACGGTTGTCGTCACCGGCATCAGTGCGGACGAGCGATGGTACAACATTGAGTGCCCCGCTGAGTCCACCACCACCTGCTGGGTCACGACAGACCGCCGCTATGTCACGGCCAGCACTTCAGAGGGGAATTAGTTCTGACACCCCGAGAGGCTGGCGCCAGCCTCTCGGGGTGTTCGCTCGAGAACATTAGAGCGGCTCTTTCAGATCGTAGAAATGGCCATGCGCCTGCCAGCGCGTGCCATCGGCATCGCACACGAGCAGTTCACCATCACGGCGTAGCGGTGCACCAGACATAGGACTCCGCAGGATGCTCTCAAACGCCGCGCCATCCAACACCGGCGATCGTTCGTTTTCCAGGGCGGATGGTTCTGGCATCTTTCCAGTGGTCCGGTGTGCATCCTGCGTCTGGCGCGCTCGCACATTCTGTACAAACACACTCGGCGACAGCAATGCCAGAGGGGCTGTGCGCTGGAGAAACGCATCCACGAACACCATCCACTGCACCGGCACGACCCGTTTGAACAAACCGGCGCGCAAGTAAGACACTGCCAGGGTCTGGCGTGTGTCAAACCCGGCGTTGCGCAATTGTTGTAACATCCAGCGCGGGTGAAAATCGAAGTTGAGTTTTACAAACTCGACCGGCTGCGGCGCAAAGGGACTCCATGCCTGGCGTCTCAAAGCGTAACGCGCAACCGCCTTCAGGTTGCGCTTATTCGCAAATTCCAACACAAACGTTCCACCCGGGGCCATGGTGCGACGAATCTCACCCAGTGCGCCTGGCACATCGGCGATGTGATGAATCACACGTATCATCGACGCGGCGCTCATCGCACCGCCGGCAAATGGCAGGTGGTAGATGTCGGCAGCCACAAAACGGAAACGCGGATCGCCGCCCCAACGCTCCATCGCCTGCGCCAGCATGGTGCGCGAATAGTCCAGCAGGACGATTTCATCATAACCAGCATACAGATCAGCCAGCCGGCCAAACCCGGCGCCATACTCCACGATGCGCCGGCCACGGGGTGGCAACAGCCGGCGCAACGCAATCCGCTCGACCGCGTCCTCGTAAGCGCGATCGGCATTTTGCCAAAAACGCTGCTTGTAATCGGAGCCTTCGTAGTCGCAGATCATTTGCTTAACACCTTAACAGCCGCTGCAATAACGGGGTCATTCTCCCCGGTAAACTCATCCCAGCCCTGGTCAACCAGGATATCCGGGGTAAGCCCTTGCCCCTCCCAATGAGTGCCGTTGGGCAAACGGAAGGTTTCCTCGGCAATCCACGCCACCGAACCATCCTCAAAACGGTGCGCGTGTAGCGTTTCGATATTCCCACCGGACTTCTGCCCAAGTAGCGTGGCGCGCTTCCTGACACGCAACGTACCGGCAAACACCTCCGCGTATGACTGTGTCGATGGGCCAATCAGGACGACTATAGGCACACTTTGCGAGTTGCCAATACGCTCGGCACGCACCGTGAGCGATTCGCGCCTACCCTTGCGATCCACCAGGTATCCGACCGTGCCGCGCGTATAGAAACCCAGGTTGGCCAACAACACCGGGTATGCGCCGCCGCCGTTGATACGCAGGTCGACGATCAGGCCGTCCAGCCGTCCCCCCTTCATCAATGTCCGCAACGCCACGCGCACTCGCTCTTCAATGCTCTCCTCGAAGAACGTAGGGATCAGAATGTAACCGATACGCTTTTTACCCGGCAAAAGGCGCTGTTCCACCGGCTCCACCGTCGACAAGTTGGCGCGTGTAATCGCCACGTCACGTGGCTGGCTGCCAGGCGTGCGAACCGTCACTGTGACTGCTGTGCCTGCGGTCCCTCGCAGGAGGTGCGTATTGATATCTCCATCCCCGGTCACCGCCGGTTCGCCATCG
>JAMDDR010000191.1 GCA_023488685.1 Chloroflexota bacterium | reverse complement strand
TACCACAGTCGCTCAATTCCCAAGCGAGATGGGCGAGCGGATGGCGGTCTCGCTTTTCGAGCGTATCGACGGAATCGAGACCGGCCCCGGCCGGCGCTTCGAGGTCCCCTGCCGCCTGATCATTCGCGAATCGGGATAGCGCGCAATTCCCGAAAGCGATACCGATGCACCAGTCTGCAACGGGCTCAGCATCCCCATCAGGACCCAACGTGAAGGGATGTGAAGGGACGTAAAGGGAGAGGAGTAATATGTTATCTGCGAAGATTTATCTCGACACCAATCGGATCATCGGCGAAATCTCCCCACTGCTTTTCGGTGGCTTCATCGAGCATATGGGGCGGTGTGTGTACCAGGGCATCTATGACCCCCAATCCCCCTGTGCGGACGAGGCGGGTCTGCGCACTGATGTGATGGGCGCGTTGAAGGAACAGGGTTATGCCATCATGCGTTACCCCGGCGGTAACTTCCTGAGTGGCTACAACTGGCTCGATGGCGTCGGCCCAAAGGACAAGCGCCCGCGCCGGCGCGAAATGGCCTGGCAATCCATCGAAACGAACCAGTTTGGAACCAACGAGTTCATGGGCTTTTGCAAGAAGATCGACGCCCAACCCATGTTGGGGGTCAATCTTGGAACCGGCACCATCGAGCAGGCAGCGGCGCTGGTCGAATACTGCAACGGGCCGGCGGGGTCGCATTATGCCGACCTGCGTGGCTTGCACGGGTACCGCGAGCCGCACGATGTGAAGTACTGGTGCCTGGGCAACGAGATGGATGGCCCATGGCAGATAGGCCATCTCGGCATGGACGCCTATGCCACGAAGGCGCGCGAAGCGGCCAAGTTGATGAAGTGGCACGACCCATCCATCAAGTTGGTGCTGTGCGGGTCTTCCAACGATCGCATGCCCACGTTCCCGGAATGGGATCGCGTCGCGCTCGAAACCTGCTGGGAACAGGTCGACTATCTCTCCATGCACTACTATGCCACCAACCTCGAAGACGATACGCCCTCATTCCTTGCCACGGCGCAGCGACTGGAGGACTTCGTCGACACGCTGGCCGGCACACTGCGCTATGTAAAGGCGCGCACCCGCAGCAAGCACCAGGTGTATCTGTCGTGGGATGAGTGGCAGGTGTGGTACAAGGATCGCAGCGGTCGCGGTGGTTGGACCGAAGCCCCACATCTCAGCGAGGAGAATTACGACCTCCAGGATGCGCTGGTCGTCGCGCAGTGGCTCAACGTGTTTCTGCGCAAGTGTGACGTGTTGAAGATCGCATGTGTGGCACAGGTCGTCAATGTCATCTCATGGTTGCACACGCGCAACGACGAGTTGCTCAAACAAGCGTCGTTCTGGCCGTTTAAATGGGTGAGCAATCACGCCCGCGGCAACGCGCTCGATGCATGGGTGCGCTCGCCCATGGGTGAGACCAAGCAATATGGCTGCGTGCCGGTGCTGGATGTATCGGCCAGCCATGATCCGGCCACAGGTGCGGGCGCAGTGTTTGTCGTCAACCGCAGCCTGAGCGAAGATGTGACGGCCAACATTGTGTGGCAGAATGATGCGCCGAAGATGCTCAAAGCAGGCTACCAGATATCGGGCGACGATCCAAAGGCGAGCAATAGCTTTGACAGACCTGATGTCACCGTGCCCCGGCTGTTGAATGGACGAGCGCTTGATTCCAATGCGTTTGCGCTGACGGTGCCGCCGTTGTCGTTTACTGCGCTGCTGTTTGAGTAGGGAGTGCAGAGTGCCGAGTGTAGAGTGCCGAGTACCGAGTACCGAGTGCTCAGTTCGCAGTGCACTCGGAACTCAGAACTCGGAACTTGGAACTGAGAATGATGGGGCAGCTACTCGCTCAACTCGCCGTGCAGCCGGGTGATTGTGTGGCTGTGGTAGGCGCGGGCGGCAAGACGACGCTGTGCTGGCGGCTGGTGCAGGAACTGGCGCAATGCGGCGCGCGCGCCGTCTTCACCACGACGACCAAAATCCGCCAGCCATCGCCCGGTGTGTTTGACCGGCTCGTGGTTGCACAGGGCATCGAGCAGGTGATGGGCTTGGGCTGCCTGGGCCTCCCGGATCAGTGGCGAACGGCCTGTGTCGCGGCATCTGTTGAGGGTGCACCAGATGACAGGCCCGTGGCTGAATCCTATATGCCGGCGGCGCACACTAAGCTGAGCGGGTTTACCGGTCAGCAGATTTGTGAACTGAGAGATGCAATCTCCAATACCCAATCTCCAATCTCTCTTATTGTCGAAGCCGACGGCGCGCGCGGTCTGCTGCTGAAGGCGCCGGCCGAGAATGAGCCGGTGATACCCGCGTGCACGACGCTGGTGTGCGTCGTCGCCAGCCTGGAGGCGCTGGGCCGGCCGCTGGACGAACGCACCGCCCACCGCCCGGAGCGCATTGCTGCACTCACCGGCGCGCAGATGGGCCAACCGATCACAGCTCAACTGCTCGCCAGCCTGCTTGCGCACCCACTGGGGGGCTTGAAAGGCATTCCGCCCGATGCGCGCAAGGTCGCCGTGTTGATGCAACGCGCTGAGACGACGCCACACCCTGCTGCGGCAGGCGTGGCGCATGCGTTGGTTGAACGTGGGTTCGATCAGGCCATTGTTATCTCGCCGCGTGCAGAAGATGCGCTCTCGCTAATCTCCACGGATGGATCTTAACGACTGTTTTGAAGGCTCCCTCTTCCATGGCATACACTGATAGCAGCAGTTCGGATCTGATGGTAACTACGTGGAACAATGGGTGGCATCGGGCTAATGATAACAGCTGCGGTTATGGTCGCAAAATCGATGGCGGAGAAAGCAAAAAAGCACCAACAGGTTGACTTCGATGAGTTAAAGTATAGAATAGAACAAAAGTTCTGATCTATGCGGCGTATGCAAACAACTGCGATAATTGCGCCTGAGGAGAGTTATATGCTTGCGTATCTCAATACCAGCATTTTCGATTCACCTGCGCAAACCATTGTCAATACTGTAAATACGGTCGGTGTGATGGGCAAAGGTATAGCGCTCTCATTTAAGACCCTCTATCCGGCGATGTATGAGGAATATCGCCGCTTGTGCGAGGCAGGTAAGCTAAGTATTGGCAAGCTGCATGTTTATCGCACACCTAACAAAATCATCGTCAACTTCCCAACCAAGAAGCATTGGCGCGCCCCCTCACATCCTGAATACATCGAGGCTGGGTTGAAAGCATTTGTCAAGCACTACGCAGAATATGGTATCTCCAGCGTATCTTTCCCGCAGCTTGGTTGCGGACATGGCGAGTTGAATTGGAAGAAGCAAGTACAGCCGTTGATGGAAAAATATCTGAAAGTCTTGCCCATTCCTGTTTACATTCATCTGTACCCAGGTAAACCCAACTTTGTACCTGAACGGTTAGATGCTGACTATGCCAGAGAGGTGCTCCGTGAGCGTAGACGGATCTCCTCGGCACAGTTGTGGTTGGATCTGAGTGCCATCACAGGCGAGGATGCGAGTGGCGGCAAGCAGTTAGGATCATTCGGCCCCAGGGTATGGGTGGACGATAGGTTCGTACATTTTCATCCACTAGCAAGCGAAGATGACTGCTCGGTGGATGTCTATCGGGGCGATGTCGAGGACTTGTGGAACACACTCCGTTTAAAGGGCACTATCCAAGAGACCGAGTTACCTCAAAACATCTTAAATAGTGGAGCGTCCGATTGGTTGATGGACCTACTTGTGCGACTGGATTACGTGAAGCCGGTAGAGATCCGCGTGACTGATGATGCTGAACCAGAGCGCGGACTGCAGTATGCGCCGCCGGCAGAGGTTGAGCCTCCAGCTCACATGGTAGCCATGTTATGAAACCATGGCACGCCGATATCAAAGAGCACATTGAGGAATGGTCGGCGCGACTCGGCAATCGCAGTTGGTGGCCTCAATTTGTCTACCATTTTACTGACGTCCGCAATGCAGCTTTAATTCTGCAATCTGGTGAATTGCTTAGCCGGAGGGAAGCACAGCGTGCCGGCGTCATGGCAGTGGATAACGCCAGCCCCGAAGTGATACAGCAAACCTACCCGGAACACTTTCAATACGTGCGGATGTATTTCCGCCCCCGCACGCCCACCCAATATAACAACGAAGGCATTCGCCCCATCAGTAAACGCACGCTTGGCGGTGCACACTGCCCGGTGCCGATCTACTTCTGCTTCAGTGCGTTTGAGGTGTTGACGCGGGATGACGCCCTGTTTTCTAACGGAAACATTGGCAGCTATAAGGCCACCATCAGCCAAGAGCGCGAGTTCTTTCGAGCGATTCCATTTCAATGGGTCTTCCACAGCGGTGCGTTTACATCCGACAAACGCGATGAAATCATCTTTCGCCGTAATGCCGAAGTGCTGGTGCCGAATCGATTAGCGCTTTCTCCCTCACTCAAGTTCATCGCATGTCGTTCTGCTGCTGAGCGACAGACCCTTCTTCATCTCTTACCCACACGTTCTCGCCAGAAATGGGATAAGCTCATTCGCATTGATTCACAGGGGCTATACGAGCGTAGATGGACATTCGTAGAAGAAGTGGTCACCGTGAGTGATTCGCGACGGGTGGTGATCCGCTTAAACCCCGGAATTACTATAAACGGTCCATTCCATGTGCGGTTTGAGTATCGTGAGCATGACAATTCGGCGCAGTTCCTCCGGGAGCGTGATTTCGAAGGATTGCCCGCCATAGTGCAAGTTAACGTAAGCGAAGCTGTGTATGGCGAAGCAAAGCTATGGCTGGATGACTCCCTGGCTTTTCAGGACATCATCAACTTTAGTGATATTCCACTCTAATATCGGTTAGAGATGAAGAAGGGTCTGTCG
>JAMDDR010000236.1 GCA_023488685.1 Chloroflexota bacterium | reverse complement strand
GAACGCACTGCGCCCTGCCAACCCGCGTGGCACTGCTTACACAGATGGTTCAGGCATTCGTTGCAAGGTGCGTTCGTATACTTCGTAATGCTCCCCTTCGGTTTCGTCCGGGTCTACATACTTGAGCCACATGGCCTGTTCAGGGTGATCGCCGGACAACTGGCGGCGGCTCCAGGTAAGGTGGCCTGACTTGTCGTGCCATTTCACCTCGCCCATTTGTTGCAGGATATATTCGCCGGCGTACCTGGCAACAATTTCGCGTTTATGGTCAAGGTAGTACAGCGCCTGCTCGGCGGTCGTCCGTCGCCAACTGATCACTGTATTCAACGGATCCGTGATTTTGGAGAAGAACTGGCCGACGGGAGCCTGCACTTCAGATTGCCAGTCGATCTCGTCGAGATTCACCGTGCCGAAGCCACCTTCGGCTGCGCATAGCAGCGCGTTGCGGTCGCGGTGGAAGGGTGGGGTGAGCCAGTCTGATTGCGGGTCATGGCCCATGAGATATGCGCCAACAGTGTCGGTGGTGATGATGTGGTCTCCCGCAATGAGGGTATCGGGCGTGCGCGGCGCTTCGCCCTGGCCCCATTCTTCACCGGCCTGGCTTACCAATCCGTCCAGGATATTCAGGGCAGGCTTGAAGATACGCCCCAGGTCCGCCAGCATATAAGGCATGCGCACCAGGTGATGGTAGTAGCCGCGCGGGCGCCCTTCGGGCTGCATTTTCATCAAGCCGAACAGGTTCTTCAGGCACAATGTAATGCCCATGAAGGCATGATTCTTGAGCTTTTGCACCGAGATGGTCTCGTCGGCCCCCACCGCGCGTTTGGGCAGTGGATACTTGTCGAACATCAAGCCACCGCCGGGTACTTGCGTCCACATCACCTCGTCGGCATGGCCGTCCACATATTCGACGCCGTACTCGTCGAGGATGGGCAGGATGGTGGCAGCGGTTTTATAGTCGAGGTGACGGTGTACGCCGACATCGATGCAGAACAACTCTGCGCTGGTCTTTTCACGAAGCAGGCGCAACACCGCGCGGGTCACTGTGTCGCTGACCAGTTGCTGGCGATGCCCGGCGTGCATGACTACTTTTTCGGGTGGCCAGTCCTGGTTGAACTTGATGCCGATACGGTGCGCCTTGCCCAGCCGTTCCCACGAGCGCTCCAGCGGGTCAGTGGCTCGTTTCAACGCGGCGTACACCTCGTCGTCACTGGCGCGGTGATCGCAGTGCACCGCGCGCACACGATAATTTGATTTATCGCCCCTCATATTGTCATTCTGCTCCCGTTACACGATCATCTTAGCCTGACCTGTTGCGCGAATTCACATGCAAGACAGATGTTCATCCACGCAGGTTACGCGTCTGTTATGCCGGTCTAAGCAACCTGTTGCAGCGCCTTGATCTGCTGCAACGTGCGCTCATACATCTCGAAGTGTTCTCTCTCGGTTTCCTCAGGATCGATGTACTTGAACCACATGGCCTGTTCGGGATGGTCACCCGAGAGAATGCGCCGGCTGCGGTCGAGCACCCCGCTCTTGTCGTGCCATTTCACCTCGCCCATCTGCATCAGAACGTATTCACCGGGATATTTATCCTGTAGCTCTTTGCGATGGTCCAGGTAATACAACGCCTGCTCGGCAGTGGTCCGGCGCCACGTGGTGACCGTTTGTTGTGAGTCCGTGGTCTTTGTAAAGAACTGGCCGACGGGAGCCTGCACTTCAGATTGCCAGTCGATCTCGTCGAGGTTCACCGTGCCAAAGCCGCCTTCAGCCGCGCACAGCAGTGCGTTGCGGTCACGGTGGAAGGGTGGGGTGAGCCAGTCGGCTTGTGGATCGTGGCCCATCAGGTGTGAACCGACCGCATCGGTGGCGATGACCTGATCCCCCGCGATCAGGGTATTGCAGATGCGCGGGTGATCGCCTTTGCCCCATTCTTCACCGGCCTGTCCCACCAATCCGTCGATGATGTTGAGCGTTGGGTTGTAAATACGCCCGAGGTCGGCCAACATGTAGGGCATGCGCACCAGGTGATGGTAGTAGAAACGCGGCCGTCCCTGTGGCTGGGTCGGCGTGATTCCAAACAGATTCTTCAGGCACAACGTAACACCCATAAACGCATGGTTCTTCAGTTTCTGCACGGAGATCATTGCGTCGGCATCGACGGCGCGCGACAGCAGCGGATACTTATCGAACATCAACCCACCACCAGGCACAGGGACCATACGCACATCACCGACGTTGCCGTTGACGTACTCGACGTCGAACTCCTTCAGCACGTGCCTGATGTTCGTGGTGCTGTCCTTCTCGGCGCCAGCGTATACCTGGTAGAAACTTACGTCGATACAATACAACTTGGCATTGGTTCTCTCGCGCAACAGGCGCAACGTGGCGCGCACGACGGAGTCACTCACCAGTTGCTGGCGGTGATTTTCGTACATCACCAGTTGCTTCAGCATCTTATCCTGGTTGAACTTGATCGCGATGCGCCTGGCCTTCTTTAGTTTGGCCCACGCCTGGTCGAGTGGGTCTGTCGCCCGCTTTAACGCTTCGTACACTTCTTCGTCACTCGCTCGATAATTACAATGTACCGCGCGAACTTTGTAGTCTTGGTTCTGTCTTGATCTTGATTCAGACATTCTCACTACCTGCTCCTCTTGTCTTCAAACTATTGTTATCCCCCCGGGGAAATCTGCTCTGGTATGTGACAATGACTATGTGCAGTCCACCGCCGGTATCTTTGTCAGTCCATGTTGGTATGCAACTATAACCCCTCTATTCAAGATGCGCTCCGACAAGCGTTAGCTGCGCGGTGGAACACGCCAGTTGGCGTACCAGGTGGATTCGGCAGGCACCTGTTGTGCCGGTGAATCCCAGCTATCCTGCATCGACGCGAAGCTGTGCAGGCGTGGACGGACGAGCTCATCCCACATTTGTTCAACCTGCTCGAAGGTGCGCAATCTTGCCGCCGGACTGGCGTGCTCGTATTCGGTCAGTAGTGCCTTGCCTTTCGCCCCGAGCCAATCCGCTTCGTCTTGCGCCATGCGCTCGCCGGTGCGGCGATTGGCCTCACGCGCGTTGTTGCCCATGGCGTAGTGTTCGCCGGGTGTGCCCTCTGCGGGGATGCGCGACACGTCCACACAGCCCGGCTCCACCGCCCATAGCAACGATGTCTCCACCTTGCCGGCGTGGTCTCCGGACGCGCCGTCTCCGTCGAACCCAGGCTGGTTGCACTCGAAATCGGGCAGGGCGTACAGGCGCACGCCGCAATGAGGCTGAATCAACTCGACCAGGGTTTTCAGATCCTGCCAGTTGGGCCCGTAGTGGCCAGTGAGCAGGATGGCGGCGTGGAAGCCCAGGGCGTCGGCGGCGCGAATCTGATAGCACACGTTCTTGAAGTGCACCCACGGTGGCACAGCGGTGAGCCAGGTGCGAGGCACCTCACCCACGTAGCGTTGCGCCCACAGGGCGTAGCCCCCCAGTTCATGGATATGCCAGTAATCGGGTGGCGCGACGATGCCACCATGGCGTTGCGCCGCCAGACAGGCGATCGCGTGGGCTTTCAATGCATCCAACCCGACGGCGCATTGAGGTCCGTGCGGCTCGCACAGGCCATACGTGAAGTAGGCGAGCGGACACCGGGCAAAGGCGTCTTCTAATTGGTCGATGAACATGCGTTCCCAGCGAACTTCTGTCATATCTGACCTCCATGATGTCTATTATGCTTGCGCTTGTCGCTATCGCCAGTTCATGAGTTCCCGTGGCATGCATCCTTCGCACAATGCCATGGACGTACCTATAATCAAGCACTGTAGTTGGGGTGTGAACTTACTGTGATTGACCTTAAGGACATCATTCACCTGCCGGAGATCGATGGGTGGCTCGATCAGTTGATTGCTGATGGACCGGGCCTCGTGATCGTCGCGGGATTCGATCCTCCGTTGTCGCCACCTCAAAGCAGCCTGCTGCCGAGCGGGCGCGCGGGACTGTTCCGCATCCTGCTGCGGCGTATCCTGACCGCCAAACGCGCCGCGCGCGCGGTTTACGTGGCGGGGACCGACGATGACGTGCGGTTGCCACGTGACCTCACGCGCCGGGTGGAAGTGCTGGATGCAAAGGCGGCTGACGGCCTCGCAGAGCGCGTCGCGACCGCGGCGCAGCGCCGGCCTTACCTGTTAGTGGTCGACCGCCTGAATGCGGAGTCCACGCCGGCTACACTGCAAGCGGCGCAAAGCGGGCTGCGCGTGCTCGCGCAAATCAATTCTGTGTTTACGGGTGCCGACGTGTTGCGTCATGTGCTGGACCTGGGCGCCAGCCCGGAGCAGTTGCACGCGGTCACTTGGGTGGTCACGACACAACGCATGGCGACGCTGTGTCCCGTCTGTAAGCGTATTGATGTGCTGGACGGGGCACGTTTGAAACGGCTGCAATCCCGTTTTGCCAGTTTCGACACTTCGGCTACTTATTTCTGTGCCGATGGTTGTGATGTTTGTGGAGGCACCGGGCGCCAGGGGGATGTGGCCGCGTTCGACATCTTTCACGCCGGGACCCAGATGCCCTTGCTCTTGCAGCAACCGAGCGACCTGGCTATGGAAGACTATCTGCTGCAACTGGCCGCACAGGGGTACCTGGCTTTGGACGATGCGATGCGTTATGAGGCCGAGCAATTACGCCGCACGTATACCCTGCTCGCCGCCGGTGAGCGCACCTGGGCCGACAACAACCGCGCGCTGCAACGAAAATTGCTTGAACTGGAGACGTCCAACCGCGTGTTGCAGCAGCGCACTGAAGCCTTGATTTCACTGGAAACGCTTGGCTCAGCCCTTACCACCTCGACGGATCTGGCAGAGCTTGCGGACAGCG
>JAMDDR010000358.1 GCA_023488685.1 Chloroflexota bacterium | reverse complement strand
CTTGGGTTCTGTCGTCATCGCTCAACTCCGAACTGGGCTGAGCTAGGTATACAACAGGTGCGCACTTTCGTTAGGGGCACCCTTTCGTCGTTCATATCCTGTTTGGTTCCGGCTCTGCCGGGTTAGGCATTACCACTATCAATGGGAATATCGTAACGAGTCGTTTAAACAATCCACATCTCGCTCAGTAGCATGAATCATTGCCAACAACGGATACCAAATCTGCGAATAGTGTATATAATATTATAAGTATAACGGTTACTGATCGCCTGGATCCTGCTAGTGTCTCTGCAATTCGCAATCGATCTCTCATTCCTCCGTAGCGTCGCATACTATGTGCGGGTCAAGAGGTGACTTTCCACGACCGTATCTAATTAAGCTCTTTGACGGAATTATGGAGCATTACACCACTGAAGAGCTCAAGACCCTATGCTTCAACCTTCACGTAGACTATGACGAACTAGAGACAAGTAGCCTCAGCAAGGCAGCAAAAGCACGTGAGCTGATTCTTTACCTCGACCGGCGGGAACGCCTGGAAGAACTGGTCGAGCGGTGCACAGTCGAGCGGCCAAAGGGGGATTGGCAGGACGACACATCCAGGTTTGCGGTCGATGCAGTGCTGTATAGCGAACCCAGAATCCGACGCGCTCCTCGATTACTTGTTGGTCGTGATCACTTGTTGGTTGAGGTGCATGGCTGGCTCGATCAGAACAAGCGGGTCTTGCTGACTGGGCTACCGGGGATCGGCAAGAGCGCACTGGCTGCTGTGATCGCGAACCAGCGTATCGCCGCGGGTAAAGGCCAGGTCATCTGGCTGGAGGCCAGGCATGCCGAGACAGATACACTACTGGAAGGTATTGCAGGCTGTTTAGACAAGAAGACTTCTCTGTTAGGACTAACCGGCGCGGCCAGGATAGATGCCATCTACCAGTTTCTTGAGAAATCTCTGGCAAATGTTGGGTTGATCGTTTTTGACGATGTCTGGAACAGCCAAGCTTTGTATGTGGCACTTGAAGCCATTCCCCAGACCCTCCCTGTCCTCGTGACGTCGCGGCAACGCTTGCCAGTGGACGAGTTTAGAGAAGTCACTGAGCTAGCGCTCGATGAGGCACTAAAACTCCTCAGCCACCATGCAGGCAGAGACTACACTACGGACGAAAGCGCAACTCATCTGTGTGCGCGTCTGGGATACCACCCTTATGCTCTGGAAATCGCTGGCGCCACGCTTAAGGTGGATGAAGTGACACCTGGAAAACTGCTCAGTCGGATCACCAACGCGCCACACAACTTGTCCATGCCGTCGGACTTCAGCGAGCAAGGACGTGAAAGTGTCAAGGACTTACTCGACGACAGCTTCAATGTGCTCGACGAGCTGTCACAGACAACGGTCATCGCATTCGGCAGTTTCTATACTCCGCGCATCACGCTAGCACTCTTGACGATCTACATGAGGATCCGGCAAGAGCAGATTATCAGTTCGCTGGACGTGCTACGCCGGCGCAGCCTAGTGATGTTTGGTACCACACCGGACTCGTACTATATGCATGACTTGACCTTCAGTTATGCGCGAGAGCAGTTCATTGACAAGGGAGGTGATTTCCAACAAGCGGTAGCCGCCGTGGATAGATACGTGTCTGATCATATCCTCGACTATGATGGCCTTGAACTGGAGTTACCCAACATCCTTGGTGCGACGGGTATAGCAAGCGATCCGGTAGCACTCGTGCGTATCATGAGTGTGATTGCGATCGGCGGTTATCCTCGCCCCCAGGGACCTAGTTACCTCGATCAACGAGGACATACCCTGAGCCTGCTCCAGCAACTCGACAAATCCATTGCCGCCGCATACCAGATGGGGCCTGAATTCCATGAGCCACTGCACTATCTACTGTACAAACGGGGTAGTGCATATGTTGACCAACTCGACCTGAATACTGCCCGGAAAACATACGAGGCTGCACTGGAACTTGCTCCAAACACTGACCGCGAAGTGAGATTGCTGGCACTTATTGGCTGGGTCATCGCACAACAGGGGCTAGATAGCGAAGCACAGGCATATTCTCAACGAGCCTACGACCTTGCCAAATCTAGTCGAGAGGATGGTGCACTAAGCTATGTTTTGTCCTCGCTCAGCACAACGGCTGGTCGAAAGGGTGACTATGAAGCGGCACTCAAGTATGCGACTGAGGCAGTGGTTATCAATAGACGCCTCGGCGACCAGATTGCCTTGGGTTTTGCCCTGCTCAATCAAGGATCGGCTGAACTCGACTTGGGAAGGCATGAGGCAGCTTTGTCGATACACCAAGAGGCTTATGCTATCGCTGCAAAAGAGGGGGATAACCAGTTAAAGGCTTATGTGACAGAATCGTTTGGCGAGGACTTCCATGCGAGCGGCGACCGCGATAAGGCGCAGCAATACTTCGAACAGGCCCGGGCACTATGTCGTCAGTTCGGGGATCTCGAATACGAATCCCACATCGTTTCGTTTATGAAAGAGCATGGTTACCAGACGTGACCATTGCTGAGTCTTCTGTTGATTGAATCGCATACCAGAAGACCCTATGAGTGGACAAAGGAGGAGCCATGAACTACAAGAGGACTGCTTTACTCATACTATTAGCCTAACTATTGCGCAATCAGAGGTCGAATCGCCTCCGGACTGCCAAAATGATCACTTCCGAAGAACGGCAACGGCAGTTGAGCCAGCGCCGAGGGCTGCGTCAACCGAATCGTCACGCCGCCAAAGCTGCTGAGCTGATCGAACTGCAACACGACGTCAGGGCCGGCCGTCGACACGGTCGCCAAGCTGTTGGCCGCGACGCGCACGAGCCGTTTGGGACTGTGCAATGCGGCCTCGAAGCACGGGGCGCTGCTCTGGAGCCGCGGGCGCAGCCAGTCTTCTGCCCACGGCACGAGGTTGGCGGCGAAGAGCGTCAGCAGCACCTGGATCTGCATCCCGGCGGCGGCATGGCTCATCAGGTGTTGGACGTGGAAGACGGTCTTGGCTTGCTTGTTGCCAGCCTCAATGGTTTGGCGCGCGTTGTAGTCGTGGAACCACGCGACCAAATCGGCGCTGGTGAGCGTGGCCGTCGGCGTCGCGGCGGAACGAATCAGGGCCGCATACCGCACGGTCGTGCCGGTGTGGAAGCGCTCCAGGGCGACGGCGACTGGGTAGGGGCAGGTCGTCAGTTGGTAAGTCGACCAGCCGATCATCTCGGCGTTGTCGCCCACGCGGGTCCAAGCCGTGTCGGGGGTGATGCGCTGACGCAGCGCTTGGACCAGCGCGTCGTTGCCGGACTTGGTGTCCACCTCGTACCCCAGTTCGAGCAAGGTCGTCAGGTTCTCGCCGCTACAGAACCCGGCGTCCACGCGCACGCGGCAGCGCGGCGCCTCGGGTTGGGTATCGTTCTCGTAACACAAGTGTGCCAGCCGGCTCACCAGGTCATCGTGCTCTTGTTGCATCTGGGCCAGCCGCTGTTGCAGGTCCCGCAACGTCCCTTCGGTGCGGGTGTGGGCGCACTGAGCGCGAGCCAAGCGCGCTTGCCAGCCAGCCACTTGGCGCTGCAGGCGGCTGAACCGGCTGTAGCGTCCATCTTGTCGAGCCGACAAGGGGGTTTCGGCCCACATCCGCAGCTGGGCCTGCGCGTGTTGCAGTTGGTCCGCCCGTTGCGCTTGGCAGGCGCGCTGAGCGCTCAGGGTTTGCGTGTGTCCCTCGATCCGCTGCTGCAACGCGGCCATCGCCGTCTCATGGGTGTGCACGCGGGTGGCCAGCAGGTCGACCCGGCGCCAGGGATGGCAGCCCAGGCGTCGTTCAGCTTCGGCCACCAGGTGCAGCAAGCAGGGCGCCGCCACCGTATTGCCCGGGTGATGCTGCCCGCACAACCACTGCCGCCCATACAGCGCGGTGCGCAAGCATACCGCCGCCACTTGGTAGCCCAGGCGCACCTCCCCATCCATATGGCCAAAGGCGGCCCCGGGGAAGGTGTGACTGGTCGCACTGACCGGCCGGCCCGTCAAATCCATATCCAACTCCAGCACCTGATCGCGCAGGCGCACGTCGCGCACCGCACGGTCCAGGTACGGCTGCGACACGTGCTCCAACACTGTTTGCACTGCGCTCACGCTCTGGTCGTCGCAGGCGCTCAAGGTCCGGCTGACGGCACTGGCACTCGCCAAGTGGCCCAGCCCCCAGGCCTGCGCCACTACCCCGTCGCGCGCCAGCGGGGCAGGCCCAGCGCTCAGGTCGCTCAAGTACTCCATCCCGCTCAGCAGCCCGATCAGCAACTCGAGCAGCTTCTGTGCTGGCTGCAGCGCGGTGTCACGGTCCTGTTGGGCAATCGGCACCGTGAGAATCTGCTCCAGTAATCCGGTCGTGCGGACGAAATGCCCCCACGCCACCAGCAGCGCGTGCTGCGTTCGCGGCGGCGCATCTTCCGCCGCCCCATGCCCGGTGTTGATCGTGTTATTCCCCATTCGCAGAGGATGTACACGATCTCGCCCCCGGGCGTACCAAGTGTTCGTTTTTCAAGCGCGCAGCCGATTTGCCTTCTGGTTGCGCAATACTTAGGTTAGTCGCATGGCTGGTTTTGGCTGCCTGTGGTTCTGTAACACAGGCACCATCACCATCCACACAAGCGCCGGAACCCACACAAGCACCAGAAGTGATATCCACGCTAATAATTGAGGTGACTATCGAGGCAGCAACCACACAAGCACCAGAGTCGACACCCGCACCAGTATCCACGACATCAGGATTTACCGCTGGGACAGATGTGGTGGCTACCACGGTGACTCCAGAATCCACAGCGGGATATGGATTCAAGAGATGCACATTCTTGGGCAACTATAAAGGAGTGGGGTTGCAGCCAGTTG
>JAMDDR010000032.1 GCA_023488685.1 Chloroflexota bacterium | reverse complement strand
GATGTTGAACACGGTGAAGACGTTGTCACGGATGATGTCCCATGTGCTGCGCGCGCTCTTGTTGGCGAAGACGTTGATCTGTCCACGCGCAACACGCTCGCGCACCTGGGCATCCGTCAGGCCGGCGCGGGGTGACTGTGCAGAGAGATGTTGTTCGCTCATGGTGTTAACAGCTTAACCTCGGTAGAGACGCGCGGGGATATCTCTTCGTCCGGGGTGTACGGAATGGCGTGCAAAACATACTCGCCCGCGGGCAGGTCTCCCGGAAGGGGGATGACATACACACCCGTGATCGGCTTTTCAAAAGGCAGGTAGGGCATGCCCTCAAGCGCAATCATCTGATCCGATTGCAGCACCTGTTTGCCCGCGCTATCCGTGAGTCGAAAAGACACCTTGGTGTCGTAGGGTAACTGGACGTAAGGCTTGGTCTGCCAGAAGCAGAAGATCTCCATCCAGGCGTCCCCCGCGCGCGCCGCCTGGAACTGATGGCACCCTAACCCGGTCAAACCGCGCTGCCGATCTGTTGGCTCGATGGTGGATTCCATCGCCGGCAGTTGCTCGGGCAGCGGCTGGTACGGCTGGAAGAATGTGTAATGGAGCAGCCGGAGATTGTGAAACTGCTGCACGTCTGCATCGTGCGTGAGCGCCACGGACTGCCGCCGCAACAGCGTTTGTGCGATGTGGCTCGGGTCGAGCAACGTTTCATCATACAGCAACAACCACGCGCCCTGGCGACCGCTCAGCCACTGGTTGAGCCATGGGACGACACTCTCGAAATCCAACGTGTCCTGCAGGTTGATCATCTCCGCCGGGGGCAGCCAGTGCCAGTCGCCCGCGCCATAGTAGTAACCGAAGATATGTGAGAGGTTGGGGATCATCACGATAGGCTCGTCTGAACGGGCATGCTGCCGCAGATAAGCCGCCACACCGCGATAATCCTCGTTGGCGTTCGCCGGGTCATTGCGCCAGGCCAGGAAAGCCACGCTACCCAGGATGCAGGCGATGAAGACAACTACGCCCGCCACGAGCCGGCCGGCTGGCGTGTGAGCGGCAGACCGGATGCTTTGCCAGACCGCCGCACCAAGACCGGCCGCCACCAGCGGGGCGACGAGGGTGGGGTAACGCCAGCTAAACTTACCCGTCCAGGCCGAGAAAGCACAGATGGCGACGATTCCGATCAGCGCCAGGAGTGACAGCAACCGCAGCCGGCGCGAGAGTAGAATGAATAGCATGGCCATCAATGCCAGGATGGCAACCGCCAGAATCTCCTCGCCGGAGGCCAGTCGAGGCATGACATTCGCGGCCAGGCCCTGGGTCATGAGCTGCAGCAGATCAAGCCCGCCCGCGTAGGTGGTACTTGCCGGCACGGAGACGCTCAGGATGATCGCCATCCACACCCCCAGAACCAGCGCAGTGAGCGCGAGCGCAATGGCAGCGTGGCGCCACCGGCCATTTTCGCGCTGTGTCGCCCACCAGGCGACCACCACGCATAGTTGTGCCCCGAAAATGAGCGCGCCGAACACATGCGTGGCAAATGTGGCGATATGAGCGGCGCTCCACAATAACCAGGTGCCCCGCCCCCCGTTGTGCAGCCCACGTATGAGTAACCACGTGGATAGCGTCGTCAGACACATGAGCAGGGCGTACATGCGCGCCTCTTGGGAAAAGCTAATGCAGACCGGCCATGCAGCGACCAATGCGGCGGCGCAACGGCGCGCGCCGGCAGGCAATCCGCAGGCCTTCATGAGCTGATATGCCAGGGCGATGGTCACCACCCCGGCGAAAACGGATAGCGCACGAACGCTAAATTCACTGCTGCCGGCCGCTCGAATCCACCCGCTCAACAACAGATAATGTAACGGCGTGTTGGAATCGAGACTGGCCGTCTGGGCAAGAATGCGCCCGATGCTGTCTTGCGCAAGGACAGTGCTATAACCCTCTTCGGCGTATAGACCCTGTGCACTCAGGCCAGGCACTCGCAGCGTGAATCCCAAAAACAGGATACTCAACACCCATGCGTCGATCCGCGGCGGACGACGCTCAGGTCGCGATAGTGGATAAGTCAAGTCGTGTCTCCCTTACGGCAGGATTTTAACTTGCGTCACCACCTGGGGCGACAGTTGCTCTGCCGGTGTGTAAGGGATTGCACGCACGCTGTAAACGCCCGGGGCCAGGTCCGTGGGTATGGGAATGAAGTAGAAGCTCGTGATGGGCTTGTCAAAGGGCAGGTAAGGCAGACCGCGAACAGGCGCCAGCATCTGATCGGATTGGGTGATTTGCTGGCTGTCCTGGCCCGTGAAGCGGAGAGACACCTGGGTGTCGTATGGGAGTGTTGTGCCTGGTTTGAGCTGCCAGAAACACGCCAGTTCCATCATGGCGTCACCCGATCGAGGCGGGCGAAATTGATGGCATCCCAGGCTGCTCAGGCCCCGCGTGGCATCGCTGGTTTCGACCTGTGAGTCCATGTGGGGGATGGTTGCGGGGAGCGGTTCGTAGGGTGTATCGAAGCGGTAGTGCAGGAGCCGTAGCCCGTAGAAGTCGGACACATCCATGTCCGGTTGCAGGCGGTTGGAAATGCGATTCAGCAATGTGGGCACGACGCCGGTGGGATCGATGACGTCGTCCTGCCACAGGAGCAGCCATGTGCCGTGTTTTCCTGTCAGGGCACGGTTGAGCGCGGGGGCCGCCAGGTCGTAATCCAGCGTGTTGCGAACGTTCAACACCGGGTCGGGGGGGATGGGGGACCACCCATCCGCGCCATAGTAATACTCGAAGACCGGCGCAAAATGGCCCGACACAAGCAGGATGGTCTCGTCCGGGGCAATTTGCTGGTGTAGATATGCGGCTGCGCCTCGAAAATCCTCATTCGCGTAGCGCGCGTCGACATGGGTCAGCGCGAGTCCAACCAGGCACAGCCCGACTGCTGCCAGCGCGCTCCCCTTTTTGAGAACGTTGCCTGTGCCGGCTCCTGCCGGCCGGTATGCGGGCGAGCCAAGCACCATGCCGGCACTGGCTGCCAGGAGAGGAGCCGTCGTGGCCGCGTAACGGGCCGCGAATTTGCCGGTGAGCGCGCAGAACGCTGCGATCAAAACCACGCTTAAAGCGACGACCAGCCCGCTGATCCCCACGCCTGGTCTTCGGTTCACGAAACGGGCGAGTGTAATGAGTGCGATCAGACCTGTGCAGAGGAAGGCCGCTGGGATCAGCAGTGCGTCAGGCTGTAATCGCGGGAGAAGGTTGGCCGCCAGGCTTTGCAAGAGGATGGTCCCGTAGTCCAGGCGCGAGCTGTACATGGTGCCGTAAGTGCCAGCCTGGGCCACAAGATAACTCGTCCAGGCCATCATGACGATGGCCGTCAGCGCGAGCGACAACAGCGCCGCACGTGAACGCCGGCCTGGCGCCCGCCTGAGACACCACACCGCCAGCACAGCCGCTTGCGCGGTGAAGATCAGTGCGCCCAACACGTGTGAGGCGAATGCGATGATATTGAAGAGTCCCCAGAGCAGCCAGTTCACCCGGCGCGGCGAGCGCAAGCAGAGCACGAATTGAACCACGGCCAGCGTGCTCGTGCAGAGCAGCAATGCGTACATGCGCACTTCCTGTGACAGGCTGGCGCACACCGGCCATACCGCAACCAGCAGCATAGCCCATTGACCCGGGCCGGGGGAAGTGGCGCCTGCATGGCGTGCCAGGGCGTATGCCAATGCAACCGTCACCACACCTGCGAACACCGACAGCAATCGCGTGGCGAAGGCGCTACTCCCGCTGCCGATCATCCACACGTGCAGCAGGATGTAGTGAAGAGGCGTGTTCAGTTCAAGACGCGCTGTTTGTGTAAACAGGTGTGGAATGTCATGCTGTGCGAACATGACGGTGTAGCCCTCGTCGTACCACAGGCTCTGGTCGGCCAGACCAATAGCCCGTACGGCGAAGGCCAGCACGAGCAGGGCTACCGGGGTGAGAAATAACGCAGAGCGATGTTTCGCCGGCATGCGCCCAGGCGTCAACTGATCCGCGTCCACACAGGCTCATCCCCTTCCGGGGCGATCTCCACGTCGCGCAGATGCTGGATGTCCTCGACATTGACGACAGCAGCCTGCTCGCCGGCGCTGGATTCCGTCTCGCGCCCGCGCATGTGCGTGCCTGTCCAGCCCTCCGGTTTGATCACCATGCCCTCGCCGGCCAGCAGGGAGGCGACTCCCTTTTGTCCGGGTTCTTCCCTGGGCGGAGCCATCCACTTCGTGCGCTTGGGGCGTTGGTAGTCGGTCGGTTGCACGTAGGTAGCCAGGTAACCTTCGAAGTTGCGGAATACGGCGCGGTCCTGGGACATGCTGATGAGGTAATTGGGCATGACCGGCACTTTGCCCCCACCGCCCGGCAGATCGACCGCATAGACCGGGACGGCGTAGCCGGAGGTGTGACCACGCAGCGCTTCCATGATCTCCAGCCCCGCCGCAAGGCTCGTGCGGAAGTGCCCACTCCCCGCCACCAGGTCACACTGATACAGATAGTACGGCCGCACCCGCATCTTCACCAACGCATGACACAACGCCTTGATCGTGTCCGGGTGATCGTTCACCCCCGCCAGCAACACGCTCTGGTTCCCTAACGGAATCCCCGCGTCCGCCAGCCGCGCACACGCCCGCGCCAGCTCCGGCGTCACCTCCTTCGGGTGGTTCACGTGGATGTTCAGCCACAGCGGGTGGAACTGCCGCAGCATCGCCACCAACTCCGCCGTGATCCGCTGCGGCAGGAACACCGGCACCCGGCTGCCGATCCGGATCACCTCCACGTGCTCGATCGCGCGCAACCGCCGCAGCAGATCCTCCAACACGCGCGCCGGCAGCGTCAGCGGGTCACCCCCGCTCAGCAGCA
>JAMDDR010000321.1 GCA_023488685.1 Chloroflexota bacterium | reverse complement strand
TTTGCCGGCGGCAGTGACCTTCACCGGCATCAGCCAGGCCATCATCGCCTTTCTCAGCCTGTTTGGCTGGACTGAGGTGATGAACTCGGTCTACAGTGGCGATATCGCATCAGATCTGCTCAAGCCATTCAACTACTTCGGCACATGGATGGCGCGCGACTGCGGGCGCGCACTCAGTAATCTGCTGTTGCGCGGGGTGCCTCTGCTATGCGCGTACGCACTGTTGTTCAACATCACCCTGCCAAATAGTGCTGGCCAGTGGGCTGCGCTGATCGTGGCCATGCTGCTGGGTTGGGCCGTCAGTTTTTCCTGGCGTTTCCTGGTCAACCTGGCGTCCTTCTGGACGCCCGATGCGCGCGGGCTTGGCCGGTTCGCTTTCAGCCTGTCGCTGTTCCTGTCGGGCTTTCTGATGCCGTTGCGCTTTTTCCCGGATTGGTTCGTGGCGCTGTGCAACCTCACACCGTTTCCCGCCATGGTCAATACGGTGATCGAGGTGTACCTGGGAGTGTTGAGCGGGCCGGCGCTGGCGCAGGCGCTGCTCGGCCAGTTGGTGTGGTTGGTCATCCTGGTTGTGGCCTCACACCTGGTGATGCGCGCCGGCGTGCGCAAGCTGGTGATCCAGGGCGGATGAAGGGAGTTTCGATTTTCGATTGGGGATTTTGGATTGAAGACTGAAGACTGTGGATTGAGGACTTGCAATTGTTGAATCTCTATGGCCGGTTGATCGCGGTGCAGGTGCGCTCGCAGTTGCAGTACCGCGCCTCTTTCCTGATGGACACGTTTACCACCGGGTTCTCGGTGCTTATCTCGTTCCTGACCATCGCGCTGATCTTCCAGCGTTTCAATAACATCGGCGGATGGTCGTTGCCGGAGGTCGCTTTTCTGTATGGCATGGTCGAGATGGCGTTCGGGATCATGGACATGCTGTTCAGCGGTTTCGACCCGGATAACTTCAGCGTGCAGGTGCAGCGCGGCGCGTTCGATCAACTGCTATTGCGCCCGATCGACATCACGCTGCAAGTGCTGGGATCGCAGTTTATCGTGCGTCGCCTGGGGCGCATCGCGCAAGGCGCGGCGATCCTGTTCATCGCCGTCGCTGCGTTGAACCTGCATTGGACGCTCGCCAAGTGGTTGTACTTGCCGGTGGTATTGGCCAGCCTGGTGTGTTTCTTCGGCGGGCTGTTCATCATCGGCGCCACGAGCACGTTCTGGACGGTCGAACGTATCGAGGCGATCAACATCTTCACCTACGGCGGCAGCGAGATGATGTCTTATCCAATGCACATCTACCAGGATTGGATGCGCCGTTTCTTTACCTATGTCGTGCCGGCAATTTTCCTCAATTACGCCCCGGCGCTGTATCTGCTCGGTAAACCCGATCCGTTGGGGCTGCCGGCATTTGCTCCCTTCCTCGCGCCGGTGGCCGGAGGGTCCGTGTTGGTCGCCGCGTTGTTGTTCTGGCGTTTCGGCATTCGCCATTATCAAAGCACCGGGACGTGATGGCGCGTGTGCATCTGGGGATGCGCGCTGAGTAGCTGGTAGTCGTGTCACGCTTTGCTGACGCGTTCCATGCAGCGATCTGGCAACTGCAGGCTGTTGAAGCCGCCGTAACGGCGATATAGCTCGTGCGCGTCGTGGGTGGCCAGCAGCAGGCGCCGTATTCCTTGCAGGTCCGGGTGCGACACGACTGTCTGCACCAGCCACTTGGATAAGCCACGCCCGCGGTAGGCTTCCAGGATGAACACGTCGCACAGCCAGCCGAAGGTGGCGTAATCGGTGATCACGCGCGCAAACCCGACCTGTGTGTCGCCCACGTAGACGCCGAAACAAAGCGAATGCTCGATGGATTGCTGGACCACCTGCAATGGCCGTCCCTGTGCCCAGTACGAGATGGTCGAGAGCCAGTGATGAATCAACCCGATGTCCAGTTTTGATTTGTCAGTGCTGATCACGAATTCGTCGCGGTGATATTCGGTTGCCATAGTTCCTCTGATATGCGGATGTTACTGCATGTCCACCCCCCGCGTATAATGGTACCCTTCCATGTTTCGTCACAGTGTGTTTCCCTAGGAGAATGTGTGAGTATGGCTGAGTTGAGTCCAGATGTACAGGCGAGGTATGAGCGGCTTCAGGATATCCTGGCAAAGCTGGGAGATCTGATCGTTGGGATGTCGGGTGGGGTGGACAGCGTGTTGTTGGCCAGGGTGGCCCACGACGTGCTTGGAGAGCGGGCGCTGGCTGTGACGGCGGATTCGCCATCGCTGCCGCGCCGGGAACTGCGCGAGGCGGTCGAATTGGCCCGCACGATCGGCGTCCGGCACCAGGTAATCCAGACGCAGGAGGTAAACGACCCACGTTATGCCGCCAATCCTTCCAACCGTTGTTACTTCTGCAAGACGGAGTTGTTCACGCAGCTCGACGCGCTGGCCGAACAATTGGGGTTTCATTGGCTCGCCTATGGCGAGAACCAGGACGACAGCGGCGACCATCGCCCAGGCGCGCAGGCCGCCGGCGAGCACCGCGTGCGCGCACCACTCAAAGAGGCTGGCCTGACCAAGGCCGATATCCGTGCGCTGGCGCAGCACCTGGGGTTGCCAATTTGGGATAAACCCGCGTTTGCATGTTTAGGCTCGCGCTTCCCCTACGGCACGCAGATCACGCCGGAGAAACTGGCGCAGGTGGAGGCGGCCGAGGATGTGTTGTGGGAGCACGGCTTCCGCCAATTCCGCGTGCGCCACCACGGCGAGGTGGCACGTATTGAGGTAGACCCGGCCGATATGGCACGCCTGCTCGAACTCGCGCCGGAAATCGTGGAACGCTTCCGCCGCGAAGCCAGGTTCGCCTACGTGGCGATGGACCTGGCCGGTTACCGGCGTGGGAGCATGAACGAAACGATTGGGTCGGTGGGGTCGGTCGTGTCCATTGGCGATCTGCACATCGTGGGTCAATAAAATCGGCCCTTCTCAGCGCGAATCAAAAGCCCTCGGCCACAGCTGTGGCCGAGGGCTTTTTGAACATGCCAGCGCCGTTGCGCTAACACATTATTGCTTCGGCGCGTATTCCTTGAGGATGTCGTTCGCCTGCTCGACGGCAGCGTCGAGTTCAGCCTGTGGATCACCCTCGCCCTTGATGGCAACCTTGGTGACGGTGTCCTGGATCAGCTTGCGGACGGGGTCGTAGCCGGCCACCGGCGATTCGACCGCGCCGTATTGAATCCACTCGTACATTGTGCCATACGCTTCCGCCGCCTCGGGGTAATTGGCGAAGTTCTTGGCCTGCTTCACGTTGTCCACCGCGAGCTGAGCAGCGCTCTGGCGCACAGCCATGTAGTTGGACGTGGTCGCCCATGCCGCCGTCTGCTCTTTCTCGGTGAAATACTTCATGAACAGCCACGCAGCCAATTCCTGCTCCGGTGTGGTCTTCAGCACCGACCAGGATGCCCCATACAGGTTCACCACGGGCTGGTCGGCATTGGCCTGCGGGTGCATGGAGATGGTCCACTTAAACTGCTGCTCGGCATTGGCAACGGAGCTGGCGTAGAAGGGCAGGCCGCTGCTGGACGCAGTGACGAACAACAGCTTGCCAGCGGCGAAACGGTTCTGCTCGCCGAAGCGCTCGGATACCGGCAACTCGACGGCGCAGCCATTCTTGAACATGCGCTGCATCATCGTCAGCGCCTCGACCGCGGCCGGGCTGTTGAAGTCGTACCCGGACGCATCGGCTTTGAGGATGCTGCCGCCGTTGGCAAAGACCAGCGAGGCGAAGTCGCTGGCGTCGTTCTTCCAGATCCAGCCGTACTTCTCTTCGGCGGCGTTGGACGCCTTGCACGCCAGGTCCTCAAACTCCTTCAGGGTCTTGGGCGGTTCGGTGGCGCCCAGTTCCTTCAACCAGTCCAGGTTGCTGTAGAGCACTTCCATCGAGCGAGAACTTCGCCAACCCAGCACCTCGCCGGGGAACTGCGGGTTCTTGTCGCTCTCCAGGAAATAGGGGAAGAAGTCCTTCAAGTCCTCCTCGCTCAGACCATACTTCGTGCTCTGGATGAACGGGGTGAGATCGATGACAACGCCTTCACTGCGGTACAGCGCGGCCTGGTTCTGGTAAGCGATGGACAGCGCCGGCAGGTCTCCGCCGCCCTGGATCGACGCGTTGATCTTGTTGTACACGTCATCGTAGCTTGCGCCGGCCTGCTCCAGCTTCACCGTGATGCCGTAGGGGTTCTTCTGATTGAAATCATTGGCGATCTCCAGAACCTTGGTTACCTGCGACCCGGAGTAGCGGTGCCAGAACAATACTTCCACGTTCTTGCCGGTCAGGTCAATCGCGTCCACCTCGGCGACAGTCTTGGGAGGATTGGCGACTTCAACCGCGGCGGGCTCCGTCGTTGCCGTTGCCTCGGCAGCAGCGGTCGGCTCCGCGGCAGTGGTGGCGGTGGCTTCGGGCGCCTGGGTCGCCTCGGGCGCTGTCGTCGGGGCTGGCGCCGGGGTGGCTGCGCCACCACAGGCTGCGAGCACAATTGCCGCCGCAACAGCGAATGGTATGACTTTACGAACGTTCATGATTTGTTATCTCCTCCTGAAATGAGATCGATAAAGATGTATAGAATTCGAACTTGTCAACTCGTCAACTGCACAACCTTGTTGTGTTGTCTGATATCACCCCCTTATCCCTGATTGGTGCACGGCGTCGATCCATGCGGTCCGTCGTCTGCCGGCTCAGCCTTTCAGCCCGGTCGTCGTGATACCCTCGGTAAAGTATTTCTGCGTGAAGAAGTACAGAATGAGCACAGGGGCAACCACCATCACCGCAACAGCCATGGCCAGGTTGGTCTGTGGCCCGCCTTCGCCCTGCAGAAAGTTTTGCAAACCCACGGAAATCATCCGCATGTTC
>JAMDDR010000058.1 GCA_023488685.1 Chloroflexota bacterium | reverse complement strand
TCCGCCTGAGCAGTTACGTTTTTTCTATATCGAGTGCCTGATTTCACGCTCAAGTCTGCACATTTATTACAGAGGCGGATTCGAGAACGTCGCAAGTGACTGTACTTTATAGGTGGTGCCACTCAGCGCAGCAACCAGTTGATCATCCGCAGTTACAAGCGTCATGTCGAGCAGTTCCGATAGCGCCACATAACCGGCATCATACGCCGTGATATGCTGGTCGAGTGCGATGTTTAGCGCATGCGGAGTTAATTCTTCGGCGCGATGCGAAATGAGATTGAGCGCATGGACAGCAGAGAGAATTGAGCGTGCATCGTCCCGGCTTACGCGTGCGCGGCTGACACACTTCCACAAGATATTAGACACTTCGAAATACAACAAGTCGGGCACGTGAATCTGCACGCCTGGTAGCGCTAGATGAGCAAGTAACGCAACGGCTCGGTCCGAAAGCGGCTCCACCACAAATACTTTGACCAGCACACTAGCATCGATCACACAGTGTAGTGGCGCGCTGGTAGACGATGTCATCTGGATCGATCCTGGTGCAGCATGGTTACCGTATCTGAATCACCCTGGGACATATCCATATGGAAACGCAACCGCTGCAAATCCTCAAGTACTCTAATCTGTTTACGTCGCAGTTCCTCCTGCTTTACGGCATCTTCCAACAGTTGCACAATGAGGGCGTTGACTGAACGGCCCTGTACATCCGCCAGCTTTTGTAGATGCTTGTAGGTCTTATCGGGAATGCCACGCACTGAAATATTTGCCATCTCCACCTCCTCGCCATATGCTATCACAATGCTAGCATACAGTATGTTGACCGTCACGTGTGGGCACCCTCCCGCGGGTTGCCGTGACATGCATTCCGTAGGAATGCCGCCACGATCTGCTCCAACAACCCGCGGGAGGGTCTGCCACTGTGTTGTAGACTTCCGCCCATGACGTTACCGATTCTGATCGCCTCCAACAACGCACACAAACATGGCGAGCTGCGCGAAATCTTTGCCGCCGTGGGCGGCGCCGTGCCGGTGGAACTGGTCGCTCCGCGCGACATGGGCATCGATATCGACCCGGACGAGAATGCCGACAGTTATGCGGGCAACGCGCGGCTGAAGGCGCGCGCGTTTGCACAAGTGCTGTTTGCACAAGTGCTACGGCAGAAAACCGCCACAGAGACTGCGGAGACGTGGGTCATCGCCGACGACTCCGGTCTGGAAGTGGATGCGCTGAACGGCCGGCCTGGCATTCACTCGGCACGTTACCACAAACAGGCGCCGGGCGGCGACGGCTGCGCCGAGTTGCTGCGCGAGCTTCAGAGCGTGCCGGATGACCGGCGCACGGCGCGCTTCCAGTGCGCCATCGTGCTGATCGCACCCGATGGATCGGAACACACCTTCACCGGCACATGCGAGGGCAGCATCGCTCATGAGAAGCGCGGCGTGGGTGGCTTCGGGTTCGACCCCGTCTTTCTCGTGCCCGGTGGCGCGCACACGATGGCTGAACTGTCTCCGCGGGAGAAGCACCACATCAGCCATCGCGGTGTTGCAGCGCGCCAGGTGCTGGCGTTTCTGACCAGGTCGACAGATCCTGGCGCAGATTCCAGATAACCCATAACCCCCAAACCCACACCAGGGTTTGCCGGCGCATTGGGCACTCGAAGCACAATCGGCGGCAAAAACTCATTCACGCTGTGAATCACCCATTACAATGGAGTCATGTCCGTTCAAAAGATGCCAAACCAGCGTGGTGGCGTTGACGATAACGCCATCAACTGGGAAGAAGACCTGAAACCTTTTACGCGTTTGCCACGCGCGCCGCGCAACACTCCCCGGCAGCGCGTGCCTGCACTTATCCCGGGCTTGATCAGCCTCGTCATCGTCGTGGTGGCGTGTGGCATAGCCGCCAAATTCATCAGCGATAATCGCCCGGCACTGTCCAACATCACGATCGCGCCGACGGCCACATTCGCCGTGATCATCCCGACCGCGACAGAGTTCGTACCACCGACAGCCACCCCTTATGTCGCCCCAACCGACGTGCCGCCACCGACCGCTGCCGCCCAGGCGGAGACAACCAATGACCCAATCAGCGTTGGAGCGATGGTCAAGATTGTGGATACTGGCCCCAATGGGTTGAACTTCCGCAAAGAGCCTTCGCGTAATGCGGAGAAGCTGCGCACCTTGCCGGAAGGCAACGTATACGAAGTGATCGGCGGTCCTCAAGAGGCCGACAGCCTGGTCTGGTGGCAGTTGAAAGACCCCAGCGACGGCATCGCCGGCTGGGGCGCCGCAGATTACATGCGCGTCGTGCCCCAATAACCTTGTCTTAGCTCAGCATCGTCTCATTTTCATCTCAGAAAAAGCACTATAGTTTTTTTATTGTAGGCATTCGGCGGGGGATAACTCTATTTCCCTGCTGAATGTAGCGTGCTTTTCCTCCCGAGTGGGCATGAGTGGGTATGAGTGGGAAAGAGAATGAACGAATTACCAGCGTCACGAGCGGAGCTGTGGAGACGACGCCTGCAAAGCCTTCGCACACGCGCGCGGAGCGCGGTACCGTTCACCGCGGGTGTGTTCGTCGTGCTCGTGTCGCTCTTCGTTTACAACGCTCTCGTTCCCGCTCCACGTCCATTGACGACGCGTGATGTGGCTGATTCGGTGGCCCAGGCTCTCGCCTCTGCCACACCGCCACCGGCTTTCTCCTCACTCGTATACCAGGCGATCCAACCCTCGCTTGTTCTCATCCAAACAGAATTCCCCGACAAGGAGGGGGAGGTCGAGAATGGCGTAGGCAGCGGGGTCGTTATAGACGATAGCGGCGACATCCTCACAAGCTTGCACGTCGTCGCGAACGCAACAGATATCCAGCTTACGTTTGCGGATGGCACGCAGTCGAGCGCGCGTGTGATGGCCAAGCAACCAGAAAACGATATCGCCGTCCTGCGCGCAAGCCAGCCCCCGGAGCAGATTGTGCCCGCGACGCTGGGGAATCCGAACGCCATGCGCGTTGGCGACGAAGCATTTGTCGTCGGCAATCCCTTCGGCCTGTATGGCTCGATGACCTCGGGCGTGATCTCCGGCTTCGAACGTTCTTTTCAGCCCCCGAATAGCGATCAAAAATTGCACGGCTTGATTCAAATTGACGCCGCCGTGAATCCCGGCAACTCGGGCGGTCCGCTGCTGAATCGCTACGGCCAGGTGATCGGCATCGTCACTGGGCTTGTGAACCCAACCGAGCAGAATGTCTTTATCGGCATTGGCTTTGCAGTCCCGATCAATGTTGCGGGTTCTGCAGCCGGCATGCCGCCCTATTAAGGCTGACTGACCAACGAGCGTAAATTGTTGTGGCGTATTGACATAATAGTAAAGGAGATGGTTGATGGATCAGAGTAGGGATCCCAAGAATGGGATGCCGATGGAACGCGTGTTGTACGAAGTGAAAAAGGTGATCGTCGGACAGGACCACCTGTTGGAGCGAATGGTCGTCGCGCTGCTGGCACGCGGGCATATCCTGGTCGAAGGCGTGCCAGGTTTGGCCAAGACGATGGCGATCAAGACCCTGGCAGAAGCGATCGGCGGTGATTTCAAGCGCATCCAATTCACCCCCGACCTTGTTCCCGCCGACCTGATCGGCACGCGCATCTACAATCAGAAGACCGGCGAATTCAACACCTGGCTTGGCCCGGTTTTTACGAATCTTCTGCTAGCCGATGAGATCAACCGCGCGCCTGCCAAGGTGCAAAGCGCCTTGCTCGAAGTGATGCAAGAGCGGCAGGTGACCATCGGGCGCGAAACCTTTCAGGTGCCGAATCCTTTCCTCGTCCTGGCGACGCAGAACCCCATCGAGACAGAAGGCACGTACGCCTTGCCCGAAGCGCAGGTGGATCGCTTTATGCTCAAAGTGCTCGTCGGTTATCCCGCCCCGACCGAAGAATTCGTCATCGTCGAGCGCATGACGGGTTTTCTGCAAGCGGTGCAAAAGGTGTTGACCACCGAGCAGTTGCTCGAATTGCAAAAAAAGGCTTACCTGGCGTACGTCGACCCGGCACTCATCGAGTACGCCATACATATGGTAACCGCCACGCGACAGCCAAAAGACTTTGGCATGAAAGAGCTGGAGCGCTATATTATGTTCGGCGCGAGTCCACGCGCTTCGATCAACCTGATTCTCACCGCGAAAGCGCTCGCCTTCGTGCGCGGGCGCAATTACGTGCTGCCACAGGACGTTCTGGATATGGCACTTGATGTCTTACGTCACCGCCTCGTGCCGTCCTACGAAGCGCTCTCGGACAATGTGACCAGCGACGATCTGCTACATAAGATTCTCGACCGCATTCCGATTCCGGTGGTGCCTTTGCATGAGCATGCCAATGTCCGCGTCAGTGTCAGCGCCTGAACGGGCCACGCCCGAGCGCATCCTGCAGCGCCTCGACTGGCAAGTCATCCGCCGGCTGGACGGCATGCTACAAGGCGACTATCGCAGCCTCTTTTATGGCTACGGCGTGGACTTTGCCGATCTGCGCGAATATCAGCCCGAGGATGATGTTCGCTATATCGATTGGAACGTCACCGCGCGCATGAATACGCCGTACGTCCGCCAGTACGTCGAAGACCGCGAAATCACCGCGTGGTTTCTGCTCGATCTGAGTCCTTCCGTCGACTTTGGCACGGTGCAGACGCAGAGCTTGAAGCGCACGGTGCTGATCGATTTCGTCACCACACTTGCGCGCCTGCTCACACGCCACGGGAATCGCGTCGGTGCCGTGTTCTATGGCGGCCGCGTCGAGCGCACCATTCCTGCCCGTGGTGGGCGGATCCAGGTTCTGCGCCTCGTCAACGATCTGCTCAAGCAGCCCCGTTTGCCGAGGGCGCCCTTCACCGATCTA
>JAMDDR010000019.1:9257-22640 GCA_023488685.1 Chloroflexota bacterium | reverse complement strand
GGCCCTACTACGACGTGGTGCTGCCTCTGCCCCCGATGAAGGCCAAAGTTAAGACTTCGATGGTGCGGTCTGTCGCCATAATGCTTGGTGTCAGAATTCCGATGTAGTGAGCGTAGAACCCACCCAGTAACCCGGCGCACGCGCACGAGACAGTGAAATTCAGGACTTTGTACTGGTGGGGGTACACACCTGAGGCCTGGGCGGCATCGATGTTCTGACCGATTGCACGAAAGGCCAACCCAATACGGGAACGGACGATTACTTGCAGCAGCACATAGATCGCCAGTGCGAGAGGCAACAACACGTAGTAGTAGGGCACGACGGAGGACGTATCGATCAGTCCAGGAACGCTCAACCCGTAATTCCCACGCGTGAGTTCTGCCAGGGCAGTTGTCGTCCCCATAAGGGCCAAGCCCAGGAACCATGCCATCACTGAGGCGTAGATGCCCCTGAGTCGCAGGGTAAGCGCGCCAACCAGGAACCCCAAGAACCCTGCCGTGAGCGCGCCACAGCACATTCCGATAGCAGGGCTGATCCCCATGCGGACGACCAGCAAACCGGAAGTGTAGGCTCCGACGCCCACAAGAGCTGCGAAGCCGAAGTTGACGATGTTGATGAACCCTCCGGTGAAGTCAAAGGCCATGGCTTGGGTGCCAAACAGCAGGCTGACCGTCATCAGTGAGATTATGTATTCATTCTTGATCCCGAGTGGGGCAAGGGCCAGCACAACCATGAACAGCAGCATGAGTGGCGACAAACCGATTGACCGGAGCTTATTCAGCGAACTGCTGACAAGGCTGATGGGACCGACCATTGACGCAGAGTCTGCCTTTTGCACGAGTTGTCTCCCTCTCGCTAAGCTAAATCCTGCTTTTGACCTGGCTTCCGAAGAGCCCATTAGGCTTCACCACAAGTATGAGGGCGATCACCAGTAGGTTGATGACTTCAGGCCAACCTTCTCCAACCAGGAAGAAGGCAAGACTCTCCAGGATGCCGATAATGAACGCACCTATGATGGAACCACCCACATTGCCCAGCCCTACCAACATGACTACGTACCATGATGCTGCATTGACTCGTGTGCCGGTCGCCGGGAAGGCTGGATTTATCGAAAGCATGGTTGCGCCTGCAATGGCTGCCAGCATACTGCTCAAGGCAAAGGTCAGCGTGTGGATATTGTTCAGGTTGATGCCAACCAGTTTCGCGCCCTTTTCGTCATCAGCGACTGCTCGGATGGCTCTACCTGTGCTGGTCCTGGCCATGAACTGCCAGAGAGCAATGATCACCACACCTGCTACCAGCAGAGCCACCAACCGGTCTACGGAAACGCTCACGTTCAGAAACTGGACTGTTCCTTCAAAGTAGCTAGCGATACCTCTGAATTTGTTGCCAAACACAAGCCGAACCACGTTCTGAATGACAAACGACAAACCGGCCATCACCAGGAAAGTGTTCAAGACCCACTCTTCCCGCGATCTCTGGCGTAGTGGATGGAGCAGTACCTTGTCTATCACAGCGCCAACTATGAATCCTACCAGGGCGGCAAACACAAACGCCAGCAGGGGGGGAAATCCGAAGGTCACGGTGGCAAAATAGCCCCAGTACGCGCCAAGCATGTACAAGTCACCATGAGCGAAATTGTAGACATGCATGACCCCCAAGATAAGGGTCAGTCCGATGGCCATGAGGGCGTACATCCCGCCTCGAATGACACCTACTGACACCGCACTCAACAGAACGTCGGTCTGCACCTTAGATCTCCTTACTGGTATCCGGAACCAAACCGCGGGAAGTACCCAGATATGAATGTTGAATGTGTTCATGTCGCAGCAGGTCATCGCTGTCGCCCTGCAAAGTGACATACCCCTGTTCCAGCACGTAGGCACGACTTGCATAGCGTAGGGTCGTTTTCACGTTCTGCTCCACGAGCAGTATGGTCGCGCCTTGCTGGTTCAGGCGTTTGAGGGTATCCAACACGGCGATGACCAGTTTGGGTGCCAGCCCCAAAGACGGTTCATCAACCAAGAGCATGCTCGGTTCCGACATGAGGCAACGACCCAATGCCAGCATCTGCCGTTCACCACCACTTAGCGTGCCCACCATCTGCCGCTGTCGTGCCGCCAGAACGGGGAACAGATCCATCACAGCCTGCATGGACCTCTTCACTCGCCGCTTGTCGCGAACGGTATACGCTCCCAGCAGGAGGTTGTCACGAACTGACATATTGACGAACAGGCTCAGATCCTGTGGCACCAGACTGATTCCAAGGCCGGTGACGACATGGGTGGGACTGGCAGATAGTGATTTGCCCTGGAACAGGATGGTACCTGATGACAGCGGAACCAGGCCCATGATTGCTTGTAGTGTCGTGGTCTTGCCCGCACCGTTTGGGCCCAGCAGAGCCACAAACTCGCCCTTATCTACCTTCAGTGACACGTCCCACAGGACTTGCAGGTGACCGTATCCAGCATTGAGGTCTCTAATCTCGAGCACTTTCGCCCCCTTGTCTCACAGGAGGTATTCCCCCCCAAGGTACGCATCGATGACACTCTGGTCCTTCTGAATTTCGGCCGGCGTGCCCTCCGCGATCTTCTCGCCGAAGTTCAGAACCATAATGGTGTCGCAGATGGACATGATTACCTGCATCACGTGTTCCACCACGATCACCGTGACTCCGCTGGTTATGATCCTGCGAATCAAGTCCACGATCCTCAGGCTCTCAGCCGGGGTAAGGCCTGAGGCTACTTCATCCAGAAGTAGCAGGGAGGGCTGGCTGGCCAACGCTCTAGCAAGGTCGAGGCGCTTCAACTGAGGCGTATTGAGATTCTCGGCCAATGTGTCGGGAGCCAAAGTGAATTCGACCAAATTGAGCATCTTATCGGCCATATCACAGGCATCAACCGGCGTGCGATTGCCAAAAACCGCCGCTACTGTAACATTCTCCGCGGCTGTCATCTTCGGGAAAGGCTGTGAGATCTGAAATGTGCGAGCCAAGCCTTTCCTACAGATACGTGGGGGACCCCATCCAGTAATATCTTCTCCCTGGAACAACACCCGACCGGCATCCGGTTTGTACACGCCAGCGATTACGTTCAACAAGGTGCTCTTGCCCGCGCCGTTTGGGCCGATGATGCCCAGAATTGTACCGTCCGGCACGTTGACCGATACGTTGTTCAGGGCATTTAAGCCTCCGAACTTCTTCGTCACGCCCTCTATCTGAAGGATCATTCGGTATCCCCCTGTTTCTGGAGACAGGCCCGGCAATATCAGGACAGAAGCCATGCCTCTAGATAGCCGCGAAATCGTATCTCGGTCGTCCATCAGAGCAAGGTGACCGGCATTTGGGCACTTGGAATGCTGTGGTAGGGATCACGCCGGTTCTGCGGTCGCCCACCTGCGGTCCAAACGCCAGTCACCTTCGGTCTCAGTGTCTTTCTGCACCCTCGCTTGCTACTTGGCCCAGTCAGGTATACTCAAATCCGCCTCTTTCCACTCCGGCGGATAAATAATGGTGGGTTTGCCATCGAAGTACTGAACGACCGGCATAATGAACTTGCCGGGGCCAACGACTGGATCGGGAATAGTCTCCGGGCTGAATGCCCACTCGTCCATCAGTATGCCATCCTTGTAGGTCAGCATGCCGGTCCAGACTTCCTCTTGCCCAACCTTGAACAGTGTCTCACGGGAGATCTCACCATATTTGTCGTAAGCACGCTGGGCGATCTTTATGATGAAGTTGGCCGTGTCATAGTTGATGCCGGCGGCAAATGGGCCAGGCGCTGTCCCAAATCGTTCCGTATACTCCTGCACGAACGCTTTGGCCTTCTCACTCCGCCATTGAGGCATCATGTCCAGCGCATAATCGGAACCAGGCCCGGTGATTTCGTACCATTCACCGATTGCGCCGAGGTTGTCCGCGATGAGCAGACTATTCATGTTCGCCTCACGGTGCTGCTTGACCATGGCGTTGATCGAGGGGGTATCTCCTTCAGCAAAGACAAGCGCCGGTTCTGGACTGAGCGCCTTCCATTTGTTATACACCGGGTAGAACTCAGTGGACCCAACAGGTGACCACTCCCGACCAACGATTTCCCAGCCCTTCTCGGGGAACAAGTTGGTCAAGGCTTGGTCGTAGGAGCGGCACCAGTCTGAGTCGACCCAGTTGAAGGCAACATTCTTCTGCTTGGGATTCCAGACACCCTTGGCAATGGCATCCTCAACCACATCAATGTAGACTGCTGCCAGTTTGGCAGGCTGCGGCCAACCTTTGACCATCCAATACTGGTACTTGGGATCAGAACGGAACTTCTCGTCCACCAAGCCGGTTGCGCCCGTGCTGAAAAAGTGAGGAACCTTGTACTTGGCAACGACTTCCATCTGGGCGACTGCAACCGAGCTGTGCCAGCCCGACAGCCCACAAGTGATGTTGTCCCTAGTTACCGCTGCTTCGTAAGCTCGAACGCCTTTCTCCGGGTCCGACTCGTCATCAATCAACACATACTTCACCTGGTAGTCACCTATCTTCCATCCAATCTTGTCGAAGGCCAGGATAAACGCGTTCTTCATCTCCTCGCCCGTCTTGGCGCTGGGGCCGGTCATCGGACCGGAGAAACCGATGGTGAAAACCCTCTCCTGGGCTGTGGCAGCCACCGTGTGACCAGAATCGCTGTCGGGGTTAGATTGCTCCGGCGGAGGTACTAAAGCTGAAGCAGAGCCAGGGATCAGTAAGCTCAAGGTCACGATCAAGCCGAGTGGGGCGAACCAGATCCTGTTCATGGGAAATCCCTCCTCATCCTATTTGTTATGCAATTGCTTTCTGACAGACTTCTGGATTTGGCCCGACACACGACGTCCAATACGCTGTGTTGCCGGGCTAGTACTCTGTCAGGAAGATTCCGATAGGTGGAACACCGCCCCACGGGACGTGATTACGCTTGTCAAAACCAGCCTGATAGAGTACTAGGTGCGTGCAGTGTGTATCTACGTCTACCGTCAAGTTGCTTGGGACGTATCACCTCCCTCCCTAGCCAGATGATGCAACCTGTAACACCATCTCCCTGAGGTTGATGCCGGTGCGGGCAGCCACGTAAGGCCGGTTGAGGCGCACATAGATCGCGGGGACGAAGTCCGCCTTTCGACGCGCCATCAGTGCCTGTCGCTGTTTGATGCGCCGCAGATTCTCGTCGCTGCGCACCAGATCCAACACCTCATCAACCAGCTTGTGGACGGGAATCATCGACCACTCTCCTTCTCTTCTTCGGCGATGCTGGTGCGCAAGCGACCTGCGACGTCATCCATATGCTTGCGCAGGATTTGCGCAGCAAGTGCTACTTCGCCGTCTTTGATGGCTTGCACCACGGCCTTGTGCTCGGCCACATACTGCGGGATCTCGGATGGTGTGCTCTTGCGCAGGTCGCCCAAGATGAAGCGATGCAGCAGATCGCGCAAGTTGATAAGGAACTGCAGCAGCAAGTTGTTGCCCGCAATCTCGGCCAGCATGGTATGAAAGGCTGTATCCAGCTCGGCGAAACGATCCACATCGGACATGCTATCGACCATCGAGGTCACCAGCTGCTCCAGTTGGGCGATGTCCTCAGGCGTCGCTCGCTGAGCCGCCAGTTCGATGACCCCCAGCTCGACCACCTTGCGCGCTTCGATGAATTCCAGTCCGGTTTGCACGCTCACCAGCGAGTGCCAGGTGATGGATTTGCGAAATGAGTCGGTATCCCGCCCTGCCACATAGGCGCCGTCACCCTGGCGCGTCTCGATCATACCCAGCAGCGACAATGCCCGCAGCGCCTCGCGCACCGACGAGCGACCTACCCCGAGCTTGCTCATCAGCTCATACTCGGAGGGCAGTTTGCTGCCTGGCGGCAGCTCGCCGCTGGCGATCAGGTTGACGAGCTGCTGACAGATATCCTCAGATAGCGTTGCCCGGCGTGCCAGCCGGAAAGCCGGTTTGTTCATGATACTTGCCTGCCTTTGTCTGACTTGGGTTCGGCGAGCCGTCACGTGCGACGGGACGCACTGCAGCGGATGTCGGACGCTGCACGTGTCAGCCGGGGCGCGTCTGAATGGCTCGTTTCTCCTGCGTCACGTAGTCATCAATGCGCTGTACGGCGTCGAAGGGCACCGGTGAGGGCCGATCGTGAGCCAGGATTTGTTCGACCTTTTGGTGCGCCTGTTCCAGAGCGTTGGCTCCGGCCTGGCGTGCCATCTCCGCGCGCACGAATAGTGTGCCGAAAGCGTGCTCATTCCGCCGCAGCCAGTTCAAGGTGTGTGCATCGGTCAGCCAATCACCGGTGTGCCCGATGCGCTCGATGGCCTCCAAGGCCAACGTATCGGTATCCACCTGGATACCACGTACCAGACGGGAAACCAATTCGCTCGGATCTGGCAGGGGGCGGCCACACTGATCGGTGCGCTGCCAGACGCGGGGCGCGGCGGCCAGCGCTTCAGCCACGACCGAGGGCGGGAGGTAAACCGTCTTGGCGGTGGCATCGCCGGGTACACCGCGGTGCAGCAACCTGCCCAGCAGACGTGGGCTCTTTATCCGGAGTCCTGTCCTGTCCAGCAGGGTCAGTGCTGCCTGGTGGATAGTTTCTTGCTCGGCTGCGCTCAGCACCCCAATCTCTAATCGCATCATGCCTCGACTCGTCACGCTGATATTCACTTGCCTGACAACCTGACATGATTATAACCTGATTTGTTTGTTTTGTCAATAGACTGGTCATTGTTTGGTGGCACTGCACTTAATCGTGGTGTGGTATCCTGCTGCCGTAGAGGCGATCTCTTTCCCTTATTCGAGAATCTGCCGTCTTCCACCTGCCCAATGGCACTGCGCCGATTCTGAGGTATACTTGTGGTCAGAACCTGCGGCGTTCGTCGGCGGTTGCGGTATTGTCACATTTGGCCGTTGTCTTTACAGGGAATGTGATTGACCGGAAAGGAGAAGGAAGTCGGATGTCACAAATCCAAATGACAGAGACGAAGCGCATTCTCATTCTCACCGCCGACGCGGGTTTTGGACATCGCAGTGCCGCCAGAGCCATCGCGGCGGCTTTGCAGGAGATGCATCCCGCCGGTTGTATCGTCGAGATCACCAACCCGATGGAGGACAAACGCGTCCCGGCGATCTTGCGTGACAGTGGCGCCGACTATGACCGCATGGTGCGCGAATTGGCGCGCCTGTACAAGCTGGGGTACGAGATGACCGACGCAGGGTTGCCCAGCGTCATGGTTCATGCGGTGGTGACACCAATGCTGTTCGAGGTCATGCGTGACCTCATCCGGCAACACCAGCCCGATGCCATTATCACTCCCTATCCACTCTACCAGGCTTCACTTGGTGCGATTTTTGCCCTGAGGCGGCGCCACATCCCTCTGCTCACCGTGGTCACCGACATGGCGCCAGTGCATCGGGTATGGTTTCATGAAGCCGCCGATCTGTGCCTGGTCGCCACGTCGGCGGTGCGCGACCAGGCCGTTGAGTGTGGGCTCTCGCCGGGTAAGGTCAAAGTCACCGGCATCCCGGTCAATCCCAGGCTGGCGCAAGGCAGCGAACCGGCGGGCGTCCGCACCGAACTGGGCTGGAGACCAGATCTGACGGTGGTGCTGGCCGTTGGTGGTAAACGAGTTGGGCACCTGATGGACGTCCTGCATGTGCTGAATCACTCTGGCCTGCCGCTGCAATTGGCCGCCGTCGCCGGGGGAGATAACGAGATGTACCACCAGTTCCAGAGCACGGAATGGCATGTCCCGGTGCACATATACAATTTCGTGGAGGATATGCCGGCGATGCTGCACGCTGCCGACTGTATTGTTTGCAAAGCGGGTGGACTGATCGTCACCGAGTCCCTGGCGTGCGGGCTGCCCATCCTGCTGACGGACGTCATCGAAGGTCAGGAGACCAGCAATGCCCGGTACGTGATCGAAGGTGGTGCGGGCGAACTGGCTCACACTCCACTCGAGGGGTTGGAGATCATGTGCCACTGGCTGGCGGAGGGAGGCGAGTTGTTAGCCCAACGTGCCCGGAACGCCAGACGCTTGGGGCGACCTCGTGCAGCTTACGACGCGGCCGAATTGGCATGGGCAGCGGCAATGCGCGGCCCACGCGTTGGACCCGAGCGACACGTTTCTGACCTGATCGCTTTGCTCAAGCAGCATGGCATCGCGTGGGACAGTTGAGATGACCGGAGACCGTTTCATCTGATCCGCACTCCAATCAAAGTCTGTGCCGACGAGCGTGCTTTCTCCCCTTAAATCCCCCAGAACTTCTACAACGTCATCACCTGTCCAATCAAATGATAAGCCTATATGCCTGGCTGCCTAAACTGTGTGCCCATTTTCAAGCCAGAGAACTATTCCCTTCGGCAACATTTTGCTGATAGAATACGCCCTCTTGACATTCTGAATGATCTGTAGTATAATATTATTGTATTGCCATCATACAGATTTTTCCGCCTGAGGACGGGAGTCTGGGAATATGACCAGCAGAACCGGATTATTCGCCACGAAAGTCACACGAGAGCGCCTGTCCGAGCAGGTAGCCGCCAGAATCCAAGACCTCATCACTAGTGGTGAGATAGAAGTAGATGATAGGCTTCCCTCAGAGCACGATCTGGCCCGACAGATGGGCGTCAGTCGTACAGTCATCCGTGAAGCGATCAAGGCTCTAGAAGAGAAAGGCCTCGTCAGAACTGTTACGGGAAGTGGGACCTACGTGTCACGTGTGAACGCGGACAATATGTCCGAGTCAATTGGCTTGTTCATTGAACAGAACAGTTCCACTTTCGAGGATTTCTACGAGTTGCGGCGGATTCTGGAGGTCGAGATAGCCGCCCTGGCATCTGACAGGGCAACCTCCCAAGACATCATTTCCCTGGAAAAAGCAGTCAGACGTGTGGAGGAGATTGTTGCAGCAGGCTCGGCCACTCCGGACCTCTTGGAGGACTTTGTACAGGCGGATCTGGAATTCCACAACCTGCTGGCCAAAGCCACTCACAATCCTTTGTTATTGGTCATCCAGGAACTTGCTCCAGAGCAATTGCTGGATTTCATTCGTCTGACCGCTCGGGCGGCGGAGGCTGTCGAGCGCACACTCAGCGACCACCGCAAGATTCTGGAGGGAGTAATGAACCGGGACGCGCAAGTCTGCCGGCGACTGATGAGGGAACACATAGACAGGGGCATGCAAGAACTGAGTACGCAGGAGAAACGTAGATGACAATCCAACTCAGTCTGGTCGTGGCTACACCGGAGGTAGGCAACTGGCCTTTTGGCTTACTAAGCGGTTCCTTTGAGGACAAAGCACGCAAGGCTGCAGAGATGGGGTATGACGGCGTGGAGCTGCTCATCCGCGACGTCCACGCTGTGGACAAACCGCTGGTGAATAGTACCCTTGCTCGCTGCGGGCTCAAGATTGGAGCTTTGGTCACCGGAGCTCTTGCTGGGTTGGACAATCTTTGCCTGATGTCGCCCGACATGGAAATCAGGACACGTGCTATGAGGCAGCTTCGGGGATTCATTGAGTATGCTGGCGAGCATGGATCTATGGTCGACATCGGCCGACTACGCGGCCGACTGGACGTCATGCCGGACCCTGTTCGTGGCAAATGGGAATTGGCAGATTCGCTGCGAGAGGCTGCTGAATACGCTGCCCACTGCGGAGCCCGAATCACGTTGGAGCCGCTGAACCGGTACGAAGACGATCTGATCAACAATGTACAAGACGGCCTCGAATGGGTCGAGAGAGTGGATCATCCCAACGTAGGTCTATTGGCAGACACATTTCACATGAACATTGAGGATGCCTCCATCGAAGCCAGTCTCCGAGAGGCCGGATCAAAGTTGTGGCATCTTCACGTCGGCGACAGCAATCGGCTCTCGCCAGGGAAGGGGCACTTCGATTTCCCCACAATGATCCACACATTGCGGGAATTAGGGTATACTGGTTTTCTGTCTGCAGAGCATCTGGCCCTCCCAGATCCTGACACTGCAGCGCAGGAGACGATCAACTACCTTCGCCAGTTTGTGTAGGTTGTCCTCAAGGATTCAGTGCGCAGCGATGCATGAGGCATTCCCCTAATCCTGGCCGGTCTGTTACCCGACCAGTCAAAACCTGTGAAGAAGACGTCGAGAAACCTCTTAAGGAGAGAGCAATGTCAACCAACGAGACCTTTGGCCAGCTAATGCCCCACATAGTAGTTACTCCACCCGGCCCGAAATCCCAGGAGATGGCACATCGGTTGAGCCAACATGAATTCCCTTCGTCTTCGGTCATTGCCTCAGGGGAGACACCGGTTTTTTGGGAAAGAACAGCAGGGGCAAACATAGAGGACGTTGATGGAAACATGTACATTGACCTCACAGCAGGGTTTTGTGTAGCCGTCGCCGGACACAGCAACCCACGGATTAGCAGGGCTATAAGTGAGCAAGCAAAGCAGATGATGCACAACCAGGGAGGGTTAAACCCCAACCCACAACGAGTTCTTCTGTCGGAGAAGCTGGCTGCGATAGCACCGCCAGGTCTCAGTGCGAACCTGATGGCCAGCACGGGTGCTGAGGCAGTAGATGTCGCCATCAAGACCGCACGCCTGTACACTGGTCGGACAACCATTATCGCCTTCCAGCAAGGATTCCACGGCAAAACCCTCGGTGTGCTGCCAGTCACTTCCGTCAACTACTACCGTGAACCTTTCGTACCCACCTTATGTGGTACAGTCCACATACCCTATGCCAATTGCTATCGCTGTGTTTGGGGGAGGCAACTGCCAGATTGTGACTTCCAGTGTGCCGAATATCTGAAATATGTGTTGGATATGCCTGACTCAGGAGTGGCGGATGTCGCAGCAGTCATTATGGAGCCCGTGCAAGGGCATGGCGGTTGGAATTTTCCTCCCAAAGAATTCGTGCAGCGTGTCAGGCAAATCTGTGACCAACACCATATCTTGTTGATCGCGGACGAGATCATTACTGCATTTGGGAGAACGGGGTACCCCTTTGGTATGGACTACTATGGCGTTACACCCGACATAATGGTGGTTGCCAAAGGGTTGGCCAGTGGCTTTCCTATCTCGGCTGTTTTAGCCAGACCCGAGATCGCCGCTGCATGGAAACCCATGCAACATAGCAGCACATTCGTGGGCAACCCTGTAGGGTGTGCAGCTGCCCTTGCGTCACTGGCGGAAATCGAGGAACGCCAGCTGATCCAACGATCGTGTGAAATTGGGCACTATTTCTTCAAGGCTCTCTCGTCAATGCAAGAACGTCATCCGTTCATTGGGGATGTGCGTGGCCGGGGATCAATGTTCGGTCTGGAACTCGTTAGAGATCGAGACACCAAAGACCCCGCTTCCGATTTTGGCCGCCGGGTCGTGAACGCGGCCCTGGCAAAGGGTGTTATGGCAACAAACTATGGTGGCACCTATCGCAACGTAATCAAGTTATCACCTCCACTGGTTATTACCCAGCAGCAGCTTGAGAAAGCCATAGAGATTCTGGAGGAGAGTTTCGCTGAAGTCGAGGCGACTTACGATAGTGAACAGGAGGGATCTACTCGCCGTGGTGGGATTTGGTGACCAGATAGGCTGATTCTTGACAGCACACCACCGACAAAGAGGAGATTTCCAGAATGAGCAGGAAAATGACCAACAGGCAGCGAGTGTTGGCTGTTCTGAATGGCGAGCGGCCAGATAAGGTGCCATTCACCATCTATGATTGGAAGATTCCCTGGGGGTACGACAAGCGCAAGCTGTGCGAGCGGGGTTTGGTCATGATGGAACGCTATGCAGGTTGCAGAGCAGAGTATCCTCACTGTGAGTTTACCATGCTTACCTATACCGAAAACGGAAGAAAATACGAGCGCGAAATCATCAAGACACCGAAGGGTGAGATCAGCTCGCTCTTTATGCCAGGTACGACCTGCAATGTGCGAAAACAGATCGAATACTGGATCAGGAGCGAGGCAGACTACGAACCTCTGATCTACTGGGTAAACGACACGACTTACTATCCCGCGTATGAGGAAGTCGAAGCTGCCAGGGAAGCGTTGGGAGAGGACGGTTTTGTCTGGCTGTGGACTGATTACAGTCCCTTGCAGAAGATCATGTTACAGCTAATTGGGCTGGAGAGGTACCCCTACGAGCTGTTCGACCATGCTGACCTCCTGTGGGCACTTTATGATGCCTTAAGAGACCGGGATCGCAGAAAGTACCCGATTGTAGCCAAGGCACCGGTAGAAGTGATCCAGTCTGATGCTAATCACATTGCCTGTTACCTGGGCCGCGACATGTTTGTCAATAAGGTCTTGCCCTGTGTGGAGGAGGCAGCTGAAGTATTGCACACAGAGGGCAAGCTGCAATCGATTCACGTTGACGGGAATAATGCCATTTGGGCGGCTGACCTGGCCCGGTCTTCGGTTGACATCATTGAGGCCTTCACGCCAGCTCCAGACACCGATATGACCATGGCTGAGGCGCGCGAGATTTTCAGAGACAAGATCATGTGGACCAATTTCCCTTCGTCGCTACATCTGCAACCAGCCGAAAGGATCCGGGAAGCGGCCAGGGAAATCCTCGAGAGTATACAATCGGGCGACCGGTTCCTGATGGCGGTGACGGAGGATGTGCCACCATGGTCTTGGCGTACCAGCCTAAATGCGATACAGGATGCAATTGACATCTGTGGGACATTTCGATGAATCGACGCCTGGTACCCGGCCCAGGCCCCGCAAGGTAGACAGCACAGGAGACCCACTGTGGATCATCGTCAACGAATTCTGGCAGCTATTCACCACGAGCCGGTGGACAGAGTTCCTACGGACTTTTGGGCGGTTCCCCTGGTTCAATACCAGCTGTTTAAGCATTTCGGGATTGATGCAGGTACTGACACATCTCCCGAGGGGATGCGTCCCATGGATAGTATGGTAATGCGTCGGCAGGAACCGATCGTGGAACTGTTCGACAATCTGGACATAGACGGCATTTTTCGTTTGATGCCCCCATACATCGGCCCAGAGCTGCGCGTCGAAGATGACTATGCGGAGAACGAATGGGGCATGGGATTTCGTCGTCCGCCAAATGCGGCTGATCCCTTGCACGTGGAACAGGTCTATTACCCGTTGTCAGAAGCCAAGACTATTGCCGACTTGGATGCATACCCCTGGCCAGACCCCGATTGGTACGACTATAATGCCCTCCCCGAGATGGCCGAACGCGTTGGAGGCCGAGCAATCTGCGTCGGCTTCACGGCTCCATTTTACTACCACAGCATGCTGCGTGGCTTGGAACTGTCGCTTACGGACACGATTCTGGAGCCTGATTTCGCCCACTTCCTCATTGAGCGGGTTTCCGATTTCTTCACCGAGTTCCATCGGCGTTGCTT
>JAMDDR010000019.1:0-9247 GCA_023488685.1 Chloroflexota bacterium | reverse complement strand
CGCCATCAGGACCCGGTCGCCCGATTGTATACTCTCGAGGATTTCCCTGGCCGCTTCCCGGATCCTTTCGGCGTTGCTTTGAAGTAGGGCATGGTTTCATAGATATTACCCATGTCACGGACGATTTCGGATCTCAGAGTGGTTTGCTTATCAGCCCCAAGACGTTCGACAAGTTCTACCGGGCACCGATGCTACGAGCGATTGACCTGGCCAAATTGTATGGGATTGCTGTTTTCCATCACGACGATGGCGATATCCGTCAGCTGTTGCCTACCCTGGTAGACATGGGGGTCGATGTCTTGAACCCTATCCAGTGGCGCAGTGGTTATTGGGACCTGGCAAAGCTGAAATCTGAATTTGGAGACCGCCTCTGTTTTCATGGAGGAGTGGACAACCAGAAGACACTACCTTGGGGCACTCCCGATGACGTCAGGACAGAGGTCAAACACCTGATCTCCACGCTTGCCAGCGATCACACGGGCTTCGTCGTGGCGCCCTGTCACAACATACAAGCCAACACGCCCCCGGATAACATCATAGCCTTGTATGAAGCAGCCCATGAGTACGGTTCGTTCAGCGGTCTATAGAGACAGCGGCAGATGGATTGGTCCGCCGCAAACAATGAGCAAGTTGTCGTCGTAGGAGGTCGTGGTGACAGTGACAGATTGCATTCCTGATGCCTCAATCACGCAGACACAAGTGCTGGGCAGCGCAGGCATACAAAGGATTCATGACACGACCTTGCGTGTCTTAGACGAGGTGGGAATTGTCATCAAGCACGACAAGGCGTTGGACGTGTTGGCCCAGGCCGGCGCACGCGTGGACCGGCAGTGCCAACGTGTGAGGCTCTCCCCCTCTCTGATCGAAAATGCACTCAAACAAGCGCCGCGTGAATTCATCCTGAGGGGCCTGACACCGGACAAGGACATCCGTTTGTCGGCGGATGGTCCAACTCATACGCGGCCGGCTTCAGGACCGAATTTCATTCTCGACGGCACGTCTCGTCGGCGTCGAAAGGTGACGAGAGCGGACGTCGAACGCTGGGTGTACCTGGCGGACATTCTGCCCAATATTGATGTGGTGTCCGGCATCCACCCACAAGATGTCCCACAAGCAACTTGTGATGTGTATGTTCTGGCTGTTTTGCTGCAGTGCAGCAGCAAACCGATTATGATGTCGGGATACGCTGGCCAGGAGGTGCGCTGGTGGGCAGAGTTGCTGAAGGCTGTACCCAACCAGGCAGGCCCACGAGTGATGGTCTTGTCGTCAGTGAATACCCCGCTCGTTTTCTCCCATGTGCAGTGCGATCTGGCACTGGAATGTGCAAAACACGGCATACCAATCAACGTGAGCTCAGCAGGGCTTGTTGGCGCTGCGACACCGATCACGTTGGCTGGTAGCCTGGTCCAGATGAATGCGGAGATACTGGCCGCTATCACTCTTATCGAGACCGCCTATCCAGAGACGCCAGTTGTGTACTCTGCCTATCCGGCTATCTTCGACGTGCAGCATGCGATGGCTTCCTACGGAGGCGCCGAATATGGCCTGTTGATCGGTGCATGCATCGAGATAGGCCGGCATTACGGGTTGCCAACTGCCAGCCTTGGCATGGGCACGGACGCGATGGTATGCGATCAACAATCTGGTATAGAGAGGGTTCTGGCAGGCTACCTCTCCTTCATGATGGGAACCAGCATTGCTGGCGGCGCAGGCGCACTCGGGCAACATGGTCTCGCCAGCCTTGAGCAGATGGTCATTGATGATGACATCTTTGGAGCTCTCAGACGGCAGAAGGAAGGGATCAGGGTTACGGCTGACACGCTTGCCTTCGATGTCATTGCCCGTGTGGGACCCGAGAATCACTACCTGGACGATGAGCACACACTGGCTCACATGCGATCTGAGTATTGTCGCCTGTCTCTACCGAATCGGCTGGACTACCTCGCCTGGGAACACAAAGGGGCCAAAGACATAAACGAAAAGGCAACAGCTCGGGTAAGTCGCCTTCTGAGCGATCCCCATCGATCGCCGAAGTTGGAACCAGTGGTCGTCAAGGAGATGGAGACCATCGTAAGTGCGGCAAGCCGTGAGTTAGAGGTGACGTAAGCGCCACGAATGGATGGAAGTGGCTTTCATGGCGGTGAATGTCAAGACGAACACTCCCCTTTTTCAAGAGGCCACTCGTGGGCCGGGCCAGGGCTGGCTTCACGCTCTAAGGACGCCTGCCCTTCCTGGCCCTTTCACGGACGTACGCCATGACCGCCTGCCCTTCCTCCACAGAACCCGCTCTGAGGTGAACACACACACCAGCCGGTGACAGTCCGTCCAGTATTTCCTCGTACTCTTCCAGCGAAAAGCCTTCTTGAACGTATTTGTTCAGGACAAGTGGCACGTTGCGCTCCTGTAGCCGTCGTAGGGTTGGCAAAGCGTCCTGAAAGGTCGTAGTCTGCGAGTCGCAGCTGCAGTTGATGCAACGCACGTTACGCACCTGTGAGAATTCCTCCGCGAGGTGCAGGGAAGGTATGTGGAGGTGAACGGCACTGTAGGGCATAAATGCCATGGCCTGTATCGAATCCATGAACAAAGAACGATATTGTTTCAGGGAGATCATGCCAGATGTGTCATCTTGCAGGTAGACTGTCCCCCCGGGTGCCCATAGATCAAATTCCAGTACTGCGTACCCTCCCAGATAGGGTGGGATGATCTTCTGTTGAGCACGAACCACCTGTATCCAGAGTTCCGCAACTTGCCGCCCGAGACGAGCGAGCCGATCAGGATCATCGTAACAGGCCAGGAAGAAATGATCGGAACCCAACAATGCGACCAAGACATCAGCCGGACCTCTGAGATGGCTGATACTGATCGGATAACGATGCGCCGCCCGCTCGACAAGTATCTGAAGAACCTGCAGCAGCTTCGTCAACCAAGGGTTGTCCCATGAGACGCGAATATCGGCCATATCAGCCCCCCCCGGAGGAGGCTCGGGCCACAGGCTGTTTCCGTCAGCGTTGAGTACGCGACAGCCACACATCGCTTCCAACCAGGGCATCCCCAGCACCGGCGCAGCCGCGGCGACAATATCGTCCCCGATTGTATTGCGGGCAAGCAAGTTCTTCTCGTATTCAGCCAACAGCAGCCCAATATCCAGGTGATCGGGCATGACTTCCCCCAAACTCACAGCCGAGGCAGTGACTTCGGGGTACAGCATATAATCATAGGTAACCCCAATTAGTGGGCGATCGGTCTCACCACAATCCCAAAACAGACGATTCCGCCGGACTACATCATCCATGTCGCGGGTGTTGTGTTTGTTGCCCATTGGCGTTCCCCCTCCCTGGCTGGATCAATCTATCTCTTCGAGAGCAATAGCGCGGGTTGGACTGGCTGTGTGACACGGGATTGTATGATACCAGAACCGTTGGGAATATGACACAGCCAAAGTCCCTTGTTGCTCCCATAACAGTCCCAAGGGCGGCTACGCCCTGACATTTTCTCGTATTTTGACCATTCTGCGATTGACAACGAAGATGTTTTGTGATAATTTTGCACTGATTGAGTCAAGTTGCCGCCACAGGAAACCGCATGCCCAAACAGACCAGTCGCCGAGTAGTGTTTCAACCTGCCACTTACCTGGGCTTCCAAAGAGGCATCAACCAGATAGTGGAGGTCATCCGTCCCACCCTGGGCCCACTGCCACGGATGGTGGCGATCGAGCCGACGTTCCGAGCAAGAACACCCGAACTCCTTGACGACGGTGGAGTGATCAGCCGGCGAATCACCGAACTGCCGGATCGTGATGAGGACATGGGGGCCATGTTCATCCGTCACGTTCTGTGGCGCTTGCACGAAGATGTCGGTGATGGTACAGCCACGGCCGCGGTGCTCTTTCAGTCAATCTACAACCGAAGCTTGCGCTATATAGTCGCCGGGGGGAATGCAATGGTCTTTCGCCATCACCTGGAGAAGGGCCTGCAACTCATCCTTGACCGGTTGAGCGGCATGACCACCCGACTCGATGGCAAGCGACAATTGGCTCACGTAGCCGAGTCCATTTCTCACGATCATGAGCTGGCCATTGTGCTTGGCGAAGTCCTCGACATCATTGGTGAATACGGGCAACTGCAAATCCGGACGGGGCGTCGTCGAGAAATCGAACGAGAATATGTGAGTGGCGCGTATTGGGGCAGCGGTCTCCTGTCGCGAGAGATGATCACCGACCATACCAGACTCAGGACCCAGATAGACAACGCTGCTATCTTGATCAGTGACATAGACATCGAAGACCCCTATCATCTTGCCCCCGTGTTGTCGGCAGTCGCGCACGCTGGCATTCCAGGATTGCTGGTCATCGCCGGTGGTGTCTCCGAGAGGGTAACTGCGCTCCTGCTGGTCAACCGAACATCGGGCAAGTTCGGGACTATCGCGGTCAAAACACCCGGCGGCATCGCCGACCGGCCAGGAACTCTGGAGGACCTGGCCATCCTGACTGGTGGACGCCCCATTCTGAAGGCGACTGGTGAGACTGTGAAAGGGGTCAACCTGCAAGACCTGGGGCGTGCCCGCCGCGTGTGGGCGGATGCCTCCGGTTTTGGTATCGTAGGAGGAAAGGGCGATCCCTGCGCATTGCGAGGACGTATTGCCAGCCTGCGCAGTGCACTTACGCTTGCGGAGGACGGTAGTGACCGCGAGCTGCTTCGACAGCGCATTGGCAATCTCATGGGAGGATTGGCCACGTTATCGGTTGGTGGCTTGATGCAGCCGGAAGTCGAGGCGCGGAAGGAGCTGGCCAAGCGCACATGCGAAGCCCTGCGCGGCGTTATTCGCGAGGGCGTGGTACCTGGTGGCGGTGTGTCACTGTTGGCGTGTCGTTCTGCCTTGCAGAGTGCCCTTGGTCAATGCACGGATCCCGATGGGCAAGCCGCGTACCGTGTCTTGATCAGGGCGTTGGAAGAACCCACTCGTACCATCATCACCAATGCCGGGTTCGATGCTGCCGAGGTTATGTCCGAAATCAATGCAGCAGGTGGGGGACGGGGCTTTGATGTGATAAGCGAGCGGGTGGTTCATATGTCAGAGGCGGGTATCTGGGACGCTGCTGCTGTCCAGAAGGCGGTGGTGCACCGTGCCATCACAGCGACCGCATTGGCGTTGACGATCGACGTGCTGGTTCATCGTAAGAAGCCGCCCCAAACTGCAGACAATCCCTAAATGGCAGGTCTCCAGTCAGGCAAGAAAGAGTACTCCCCAACACTATGACTGAAACACCTCAATCCCAAGACATCGTGTACTCCATCGCCGCATCGCCCAACTTCAGACAGGATGGCATCTGTTTTGCTGCAAGAGGCGCGGGATTGTCCCGTTCTGAGGATGGTGGCATTACCTGGCAGAGTGCCTACCAGGCATTGAACGTGGAAGATCCGTTGATGACGACATCCGTCGCCGTTTCGCCGGATTTTGAAGCGGATCAGACCGTGTTTGCTGGCATCCACGGAGGCGTGTTGCGCTCCGTTGACGGCGGGCGCACATGGCAGCTCGCCGTGTTGCCATCCCCCCCTCCGTTGGTTTCCACCATCGTACTATCGCCCAATTTTGCTCGCGACGGCGCATTACTTGTTGGAACGTTCGAAGACGGGGTGTTTCTTTCCGATGATGGGGGAGGCCGCTGGCAGCAATGGAATTTTGGTCTCTGGGATATGAGTATCCTCTCCATGAACATTTCGCACGACTTTTCCAGCGACGCGACACTGTTCGTGGGCACGGAAAGCGGTGTGTTTCGCAGCACGAACGGAGGTCGTTCCTGGCGAGAGATCAACTTCCCGGCTGATCTTGCCCCCGTCACCAGCCTGGCGCTGTCACCGGCCTACGCGAGGGATGGCACTCTGTTTGCCGGCACGGAGTCCTGTGGCCTCTATTGCTCCCGCAACGGTGGAGAAAGTTGGACCCAGCTAGGGAAAGGTACTGTCACCGGCGCAGTGAACGCGTTGGTGCTTTCTTCACAGTTTCCTGTCGAGCCGCACGTTCTGGTCGCAACGGCCAGCAGTCTGTTCATCTCCCGTGATGCAGGCCACAGCTGGTCATGTGCGAGACCTGAGTTGCCTCCAAACCGCGCCTTGTCGGCGGTGGCAGCCCCCCAAGGGCTCCATGCCACAGCGCCCCTGCTGGTTGGTCTTGTGGGAGGCGACACGCTGCGCGTCTAAACAAACCTCAAGAAGTAGGAAACGTGACAGTAGTCCGAGTCAGCGCGAGGGACTATTGTCACGTTTCTCTGCTCAACGCGCATGTGATTGCAGGCGGTGATGCGGTATCGCTACACGTCGGATATTATCTTCCGCAGCTCTTCCCCATTTTTCTTCCACCAGCTGTAGAGAATGGCAATATCCAGTCCGATGTGAAAGTGGCGCACTCCCAAGTCCAGGTAGTATCTGGCCTGGTCCGGGCTCTCGATCTCGGCGCGTGCCGGCACACCCATCCTTGCCGCCGTTTCGTACACTGTGCGTTCCACCGCCTTGATCTCCGGTTTTCCCCGCAGGCGGTATGCAGTAGGTTTGCCAATGCTCATGGAGTAGTCAGTTGGGCCCCACTGGATCATATCAATACCATCTACCGACAGAATCTCCTCGAGATTGTCTACGGCTGCCTTCTTCTCGATCATCAAGACGACGACCACGTCTTTTAGTGCCTGGACGTAGTCTGCGGTGCCGGCTTCCGACACATATGCGATGCGGCGGATGCCGACCCCATGCAGGCCACCCCCTTCAGGCGTTTCGGGACGCACTGCACGCACACACTCGCGAGCATCTTCCGCTGAGCGACAATCCACCATAATGACGCCTTGAAAACCAGAGCCTATCGCCCGTTGGGCGTGGAAGCGCTGGCATGCCTGGTCAACCTTGATCATTGTGGACAAGTCGTACAACTCGGCCGCGCGGCAGAAGTCGTCCAGTGCGTAGAGGTCAAAGGCGCCGTACTCGGCATCAAACTCGACATAATCGAATGTACCCGTGTGTCCGATGACCTCCACGGCGGACGGCCAGGTGGTTAGGAGTGAGGTGCCGATACTTGGCTTCCCACTGTTCAATATCTCCCGCAATTTATTCTTTCGCATTCCTATTTCCTCCAAGGATGAACACAGAGAAGAGCCTGTCCCAGAGTTGGGCAAGACAACCAGACTACGGATCGAGCAAGGTCAGTTTCTCCTTGATGGTATGGTTTGCTAGCGACCTCGGCCAATATCCGGCAAATACCCGAGCTACGTCCTCTGCGACCAGACGGCAGAGTCTTTTCCAACTAACATCTGAGTGGTAGGCACTATGGGGAGTCAGGATCACATTATCCATCGCAAACAGCGGGTTTCCAGGGTCTGAGGGTTCCTTTTCCAGAACATCCAGTGCCGCCCCGGCAATCCAGCCTTCCCTCAGTGCTCTGATAAGGGCCGCCTCGTCCACCACTTTGCCCCGGCTCGTGTTGAGAAAGTAGGCTGTCGGTTTCATGAGCCGGAACTCGCGCTCACCGAACAGGTGCACTGTCTCTCGAGTAAGCGGGATGTGCGAGGAGACAAAATCTGATCGCCGTAGCAACTCTTCCAGGCTGACAGATTCTACCTTCCATGTCTCAAATACCTCAGCGCTCACGTAGGGGTCATACCCTACTGTGTTGAGATCGAAGGCTTGCGCCTTCTGGGCTACCCGGCGAGCAATGCTGCCAAAGGCGACCAACCCGAGGGTCTCTCCCTGAATAGGTCCCATGGGAGAAAGGATATCATAACCCCACCTCCCTTGTCTGGTTACGGCGTCGAGACGCTGTAGTTTTTTTGCGCAAGCCAACAGGAAACACATGACGTGGTTGGAGACTTCTTCTACACAGTAGTCAGGTTCGTTGGCAACGATGATGGATTTCCTGGTCGCTGCGTCCAGGTCGACATGGTCGGTTCCGACTCCGCAACAGACAATTACCTTACATTGGTCCAATGTTTCGATCACTCGGGCGCTGACCTTGGCTTCACGGACGAGAAGTGCGTCGGCTCCTTGAGCAGCCTCAATCACATCCTGTTCGGTCACGCAGCGGCACGGGATTACTTGCGCGCCGAGCGGCTCCAGCACTTCCCTTTCTGGCTCCAATGTGTCGGTTGGGTACACGTCTGTAATAACAACGCGAAATCGTTGCTTATTCATAAGGCGTCTCCTATTCCGCCATCCTGTTTTGAGGCCCTTCGCTTGTACTACGAGGCACTCGTAACCCCAAACGATCAGTGCCTCAAGTCTCTGTGAGTCTGAGTTTGAGCCATTCGCACAGCAGCCTGATCTCAGGCCGTAGATCTCCATGGCTCAGCACATAGTGGTTGCCGCATACCTGCTCCATGAAGCCATCAGGATTATGGAGTCGAATGTGTATTTTCAGCCTGTCTCTGATGTCCGCGTCAAGCACAGTGCCGCATGCAACATGCAACTGATCACAGCCTTGCCCATAGAGTCGAGACAGTGTGATCTCACCAGCCGGCGGGTTGGGAATGCACATAGCCATCTTAGTATCCCGGCACTCTCGCAGGCCGGGGTTGTCGGGTGCGTCCTGTTCTGCGATGACAACCATCTCAGGTGCTGCAACTCGGCAACCAGCCCCGCAATGGACCAGCGTGACAATTCCATCTCGAACCGCGTAGACGTCGCCCAAACAGGGCTCTTTTCCTGTCAGGAACAACATCATCAGCATGTTTACTGTGGCGAGCACATCGCCCTCACAGCCGATCAAGTAGTCGCGATCCACATCAGCAAACCCGAAGCAGGGGTTGATGTCGAAAAGGGGCGTCAACTCGGTGTGGCACTCCATAGCTACTGCGGCGAGGCGGTGTTGCCTGGTCAAATCCCGTAGAGCGTGGTGGAAGCGGGTGGCCTTTCGGAGTATGCCGTCTTCAACTCGCACGTCAAAGGCGCGACGCAAGCTCCGTATCTCCTTGTTCACCGAGGGATCGGACTCATCGTTGGTAGAAAGGAAGGCATTGAACAGAGCGATGGGGATATGGACCACTTGTGGCCCCAGCTTGTCGGCCAGGATATCGCGGTGATATTGGGCGGCCGGCAGGTTGGGGAGTATCCCGCCCAGCGTTCCCAGGCGGGTGTCTTGCAGCCGCGAGATGGAGAAAGCCACTCGTGCCATCAGATTGAGTTGAGGCAGCACGCTTGCCGGCTCGTCCCCCGAAACTACAAGTCTGGCGCGCCGGCCACGGTCACGCAGCGCCCCGATAGCACTGACG
>JAMDDR010000371.1 GCA_023488685.1 Chloroflexota bacterium | reverse complement strand
AATGCCGAAGAAAGCGGGGGCGAACTGGTCAACGCCATCAAGAAAACCGCCCCAGCGCGTGGCGGTCTTGCCGGGTGAATCCGGATCAGCATCGAAGAAGGCATCCACGTCCCAACGCGACGGCGGCACCTCGCTGATGGCATCGACGCCGTCGCGCAACAGGCGCCAATAGGCTTCGGGTGTGTTGGCATCGCCAGGGAACCGGCAGCCAATGCCAATAATGGCGATGGGTTCTGGCGCGCGGGCACGCTCCAGCGACTCGATTTTGGTTTGCAGCTCCACAGCCAGAAGTGCCAGCCTCTTTGGCGACAATTTGCTGATTCGATCGATGAATTCATCCATCTTGGTACTCCCCCCTCAGTTCCCCACAGCCTCACACAGCCGTCCGCGAGGACATCACAACCTAATCGGTTCAGACGACCCAGGTGGGTAATCTACACCATGGAGGTCGAGACTTCACCCTGATGTTACATAGATTTTGCTATATCTTGTGCTGATTGCGGTGCATATCATCGGCCAACACCATTGTGTGGAGTCCCACCAACACCAGCACCTCTGCCCGCCTTGGGGCGCCCCAAGGCCGGGGATTAGCACGCGGTGCGCATAAAGCGCAACCTCTGCCTACAGCGACACCGTGCAACTCGGGCAATGAGTCACGGTCGAATGGATGTGCTGCGCATACACCTAATTTTGCCCGGGGAAAAGCCAAGTTTTTGACCATCATCTGCCAAGTCAGTTGCTTGTATCCCGTGCGTGAGTGTGCCTGAGTAAAACGGCACACCATTGTATCTTCTCACGGTGTGGGCGGTTGTCCTGCATGAACGCGCACAATCACCTCATCGGTTAGGCTTTGTTTGGCAGTGCATTCTTCCCAATAGCCATGCGCAATGAAATCTCAACGCGGTCTTGTTTCCAGATATTATGTGACTTGGTTTTTATGGCACGGTCACTACAACAGCGGCTTACGCCCGATGATTGTTAGAATGTCACCGATATTCAGGCTGATAATTTGTTGACCCAATCCCAATCGTTGTATAGACCTTGCCGTTACTTCAGATATGAAATGAGGCATGAACCTCGCTCCCCAATCCTTTACCAGATGATGAATTGTCATCTGTCGTGGTGTTATGCACGACTCCAATACATCGAAATCGGAATTTTTCAACAACAGACACAGTGTGCTAGCAGAGAAATAATTAAGATGATCCTCCACGAAATGTCGATGTCTTTTGCCTAGAAGACGTACGCTCCAGGTATCAATGTTCGGTACCTCTATTAAGAGTACACCTTCAGGGCGCATGATTCGATGCAGTTTACGCAATTCAGCCGCGGGGTTGGGAAGATGTTCGAAAACCTGTAACGCAGTAATAGCGTCGAAATAATCAGCAGGGAAGGTATTGTCGTGCAGTGTATCTGTGACGATATTTGCCTGTGTCATCGCTCGGGCATACACAGCATGACCCGGTAAAGGTTCCAAACCGCAAATATCCCAGCCACGTTCTTTAGCTGCCTGCAGAAAAAAACCCCAACCGCAGCCGTAGTCCATCAGACGACCCCGACCAGGTTGGTAGTGTTCGATAGCTTTTAGGCATCGCGCTGCGTTAATCCGAATCGCTTCATTCTCATTTAGTTTAGTGGGAAGAAGCCCGAGTTCCCAACAGTCTGCGATATCCCGCAGGTCGCTGCTATGCAGAATACTTTCCAGTTCATGGCCTTGATTTGGACCGTCAGATATGATCGACTTCCAATCATCGATCGGAGATACGTAGACAAGTCCACAACGTTTGCAGAGCACCACGTCTCCGGGGGAATGCTTCGGCCGGTACAGAAATGTATGGTCATAGGTACCGCAGACGGGACACACACGATTGGTATTCTGCACGCTAGTTACCACTGCAGCAGTGTTTGTGTGATTCATATTTCTATGACTCCATCCGTAATCAAAACGCGACCATAAGTTCAGTAGTCTAGCTACCTGACAGTTTTCTTAAATCAGATTGACCATCACCCTTGATCGAGTAAATTTGAGTTGTACCAGAACCAGATTTATCCGATGGAGGCATATGAAAGCCAGCCATTTGTGTCTTACCTGGTAAAAGGAAGTGAAACGAATCAGTCCAATATTGCACCACCCCCCATTGCGCAACCTGACCTAGCTGCTGGCTGGCATCTACCTGAGCCTAACGGTCACAAGTTAAGGTCCGCATAAAGAGATCCACCAGAACGGCTTACAAGAACCAGGGTGTCCATAGTTGCAGTTGAATGGCGTTCGGCGTGCCCCACTAGAAGTACGCCAAGCTCAACAGACGTTTAACGATGGCGTACACATCCTTGATGCACCACCGTTGGCCGTACTGTGCGACGGCAATGTCGGTAAACAGGCGTTGGTCGTCACAGCCCACGCTGCAACAGTCAATCCTCACAACCTCCTTGATCAAGGTGCCGGCCCGTTCTTCATCTTCTCCGCAAACAGTCGATCCACCTCTTCGTCTGACATCTCCTCCAATGTTTCGAGTACGCCCGTTACAGCAGGACGACTCGCTACAACGGAAATGTCGGAGAGATCCCCTTCCTGTAATGGAGCTCCCCGATCTACCAGCAAGCTCGGTAGCGCTTCGTCCTCCAGGTAACCCGCCAGCGCCTCGATACTTGGATAGTCAAACACCAGGGTCGCCGGCAACGCGTGCTTCAGACCCAGACCGCTGCCCAGCAGGTTGCGCAACTCGACCGCCATCAGTGAATCGAGACCCACTTCATTCAATGCCACCCGTTCGCGCAGCTTATTCTGGTTGATCCCCAGGACACGCCCAGCCTGCTCCTGCACGTACGTGATGAGCAACACGCGGCGCCGGTTCAACGGCGCTTCCGCCAGTCGATCTGCCCAATCCGCTGGTGGCGTTTTTCCAGTCTCATCGCGGGCAACGACCGCCTGTTGGCGTTGATCGCCGGCCTGCACCGGTTGAACATTGCTGATCAGATCAACCAGAAGCGCCGGCACAGCACCGGCAGCAAATCGGCGCGCGTACTCGGGCCACTCGAACGGCACCACGCCCACCTGTGTAAACGCCAGTGTGCCTGATGGTCCGAGCATCTGGTCGAGTATCTTGATACCTTGCTCCGGTTCGATGACCCCCACCCCTTGTGTCACGGCGCGCTCCGTCACATGATGCTTCACCGCGGCGCCGATCTGTGCCCAGGCACCCCAGTTTATACTCAGCGCGGAGAGCGCACAAGCCCGCCGGTAATGTGCCAGCGCATCCATGAAGGCGTTCGCCGCCGCGTGATTCGCCTGCCCGCGCGAGCCAAACAGCGCCGCCGCCGACGAGAACAGCACGAAGAAGTCCAAAGGCAGTGCCCGTGTCAGCACGTGCAAGTTCCATGCACCCGCCACCTTCGCCGCCATGACCGTGCGGAAACGCGCCCACGTCTGTTGCAACAGCGCGCCATCGTCGAGTACACCCGCCGCATGAATGACGCCACGCAACGGCGGCATATCTTGATCGATCCGCGCCAGCACCTGCGACACCTGATCCATCTGCGCGATGTCAGCCTGCAACACCACGATCTGTGCACCACCCCGTTCCAGGTCGTGCAGTTCCGCACGTGCCTCGTCAGACGCGCCGCTGCGCCCACCCAGCACCACATGTCGCGCCCCTTTATCAACCAGCCAGCGTGCCGTGCGCAACCCAAGCCCGCCCAGTCCGCCGGTGATGAGATACGTGGCGGCGGGACGAATCCGCGCCGTGTCCTGTGCCGCATTGCCGTCTGGCTGCGTAATCACGATCTTCCCGATATGCTTGGCCTGCGCCATATAGCGGAACGCGTCGGCTGCTTCGTCCAGCGCAAACGTCTGCACCGGCAGTGGTTTGAGCACACCTGCGCGCAGGGTGTCCAGCACTTCCAACAACATCTGCCGGGTGAGCGCAGGGTCGTTCGCAATAATGGCAGCCAGATCGATGGCGGTGTATGTCGCGTGTGGCTTGACCGCGGCCACCTGTTGCGCGCTGTATATTTCTCGCTTACCGATCTCCAGGAAGCGCCCATCCTCACACAGAGCATCCAGGCTCTTCGAGATGAACTCGCCTGCTAGTGAATTCAACACCACACTCACCCCTTCGGGTTGACTGCGCCTGAGTACATCGCAGAAATCCAGCGTGCGTGAGCTCATGGCGTGCCGCACGCCCAGCGCAGCCAGACATTCTCGCTTCGCGGGACTGCCCGCGGTGGCGTAGATCTCTGCCCCCGCGCGCTGTGCCAGTTGCACCGCAGCCAGCCCGACGCCACCCGCCGCAGCGTGAATCAGGACCTTGTCATGGGCTGTGATCCGGGCCACGTGGTGGAGCGCATAATATGCCGTCAGGAAAGCCAACGGCAATGCAGCCGCCTCTGCGTAGCTCAGGGTATCCGGCTTGGGCACCACCAGCTCAACGCGCGTCGTGACATAGCTGCCGAAGCTGCCCGCGGCGATGGCGATCACGTCATCGCCGGCCTTCACCCCTTGAACGCCTGTGCCAACCCGCACGACCCTGCCGCTGCACTCGCTGCCGAGCGGCTCCGGGTCATCGCGCATGGCCAGCACGTTCATTACGTCGCGGAAGTTCAGGCCACTGGCATACACCCGTATCTCCACCTCGCCGGGGGCGGGTGGCCGCCGCGATGCCTCCTTGAGCGCCAGCCCATCGAACGTGCCGCGCGTCGCCAACTCAAGCCGTTGCGTTGGGGCTTCGCCAGGAGGTGTATTCACCTGCGGGACGTCAGCGCCCGCATCGGTCATGGGCACAGCATGCACAAGCCTGGCGACGAGACGGCTGCCGTTGCGCAACGCCACCCGGTCTTCGCCATCTGCAGCATGCAACTCTGCAATCAACGGGTCGATTGGGTTGGCATGCGGGTCAAT
>JAMDDR010000290.1 GCA_023488685.1 Chloroflexota bacterium | reverse complement strand
ATCTCGTTGGCGAGTGCCCATGCCGTTGCCAGAATGAGAATCGCCAGCCCTATTCCTGCCAGAATCATGCCGATTGTCTTGCCTTGGCTCATATGTTTCTCCGTTTTAGAAACTTCAGCTTTGTCAACCAAACCCGCCGCCGCCGCCGCCGGAACCGCCACCGCCGCCACCACCGCCGCCGCTCCAACCGCCGCCACCGCCGCTCCAGCCGCTACTGCTGCTCTTTGGCGCGGGAACGCTCACGAACGTGGTGGCAACGGATGTGAACATGGCAGCCAGGCCGGTGTTGATGTTGGATAACCCGGTGCTCAACGACTTGTTCACCCCTTCCAGGCTGGCTGGGGCACGCGCGGCGCCGCTGATGTCGCCCACGCCCTTTCCTGTTGCGCCGCCGGCTCCTGCCGCGCTCCAGCCGCGCCCGTGACCGTAATAGGGGATGTACCATGTCGGCGCCGGCGCATCGACGGATGAGAACTTGTTGATCCAGGTGCGGTCGACGCCAAATGCAATGGCGTAGGGCAGGTATTTGTCAAACTGGTCGGTGGCCGCCTTCAGGTCGGTGTACTTCTCAATGTTTTGCAGATAGCGCTTGAACGCTTCGGCACGCATCTTCATGTCTGCGCCTTTGCGTGTGCGGGATGGCATGGCCTGCGCGATGACGAAAAAGGCTACGGTCGTCACGGCCAGCGCCGCCGGCAAGCATAGTGCCGTGCTGGTGATATCAGTCAGTGCCATGGCGATGACGCCGGCGACGATCGTCAGAACCACCAGGAGCACGCCCAGGGCAGAATAAGCGCCGCGCGTCTTTTCCGGGCTGCGCGTATATAAACCCTCATGTACCAATTGGTCGTACAGCGCATTCTTGATGCCGTCGACCTTTTGGTAGAACTTGTACTTGAGATCTGACAGTTCGCGCTGGTTACGCCGCGTCAGGTCGAGGGCAGCCACCAATTGGCTTTCAAAGGGCTTCAGGTCAATCCCATAGTTGGGACCGCGCGAGAACACCCAGTCCCGGTTGTACACCAGGCCGGAGCGATTGGTTTCGCCCTCCTCTTGCATGGTCAGCACGCCGCGCCTGGCCAGATCCACCAGCGTCGCAATAATGTCCTGCAAGTCGGCGCGTTCGTCGACCAGGGTGCCGGCGATGCCAGGGGACACATCCGGTGGCGGCTCATTCAGATACTCGGCGACGAGACCGACATTGGGGTCGCGCCCGCGCTTGTACCACAATAGCACCGCCAGCGCCGGCCCGCCGAAAAAGATCACCAGCCCCGCCAACAGGAACAGCAGATCGACCATCGGCTTGGTGGTTTCCTCGTAGGTGCGCTGCTGGTCAAACGCTGCCTGCCAGGGGGGCGCCTGGCCGGTGAGAATACCGTGGGGGAATTGCACGCGAATTTCGAGTTCCTGGCCGCTGTCAATAGGTTCCTGGGCCACGGCCACCACCGTGCTTTCTCCAGCGCCGGTGACATTCGCGCGTGCGCCATAGGTGGCTGCCTGCGTTGCTGTCGCGCTATCCGGTAGTTTGACGGTGACGCGCGAGTTCAGCACGGCGTATCCATTGCGGTCCGGGTAGACAGCCTTCCAGTAGACTTGATCTCCCTCAGGATAGTATCGTACTGCGCCTTGAATGGTATAGGCGATCTCAAATGTGCGCGCTTCGTTACGAGCGGGTGAGAAGTAATACTTGATGCGATAAATATCACTTTCCGGCCGGCTGGTCTCCACTTGCAAGGGTTGTCCTAGCTCGGTGACCTGAACGTCGCGAATGCCGGTCAGCCGCGATGTGTCGATGTCGCGATACCCGAACGAAAACGAACCGCTGGTGAAGTTGATGATGTTCGTCTCGACAATCTGTAATTCGCCGTTTGGCATCACGGTGATATCCACGTCGAGGTTGTTCCATTGCAGTGACTTGCTCTCCGCCAGCGCCGGCGAAGCTGCTGTGACGATGACAGCGACTGCTGTCAGTGCGCACGCAATCCACACGCGTAAGTGCCTCATCAGATGTCCTTTATTCATGCTACGGTTGTGGCGGTGCATTCCGCCGACAGGGTAATTCTAAACGGCTGCGTATATGTTCCTGACATAAGCCTGTCAGGTTGGTGACTACCCAAACCCACCACCCCCTCCGCCGGAGCTGCCCCCGCTGCGACTTCCACCGCCACTCCAACTGGAGCCAGTACTGCGGCTGGTCGTCCCGCTGCTGCGGGTGCTGCTGGCATGATCACTGCTGCCGCTGCTACTGCTGCTGAGCCATTCGCCCAGCGCGTCGCCGATATCAGACACGGTGTCTCTGAAGGCGGTGACGCTCTCCGGCGGCGGATGGCTGTCGAAGGTATGACCGACAGCGGAGAACATGTCGACCAGTTTGCTGTTGAGGCTGGCAAGCGACTGTGCCAGTTGCTGGTTTACACCTTCGAGCGTGACAGGAGAAGGTTGGGCGACGGCGATGGTGAGGTCATCTTTCGACGGCGCTGCTGCCGGGGTGGCATTACCACTGACCGGCACATGATGAGACGTCGCTGTATCCTCATCTCTGCTCGACCAGCGCCAGGTGCCGCCGGGCAGCGGAACGTACCAGGCGGGAGCGGGCGCGCTTGCCGCGGCGAATTTCTGGGTCCAGGTGTGGTCCAGGCCGAAGGCGATGGCGAAGGGCAGATAGCGCTCATACAGTGCCGTGGCCGCTTTGACATCGGTGTACTTCTCGATATTCTGCAGATAGCGTCTGAATGCTTCGGCGCGCATTTTAGCCTCTGCCCCCTGACGGGTTCGCACCGGCATTGCGCGCGCGACCAGTCGGAAAGCCAGGCTGCTCGCCGCCAGGGCGATGCTGAAGAGGATGGCGGTATCGGCGATCTGCCACAGCCAGATCACACACAACAAGGCCCAGGCGATAGCGCCATACAGCAGTAATTTGGCGACGTTCTGATACAGGCGGCGTGATTGGACAGGGCTGTTGTGATAGTAAGCCTGGTTAACCAGTTGTTGATAAAGCGCCTCCTTGATGGCAGGGATGTAGGTATAGAACGAATCCTGGAAGGCGGACAATGCGCGTTTGGGCAGCGCGTCCAGGCCTAACGCATCCAGCAGCGCCCACTCGTGCAGGGCCAGCTCTGGTGCGGGCGTATCGCTAGCACCTTGGTATCTTGACCGTCTGCGGGCCGTTTTGAACTCGTTATATGGAAAGTTCGGACCGCGCGCAAATGTCTGATCAAACAGGCCGTGGTCGCTGCCTTCTTTGATGACGATCATGCCGCGCCGGGCCAGGTCGATCAATGTGGCGATGATGTCCTGCATGTCGGCTTTCTCGTCGAGCAGCACGCCGCACAGGCCGGGCGACAAGCCTGCCGGGGGCTCGTTGAGGTAATCGGTGATACGATCGACGTGCGGATCGCGCCCGATGGTGAACCACAGCACCACAGCCAGCGCCGGGCCGCCGAACAGCACCACCAGTGTTGCTAGAAGGAAGAGCAGATCATTGCGTGGTTTGACGATCTCTTCATACTCACGCTGCTGGTCAAATGTTGCCTGCCAGGGGGGTGCGTCCCCGCTGATGATGCCATGGGGGAACTGCACGCGAATCTCAAACCCCTCCCCACTGGCGATGGGTGCAGTCGCTTCGGCGATGACCACGTTCTCGCCTTCACCTTTGAAGGTGTGGGGTGGGCCGTAGGCGCCGGCCATGACTGCCGTTGCGCCCGGGGGCAAGGTAACCGAAAGGCGTGCGTTTAACACCGGGAAGCCGTTGCGCGCAGCGTAGACGCCAGCCCAGTACACCTGGTCGCCGGTGGCGTAATAGCGTGTGGCGCCTCGCACCGTGTATGCCAGCACGAACGTGCGTTCTTCGGCAGACGCAGGCGCGAAAAAGTATTGGATGCGCAACTCGCCTTTATCGGTGCGGCTGGTCTCAGTACGCAAGGGTTGGCCGTTCTCGCTCACCGTAATGTCAGTGATATCGGTCAGACGTGAGCGATCGATATCACGGTACCCGTAGGAGAACGTCCCGCTGGTGAAGCGGATGACATTGGTCTCGCTCACGCGCAGGTCGCCGTTGGATTGCACGGTGATGTCACTATCCAGGCGCAGCCATTGCAATGATTTTGATTCCGCACGGGCAGGGAGGATCAGCGAGAGCAATAGCCATGTCGCGATGGCAACCGCGCCCCATACACGTGGCAGGTGCTGCAGCCAGTGTGACTGGTGACGCTTCACCGCGCTGTCGTTTTTGTTTCCCATAGATTTACCCATGTGTCTACACGTCTCATCCGCGTTCCACAAAGCATCCATACCATCTGCTCGCCGTCTATTGACGAATTCATTCAATCCGTTCAGGCGTTGCGCTACGCGTCAACCCACATTCTGCATCCGTTGACAGCGATCCTTCCCATAGAGAACAATGAGCCATCACAGGCGAGACCCCCAAATCCGTTCAATCCGTTGACAGCAGTTCGCTGCCACAGACAAATGGCGTGTCAGCACATCAGGGCTTTGGTAAGAGCCGCTTGGGCAGTTTACATACCATGGTATAGGCCGGATCATAAATGTTACCCACATCGTACTCGACGCACTGCCCGAGCAAAATGCTGGCCGCCACATGATCCAGGCCGTAATCCTGCCGTAACCACCGCAGCATTTCCGTCGTGGCCGTCTGCACGGCCTGGTCGAGCGGCCGGGCGTTGCCGGTGGTGAAGATGTGGCTGTCATTCTCACCACGCGGCCATTGGACTGGCTTCTGTTTCAGAAGATGCACTGTAAACTGAACGTCAAATGAGACCTCAATCCCCGTGCCGCTGATTTCGCCATCGCCCTGCACTGCATGACCGTCTCCGACGAAGAACAGCGCACCAGGCACAAACACAGGCAGGTACACGGTGACACCCGCGACGAAACCACGATAATCCAT
>JAMDDR010000030.1:2791-4930 GCA_023488685.1 Chloroflexota bacterium | reverse complement strand
GCGGACGCGCACGGGCCCAGTGCGCGTCGTAGTGGCAACAACACCATCAGCGACAATCATATCCACGACGGCGGGCGGGTGTACCACAGCGCTACCGGGATCTTCCTCAAACACAGCGGTGGCAACACCGTGTCGCATAACCACATCCACGACCTGTACTACAGTGGCATCTCGTCTGGCTGGGTGTGGGGTTACACGGACAGTCTCTCAAAGGACAACCGCTTCGAGAAGAACCACATTCACGATCTGGGGAAGGCCTGGTTGAGCGACATGGGTGGCATCTATACGCTCAGCGTGCAGCCCGGCACCGTGTTGCGCGGCAACCTCATCCACGATATCGAGAAGGCCAACTACGGCGGTTGGGCCATCTACCTGGACGAAGGCAGTTCGCATATCCTCGTCGAGGACAACATCTGTTACAACACGTCCAGCCAGCCCTTCAACGTGCATTACGGTCGCGAGAACGTGATCCGCAACAACGTCTTCGCGCTCGGGCGCGAAGGGCAGGTGGCATTGGGGCGCGCCGAGTCACACGTGTCATTTACGTTTGAGAAGAATATCGTGCTCACCGATGGCCAGCCAATCTTCATCGGCGGTTATGCGTGTGATTTCTCAGGACGCTTCATCCTGAGCGATCTCAACCTGTTCTGGGATATCGAGGGCCGGCCAGTGGTGATGAGCGGGCCGCGCCAGAGTGGCCGGGCCAGCCCGGTGCCGCACCTGGACCTGGCGCAGTGGCAGGCGCGCGGTTTTGACCTGCACTCCGTCACTGCTGATCCGTGCTTTAGAGACCCGGCACACGCTGATTTCACACTGGCGCCAGAGTCGCCGGCGTTGGCACTTGGCTTCCGCCCAATCAACCTCGCGGACGTGGGGCCGCGTCCCATTGGAGCGCGCGACTGATCGGCGTGAGAGCACACACGCCGATGACATCACATGAGTAGTGACCGGGCCGGTGCTTCACAGGGTGCTGGCCCCTCCTCCCGCAGGTTGCCATTACGGGCCGCGACCAGCACCAACTACCTGCGGGAGGTTGCCCATTGGCCCCAAATTGGAAGTGGCGCCCAGAGCCGCAGACATTACAATAGGGTGGCCTTTTAGTCCATGGCCATTGTTGCCTCATTACAGCTAAAGCGCTGACCGGATAAGACAAGAGTACCAGATCGCGGTGTTGGCGCGAGTCGAGGTTGCTTCACATGAACCAGTCTCCCTTTCGGGAACGCCTTGGGGCGGTATTGGCTGCGAGATCTGATGACAGGGGACCCATTGAATATCCCCGCTGGCTACGTTACGGATGCGCCGTCGTTGCCTCTGTCCTTGCTATTGCGATCACTTTGCTGTTCCATGATTTTTTCGCACCGAATACTTTCTACCTGGTATGGCCCATCGTGATGCTGTGCGCCTGGTTCGGTGGGCCGGGTCCTGGTATATTGTCCGCCGTGCTCTCGCTCCTGCTGCTGCACTATCTGTTCCTTTCACCCAATGGATCTTTCCAACTCACCCTGGAATTTTGGGCGCGTGCCGTCATCATGATGGGGGCTACGTGCCTGGCCGGTCTGGCCAGCCAGGCATGGATACACATGGCCAAGGCGTTAAATGCCTCGCGCCAGCAAACCCTGGACATTCTGGAAGGGATTACGGACCCCTTCTATGGATTGGATAATGGCTGGCGTTTCACCCATGTGAATGACGCCGCCGTGCAACTGTGGGGCCGGTCTCGTGAAAAGTTGATGGGTGCGCACATCTGGCAGGAGTTTCCGCAAGGGAGAGAGACCGAGGCTTACCAGGTGATGTACCGCGCGAAGCGCGAGCAACGCCCACAACGCTTCGAAACCTTTTCGGCTTTTCTCAACCGCTGGGTGGAGGTGAACGTCTACCCTACGGCGCGCGGACTTTCTGTTTACTTTCGCAACATCGACGAGCGCAAACGGGCGGAGCAGGCACTGCGCGAGAGCCAGCATTTCCTGGAACGAATTGCCAATGCCAGCCCGAACGCCATCTACATCTATGACATGGAGCAACAGCTTAACATCTATGCCAACGAGCAGATGTTCGCCGTGCTGGGTTATCCGCCCGAGCAACTGCGGGAAAGGGGTAGGGCGCTGATTGTGGAATCGGTGCACCCAGATGACCGATCCA
>JAMDDR010000030.1:0-2781 GCA_023488685.1 Chloroflexota bacterium | reverse complement strand
CTTCCGATCTCGGCGCTTCGCGGGTGTGCAGGATGGCGATATCGTGACGTACGAATTCCGGGTGCAGGATGCCGGCGGGACGTGGCATTGGTTGAGCACGCGGGAGACAGTATTCAACCGCACGGCCGATGGTCGCGTCAGACAGGTGGTGGGAGCGGCGCAGGATATCAGCGAGCGTAAACTGGCCGAACAGCGGGCTGCCATCCTGCAGGAGATCACCAACCAATTCTCCGAAGCGGCCACACCCCGCCAGATCGGCGATGCAATCGTGCAAGGGAGCGTTGCCGCCCTGGGCGGGCACGCAGGCGGGGTGGCATTGTTGTCCGAGGACGGCAAAGCGATCGTGCCGGTCAGTGAATACGGCTTCGCGCCGGACACGTTGGAGCTTTTCTCGTGCATCTCGCTGGATCGACGTATCCCCTTTGTCGATGCCGTTCGCACGGGTAAGCCTGTCTGGATACGCACGCTTGACGAGTACCTGGCAGGTTACCCGGAGCTCAAAGAGGTTCTGGCCGCGAATGGCAGCCAGTCGAACGCGAGCCTGCCGCTGGTCGCCGGCGGGCGTGTCATTGGGGGGTTCGGGATCAGCTTCGCTGGGCCAAATTCATTCGCCCCTTCGGATCGCGACCTGTTATTAACCCTGGCGCAGCAATGCGCGCAGGCGATCGACCGTGCACGGTTATACGAGGCGGAGAAGAAGGCGCGCAAGGCGGCGGAAGAAGCGGACCGGCTCAAGATGCAATTCCTGGGCATGATCTCGCACGAGCTGCGCACCCCGCTCACATCCATCAAGGGTTTCACGACGACACTCCTGGCCGAGGACGTCTCCTTTGACTCCAACGAACAGTGCCAGTTCCTGCATATCGTCGACCAGGAGGCGGACAAGCTCACCGACCTGGTCGATCAGTTGCTCGACCTGTCCCGGCTGCAGGCCGGCAAGCTGCGTATCCAGTCGCAACCATCCACGCTCGCCGTCATTTTCGACAACGCAGCCGTGCAATTGCAGTTGCTGACGATCAATCATCGCCTGGAGATTCACACTGGCGAGAACCTGCCGCCTGTGCTGGCTGACCAGCAGCGTATTGCCCAGGTGCTGGTCAACCTGGTAAACAACGCCGCTAAGTTTTCGTCACCCGGCACCTCTATTGCCATGACTGCCCGTGTCTGTGGTGGCAAAGTGCAGATCGACGTGGGTGACCAGGGCATGGGGATTCCGCCGGAAGCCCGCCCGCTGGTCTTTGAGGCCTTCCGGCAGGTGGAGCGCAAGGAGAGCACCAGCCGGGGCGCAGGGCTGGGCCTGGCGATCTGCAAAGGCATTGTCGAGGCGCACGGCCAACGCATCTGGATCAGCGATAACACACCGCAAGGCACTGTCATCTCGTTCACGCTGGCGGCGGCGTAGAAGTTCCGAGTTCCGAGTACTGAGTTCCGAGTGCTTCGTAACGAGTGTACACTGTCAGCGATTCGCCGCTTATCAGTCGTCACTTCGGGAGCTCTACTTGGCGCTCAGTACTCGGAACTCGGAACTCATTAATCGGAACTCGAAATGAAAATCACAAACGTGGAAGCGTACCCCGTATGGGGTGGATTTCGCAACTATTTGTTTGTCGTGGTGGATACGGATGAGGGTATCTATGGCGTGGGCGAGGCCGGCATCACCGGTCGCGAGCTGGCGGTCGCCGGCGCGATTGAGCACTTCAAGCCGTTGCTGATCGGCCAGGACCCCAGCCGCATCGAGCACATCTGGCAGATGCTGTTCCGCGGCGGGTTCTTCCCGGCCCAGCGCATTCTCACCTCGGCCATCTCGGCCATCGATATCGCGCTGTGGGACATCAAGGGCAAGGTGCTGGGCGTGCCCATCTACGAACTGCTGGGCGGGCGCGTGCGCGATAAGGTGGTGTGCTACCCGCACAACGTCGGCCATGGTATGGAGATTGGGCCACTGGTCGAGTCGTGCCTGAGGACGAAGGCGGAGGGTTGGAAGTTCGTGCGCTGGGGGCTGCCCCAGGATGGCGAGATCCTGGAGCCGCGCCAGGCAGTGTTGGCCTCGGTCAAGCAATTCCGGGCCGTGCGCGAGGCGGTGGGCGACGAGATCGAGATCACCTTCGACGTGCATACGCGGCTGGACCTGCCGGATGCGCTGTGGCTGTGCAACGAGGTCGAGACCTTCCGCCCGTACTTCATGGAGGACCCGCTGCGCAGCGAGAACCCCGACTCGTTCAAGACGCTGCGCCCGCGCACGCGCGTGCCGCTGGCGGCGGGCGAGCAGTTCAGCAGCAAGTGGGAGTTCCGCCAGTTGATCGAGGAGGAGTGGATCGACTACGCGCGCATCGACCTGTGCATCGCGGGCGGTTTCACCGAGGCGAAGAAGATCGCCGGCTGGTGCGAGACGCACTACATCAAGCTGGCGGTGCATAACCCGCTTGGGCCGGTCTCCTCGGCGGCGTGCCTGCAACTCAACCTGGCCTGCCCGAACTTTGGCGTGCAAGAGCAACCGCGCAAGCCCTCTGAACTGCTGAGCGACGTGGTGCCGGTGCAGCCTGAGTGGCAGGACGGCTACCTGCTCCCGCCGGCGCGCCCGGGGCTGGGCATCGAATTCGACCGCGCGGCGGCCAGGAAGTCTCCATTTCGCATGACCGAGCTGCCGCATCTGCGACGAGCAGATGGTTCATTTACAAATTGGTAGATCTAGAAACCCGACTTCTCGCAGAAGTCGGGTTTCTGGCCGGGATTTTGCTTTAACACACTTCTAAGCTGGCGGTGCACATATTACAACGGCAC
>JAMDDR010000097.1 GCA_023488685.1 Chloroflexota bacterium | reverse complement strand
GGACTTATGGGCATGGTGGGCATCTACCGAGAAAGCCCGCGACATCATTGTCGGCGGCCGTTTCGAACGGGTGGTGCAGATGGCGATGAAGCGCGGCAAGTACACCGTACGGAAGGCTGATATCACGAAATTTAGCTCGGAAGTGGAGCTGGTGAAAAAGGTTTACACGAAGCCTGGCTGCAGAACTGGGGCTTCGTGCCCATGACTGATCACGAGATCGACCACTTGGGCAAAAACCTCCAGCAGATTGTCGACCCAGACATCGTCTTCATTGCCGAGCAGGATGGCAAACCCATCGGCGTCTCGATCTGTCTGCCTAACCTCAACCGGCCGCTGCGCAAAGCGTATCCCAATCCCAAAACGCCCGAACTGTGGACGCTCCTGAAGTTCTTGTGGTATCGCCGCAGCATGGTGAATTCACTACGCCTGCTTGTCCTCGGCGTCATTCCTGGTCATCGCATGAGCGGTGTCGACACCATCATGATGTACAAGACCCTCCAGGTCGCCATCGAAAAGAACCTTATCGGCGCCGAATGCTCGTGGATCCTTGAGACGAATGACGTCATGAACCGGATGATCCGGATGGTCGGCGCGGAAATCTACAAAACGTACCGTATCTACGATTATGCCATTCCCCCGCTCCCCAATTCCGCCGCTTAGGGTGTGACGGCTGATGTCAAACCGGGGCCGATTACTTACCCTGATTACCGACGCCATCATCATCAACGCCGGCTTCATTGTCGGCTACTTGATGCGTTACAACTGGCGGTTGTTCCTTGAGATCGGCTACGATGCGCGCCTGGAAGATTACGCGCCCATCCAGTTCGCCTTCACATTGGCGTTCCTGGCGATGTTCCAACTCGACGGCGTGTATACGCGCCGTCGCTCACCCGCGTGGTTCGAGCAGATGTACTCCATCACGAACAGCTCCGCGAAGGCCATCGTCATGATCCTGGCACTGGTATTCATCTACCGGCCGGCGGTATATTCCCGCCTGATGATCGTCGAAGCGGGGCTGGCGGTCATCGTGCTGATGGGCGTGTCGCGTTTGCTGGAAGGCACGCTCGAATCCATGCTCAGACGACGCGGTATCGGCGTTGCCAATGTTCTGATCGTGGGTGCGGGTGAACTGGGCCGGGCCGTGATGCGTACCCTGGTGGCGCGTCCGGATCTGGGTTACCGCTGCATCGGTTTCATCGACGATGATCCATCCCGCGGCAACACGAATATTGGCCGCTTCCCTGCGCTCGGGCCGCTCGATTGTCTGCCCGAAATCCTGCGCAGGCAACGCGTCAACGAGGTTGTGGTGACGCTCCCCTGGTCGGCACAACCCAAGATTATGCAAGTGGTGGACTTGTGTCACCACCGCGGCGTACGTGCGCGCGTGGTGCCATCGCTGTTGCAGATCAACCTCGGCCACATCGACGTGAACGACTTTGGGGGCATTCCGCTGCTCAGCATGCGTGAAGGCAGGATGAACCCCGACGATCATCCCGTGAAGCGGGGGTTGGATTTCATCGGTGCGTCATTGGCGCTGTTGTTCAGCGCGCCAATCATCGCGTTCGTAGCCATCCTGGTGCGGCTCGAGTCGCCTGGCTCGCCCATCTTTGCCCAAACGCGCATCGGCAAGCATGGCAAGCCGTTCAAGCTGTATAAGCTGCGCTCGATGCGCGACGGCGCCGATGCAGAGAAGTCCCTGCTGCTGGCACAAAACGAGGCCGACGGCCCGTTGTTCAAGATGCGCAACGATCCACGCCTGACGCGCATCGGACGCATCATTCGCCGCACCAGCATCGACGAACTGCTGCAATTTTGGAACGTGCTGCGCGGTGAAATGAGCATCGTCGGGCCACGCCCCAACCTCCCCGACGAGGTGGCCCAGTACACCGACTGGCAACGCGCCCGCATGCGGGTGCGACCGGGCATCACAGGTCTGTCGCAGATCAGCGGCCGCAGCGAGTTGACGTTTGACGAGACCTGTCTGCTCGATATCTACTACATCGAAAACTGGTCCCCGTCGCTTGACTTGAAAATCGTCCTCAGGACCATCCCGTTCCTGCTCACCGCGCGTGGCGCGTATTAGAGCAGACATTGGAGCAAATCGCCCGCCAAAGCCGATATTCCACCGCTCAGACGCATCTGTCAGTCATCCCTCAGCCTGCACTCAGATTGATCGCACCCTAAACGTGGTATGCTTGCGCCTCGAAACGGGCCTGTGCTGTTTAAAACAAAATAGAGGATGGATAGTTGAGAAACGCATGTCAGTGCAATCGATCATTAAACAAACCCCTGTCAAAGCCCTTCCGTTTACCAAACAATTTGGATTCCGCAAAATACTCACCGAGCGCGTCGAGAAGTACCTGAAAGAACACAATCTGCCGGCCCGTGACGTACCCGCCATGTATGTCAAGACCACCATCGTGATGGGATGGTGGCTGGTGAGCTACCTGTTATTGTTGCTGGGTGGCTTTCACCCGCTGGTGAACGTGGCCCTGTGCATTTCCTTCGGCCTGGCCACCGCCGGCATGGGCTTCAACGTCATGCACGATGCCAACCATGGCGCTTATTCCAAACACCCCTGGATCAATAAACTGATGGGGCTGACGATGGAGTTACTCGGCAGTTGCAGTGTCTTCTGGCGGCAAAAGCACAATGTCTGGCACCATACCTACACCAACATCGTCGGCATGGATGAAGACCTGGAGACGAATGGGTTGCTGCGCTTCAGCCCGCACGACACCTGGAAGCCCTTCCACCGCTACCAGCATCTATATGTGCCGTTTGTCTATTCATTGGCAGGTCTGCAATGGCTGTTGTTCAGAGATTTCCAGATTTACTTCACCGGCCGGACGGACACATGGCACAGATATCCACCGCTGAGCCGCAAAGATAAGCTGATATTCTGGGCCGGGAAGCTGACCATCCTCACTCTCCTGTGGGGAATTCCGCTCCTGGTGTTCCCATGGTGGCAGGTGTTGATTGGCTTTCTACTCGTGATGCTGACCATCGGTTTAGCCCTGACCACCATTTTCCAACTCGCGCACGTGATGGACGCTGCCGAGTTCCCCGAACCTGCCGGCAACCCACTCCAGATCGAGAATGAATGGGCCGTCCACGAGGTGCAAACGACCGTCAATTTCGCGCCGGGGAACAAACTCCTCAACTGGTATGCCGGCGGCCTTAACTACCAGATCGAACATCACCTGTTCCCCCACATCTGCCACCTGCACTACCCTGCCCTCTCAAAAATCGTCCGGGAAACATGCACGGAGTTCGGTATTCGCTATAACAGTATTCCCACGTGGCGTGCAGCCATTGCCAGCCACTTGCGTGTGTTGAGGCAGTTAGGCACTGTGCCCGCGTTGAGCAAGGCCGCTTCAGTTTAGCCAAGTGTCATGCAGGCCGCACGGTCTGTTTTCCCCTGCTCATGGCACCGCTCTGTCTTCCTCACGCTCATAGCCCCGTCTCGGGGTGTCGTAGCCGGGTGGCGCCGCTCTGTCTTCCTCCGCTCATAGCCCCATCTCGGGGCGTCGTGGCTGGGAGCAGATTGCGACACCCGGCTCGTTCAGTCTGCATCTGAGGATGCAGACTGAACACTCGATGCCAGTTGAACACTCAGGGCTGAAACGGGGCTAAATGTGCCCATCCGCAGTGTCGCCAAGAAGACGCCCCCGCGGGCGGGAACTGAGAGCAGAAGGAGAGAGACGGGGTGTCGTCCTTGCAATTCACCAGGATAGGCTGACAATCGCCGGTTGTCAGTTGTCAGAACCCCCTGACAACCGCGCCTGAGCACTGCGCACTTCGCACTCAGTAGTCAGTAGATAGTACTGGTATGCTGATAGACCTGTCTCGGGACGTTGTAGCTTTGAGCGTGAAAGGAGCATGATGAACGCACATGATCTGTTGGCCCATCTGCGCCGCTTGAATGGCGGTTGGGTGAATCTCAACAATACCGTGGACACCTTCAAAGCCGGCGATCCTGGCGCCGAAGTGCGCGGCATCGCGGTCGGATGGATGAGTTACACCTGGGCGTTGCGCCGCGCGCTCGAACTCAACTGTAACGTCTTCGTCACGCACGAGCCGACCTACTATGACCACCTTGACAACAACGCCAAGATGTTCGCCCTGCCAGGGGTGGGCGACAAGCGCCACTTCGTCGAGCAGAGCCGGTTGGTCATGCTGCGTTGTCACGATCTGTGGGACCAGTATCCCGGCATCGGCATCCCCGACTCGTGGGGCGAGTGGCTGGGTCTGGGCCAACCGGTCGGTGGCAGTGGCTATTACCGCGTCTATGATGTGAGCGGCCTCACAGCGGGCCACACAGCGCTGGATGTGGCGCGGCTGGTGGCGGCGCGCGTCGCACTGCTGGGTCAAAACGCCGTAGAACTCGCCGGGCCGGCCGATAAGCCCGTCACGCGCGTCTGCATCGGCACCGGCGCCATTACGAAGTTCATGCATATGCTGACCGAGGAAGGCGTGGATATCGCCATCTGCACTGACGACGGTTTCACCTACTGGCGGGACGCCGCCTACGCCACCGACATGAATATCCCGGTGATCGTGGTGAACCATGCCGTGAGCGAGGAAGCCGGCCTGATGAACCTGGCGCAGCACCTGCAGGCGCAGTTCCCCAGCGTGCCGGTGCACCACATCCCGCAGCGCTGCATGTATCAATTGGTCAGCGCGTAAGCGTGGCCGTAATGGTGACGTGGTTTATTATGGATTTAGTAACTGCTCAGGCGGATTAACACAGAGCCGGCATCACAATCGACCCCTCGAAGAGAGAGCGCAAGGCGTGCAATATCGGGAGACCTTGCTTGCGCAGGGTCGAGAGATAACCACGAATCCGGCAGAAGTGCGCCGCCCCCTGGAGACTGCGAAAGCAGCCAGAGATCTTTTGCTTGACCTTCATCATGCGCAGATCGCGCTCG
>JAMDDR010000569.1:2156-4968 GCA_023488685.1 Chloroflexota bacterium | reverse complement strand
TGGGTAAAAAACTGCTCTGCGGTCCGGAGACTCCACCGTCTGCTTCAACAGCATCAGGAATTGACCAATACTCGACTTCCCCGAGCTGTTGACGCCGAAGAAAAGGGTGATGGGCGCCATGCGTATAGAACCGGTGTCCTGCCACAACTTGAAGTTCTGTATTCTCAAGTCTCTGAGCATGTTACTCACCTCGCATTCTCGCTAATGACTGCTCACACCACATCAACAAATCGGGATCTTCCTGGTGGATGGCCTCGGTGATCTTGCACGCCACTGCGATGATGGCGGCATAAGGTTGACAGGATGCACGAGGTTCTCGAGACGGAGGCGCGCCGGAGGTTCATCCTGTCAATCCTGTCTGCGTCTGACGCCATGGCGTGAAATCAATCGGTGCCCTTCAGACGCGGATCAAGCGCATCGCGGAGGCCGTCGCCCAGGAAGTTGAAGGCGAACATGATGGTCGCCAGCGCCAGGGCGGGGAAGATTGCCTGGTGGGGATAGGTGCGGATCGCCGCCGCGCCGTCGGCAATCATTGATCCCCAGCTGGGGGTCGGGCGCTGCACGCCCAGACCGATGAAGCTCAGGAACGCCTCGGTGCTGATGTACTGGGGGATATTCAGTGTTTGAGCCACCACGATAGGGCCAAGAATATTGGGCAGGATGTGCTTTGTGATGATGCGACCATCCTTGGCGCCCACCGCATGCGCCGCTTCGACGAATTCCTTCTCTTTGAGTGAGAGTATCTGTCCGCGCGTCAGGCGCGACATAGACATCCATGCGGTGACGCCGATGCCGACGAAAATGAAGAACACGCCGCCCATGGCGTTGTCTATACCTGTCATGAATGCACGGAGAGTGCCGGCTTCGGCAGCGCCGGTCGTGGAGCGAAACAGCGCCATCAACAGGATGATGAAGAGCAGGTCGGGAAACGCGTACATGATGTCCACAAACCGCATGATCAGGTTGTCCGTCCGGCCGCCGGAATATCCGGCGACGACACCGACGCTGACACCCACCAGCAAGCTGACCAGCGGTCCGACGATGGCAACCGCTAACGACACACGCGTGCCGTAGATGATGCGGCTCAGCAGGTCACGCCCGTTGTAGTCCGCGCCCAGGATGTATTTATTGCTTACCCTGGCATAACCGCCTTCGGTGCCAATCGGCTTTACGGTCGGGAAAATGCGTGGCAGCCAGGGAGGGATAGCATCGTGCTTCTCGAGATCCTGCGTTGCGTAGGGCATGGGCGCCAGGATCTGCCGGGGTTCGCGGCCTTCCACGGTAGCGACGATAACATCATCTGCGAAAATGGCCACCAACAACGTCAGGGTGATGATCACCAGACCCAACATGGCGGCCCTGTTCTTCAGCAAACGGCGCCACGCATCTGCCCATAGACTGGCGGGGCGGCGTGCGATGGTCGCCACGCGCGGTGCAGCGATTGTTTGCGTTTGCGCCGCCAATTCCCCTTCTCTCCTACCCTCCTGCAGGTTCCAAACCCCCGGGAGGGTGAGCACTAATTGAACCTGATGCGCGGATCCAGCCAGGCGTACATAAGGTCTACCACCAGATTGGCCAGCACAATGACGAGTGCCAGGAGCAAAATGGTGCCCATGATAACCGGATAATCGCGGTTGGTGATGCTGGTCACGAAGTAGCGTCCCATGCCCGGCACGCCGAATATCGTTTCGGTGACAAACGAACCCGTCACCAGGTAGGCAAGAATCGGTCCCATGACCGTCACCACCGGAATCGACGAGTTGCGCAGGGCGTGACGCACGACCACTACCCGCTCTGACGCACGACCACTACCCGCTCGGCCAGACCCTTGGCGCGCGCGGTGCGGATGTAGTCCTCGCGTATCACCTGAAGCAGGCTGGCGCGCGTGAGGCGCGCGATGATGGCCGAGCTGCCCAATCCCAGTGCGACCGCAGGCAACACATTTTCCCGCAAGGTACCCCAGCCGCTGGGCAGGAATACGGGCGTCTGGATGGCAAACAACCAGACGAGGATCGGCCCCAGCACGATGACAGGTACGGAAACCCCGAAGATGGCAACCGCCATGGCGAGGTAGTCTGCCATCGTGTTCTGCTTCAGTGCCGCCACGACCCCCATCGGGATGCCGACGAATGAAGCGATAAGGAACGCATAGAAGCCCAGCTGAGCTGTGACCGGCAGGTTCTCACGGAAGATGTCATTTACCGTGCGGGATTGCGATTTGTACGAGGGACCGAAATTCATCCACTCCAGGGTGTAATCTCCGATCGGGATGTTGACGAGATAATCCTCCAGGTAGGAGCCAGTCGGCTCGCCCCGGTTCAGGCGGGGTATGAAGATGCCTCCCATGTAATCCACGTATTGCTTCCACAACGGATCATCCAGCCTGTACTTCTCGTTCTGCTGCTTGAGCACGGCAGGAGGCAGCTTCTTTTCGCGCGAGAACGGCCCGCCCGGCACGGCGTGCATGATCCCAAAGGTGATGATCGAGACGAAGAAGATGACCACAAACAACCACAACAACCGACGAACGATGTAACGGCTCATCGTTCCTTCTGGTCTTATCGCGTTCAACCGTCAGCCCTCAAAGCAGGGGTGGATCCCCAATCGGGGGCTCCACCTCAACCACAACAGCAACGTCTACTTGCTGATCTTCCACTTCTCGTACGCCTGGCGGTTGCCGATCCCGAACGTGCGTGTCACGTAGGGCTTGGTGACCTGGACCCTGGTGTACCAGTAGATGGGGATAATCGTCGCATCTTCCTCGACCAACAGCTTCTCCGCCTGTACGTACAGGTCATGGCGCTTCTGCACG
>JAMDDR010000569.1:0-2146 GCA_023488685.1 Chloroflexota bacterium | reverse complement strand
TTGGCTGCCTGGTCAACGATCTGATCGTATTTGTCGCTCTTGAACCTGGTGTAGTTGTTGCCCGAGTCGGAGCGGAACACGCCGCGGTCGAAGTTGTCGGCGTCCGGATAGTCAAGGCACCAGTCCTGGCGCCACACCTGCGGCGGGTCGCTATTGAGCGTGTCCATGTACACCATCCACTCCTGGGTGACAAGATTGACGCTCACCCCCAGGTTCTCTTTCCACATCTGCTGGATGGCCTCGGCTATTTTGACATGCCTTTCCACTTGGTTGGTCATCAGCGTGATCTCGGGCAGTTTGTCGGCGCTGCCGTATTTGGAGGTGGCCAGGAACTCCCTGGCCTTGGCCGGATCGGCCTTCGGCGGCGGGCCAAAATCGTCGCCCTTGGCCGGGTCAGGCGCTGCCGTCAGTCCCGGGCGGGCGAACCAGCGCGCCGGTACCTGTCCACTCTTGGTGACATTATCCACAATCGCCTGGCGATCAATCGCCCATGAGAACGCCTTACGCACGTTGGCGTCGTCGAAGGGCGGCTTGGTGGTGTTGAAGCCGTAGTAGTAGCTGCAGTAGTCGGGGTTGATGCTGAGTTCCTTCGACAGCGTCGGATCGGCCTTGACCCGGTCCAGCTCGGTGATCGGGACGACGGAGACATCGGCCAGCCCGGCTTCGTAGTTGGCGAAGGAGGGCGAGTCGTCCAGCATGCTGAAGTTGATGTACTTAATCGACGGCTTGGGAACGGAGTCAATGCCGGGCCAGAAGGGGTTGGCAACCAGCGTCGCCGAGACGTCGTGTGTCCAGTTACCGAGCACGTAGGGACCGTAGCTCTGGATGTTCTCGGCCTCGGTCCACTTGTCGCCCTTCTCGTCAATCAACCACTTGGGTTCTGCCCAGTTGATCTGCATGCTGGCGATATCGAGGAAGAAAGACGCCGGCTGGTTCAGGGTGATCTCGAGTGTGTAGTCATCCAGGGCCTTCACGCCGATTTCATCCAGCTTGCCGTACAGAGGATTTTTGTCGGCCTGCTCGCTGCCACCGCTGACCGCCTGGGCGTTCTTGATGATCCAGTTCACATAGGCGTAGGTGGAGGCGGTCTTGGGATCCAACGTGCGCTTGATGCCATACACAAAGTCGTTGGCGGTGACGTAGCGTGGATTGCCCTTCTCGTCCTTGACCACCGCCACGTCGCCCGTGTTGGGGTCGTAATGCACCCACGGGATGTCCTTCCGCAGTATGAACGTGTACACCAGCCCGTCAGCCGAGACCTTCCACTCGCTCGCCATGCCGGGCTGTACGTCGCCGGTCGCCTCATTCAGGCGTGTCACACCCCCGAAGAGCTCGATGCCCATCTGGATCGAGGTGGTGTCTTCGGCGTGCGAGGGGTCCAGAGTGGGGATGTCGCCCGTGCCGAAGATCGCTGCATACAGTGTTTCCTTGGCCGGCAGGGCCTTGGGGTCAATCTTACCGATGTTCTTGGTGGATGGCGCCCCGGCGCACTGAGCCGCGACCATGGAAACCACCGCCACCAGGGCAAACAGTGTGAATACCACTTTCTTGGTGGACATCGTCTTTCGTCCCTCTCTTGCTTTGTGATATGCCTTGCGTCGGACGTCAGGGTAATGCTGGCACCCGGTTCGTGCTCACATCGTCACGGCTCCCCCTTCCCTGCTGACGACGAGGCGCCGGGGCCCGGCGATCTGAGGCCAAAGCGGCTCTCTCGACCACCCCCTTTTTGCCGGCACTCACGCACAGGCGGCTAATAAAGGTAGCAGGCAACCCAGTGGCCACCGCCAACGTCCTTGAACTCCGGATCCGTGGTGTGGCAAATATCCATCACCTTTGGGCAACGGGTGTTGAAGTTGCATCCCTTGGGCGGATTGGCCGGGCTGGGCACGTCGCCCTCGAGAATCACGCGCTGACGTCTCTCCTCAATAACCGGGTCAGGGATCGGCACCGCGCTCAGCAGAGCCTGTGAGTAGGGATGCAATGGCTTCTTGTAGAGCTCGTCGCGATCGGCCATCTCCGCCAGCTTGCCGAGATACATCACAGCGATGCGATCACTAATGTGGCGCACCACGCTCAGGTCGTGTGCGATGAACAGGTAGGTCAGGCCGAACTCGTTCTGTAGGTCCTGCAGCAGGTTGATGATCTG
>JAMDDR010000242.1 GCA_023488685.1 Chloroflexota bacterium | reverse complement strand
ATGCCTGCAGGCGGCTTACAGTGGCATTTTCAACCTGCGCCATTACCAGGGTATTGCGGATGAGTTGGGTGGGCGACGCGTCTTCTTTGCAGAAGTGGAGCGAGTACGGCCCAGGGCGGCCGCGCCACGTGTTGATGAGGGCGCCCATCCGGCAGGTAGGTGAAAGAGGCACCATGTTCGAGACGTTCAAGCAAGATGTGCAACGTTGGGTCACTCCAGGGCAGGTGGCTGACCCGCCGGCGGTGACGCTGCTCACGGCGCTCAAGCTGCTGTATCGCTACATGCCGCTGCGTGCGGTCGCCTGGTTCCGTCTGGGCGCCTGGTTCAAGCGGCGCGGCGTGCCGCTTGTGCCGGGCTTTGTGCAGCGCCGGATCTATCGCGTATTTCGCCGGATCTATCGCGTATTTGGCCTGGAAATCTCGCCCGATATTCCTGTGGGAGGCGGCTTGTATATCGCGCACCCGGTTGGCACTGCGATTTACGCCCGGCACATCGGTCGTAACTGCAGCATCATCTCCGTGGTGACCATTGGCATGCGCAACAAATGGGAATTCCCCACCATCGGGGACAACGTCTTCATCGGTGCCGGGGCGCGCGTGCTTGGTGGCATTTGTGTGGGCAATGATGCATCCATCGGCGCCAACGCCGTCGTGATCCACGACGTGCCGGATGGCGCGACCGTCGTCGGCATTCCGGCGAAAGTCACTCGGATCCATGGCAAACGAATCATCTGAGCATCGGTCTGAGAGACCTCTGCGCGTTTTATTCGTGATGGAGCAGCAGGTCGGCCATCGCACCTACTATGAGAATCTGAGGCGCTGTGTGGACGCAGACGAGCGTGTGGAGGCGACGTGGGCTGGAGGCGACGTAGGCGCCGGTTACCTACTCGCAGCAGGACAGCGTGTGGGAACGCGTGCCATTTCTGCCGAGCGCGTGGCTGGGCGCGTTGCGAGGACGCGCCCAGGTTCGCCAAGCGCTGATGCGGTCTGCCTGCGACGTGGTCTTTTTCAACACCCAGGTTCCCGCCGCCCTTGGCGGGACGCCGGTGCGCCGCCGCCTGTATGTGATCAGCACGGATATCACACCGATCCAATACGATGGCATGGCCTTGCACTACAACCACCACCCGGATCGCCCCGGACCGCTCAAGTGGTACAAGCACCGCGCCAACGTGCGCTTGTTGCGTTCGGCGGCACGGTTGCTGCCCTGGTCCACCTGGACGGGGCACTCATTGGCCGTGGATTACGGCGTGTGCGCCGAGCACATCCACGTGACACCGCCGGGGGTGGACCTGGAATGCTGGGCAGCCAAAGCGGACTACAGCAGAGCTGCTTGCATGAGGGTGTTATTCGTGGGCGGCGACTTCTACCGCAAGGGTGGGGAAACGCTGTTGCGCGCTTTCAAGGCGCTGCCAAGCGGGACGGTGGAGCTGCACGTGGTGACGCGCTCGCAAATTCCCGCAGTCGAAGGCGTCAGGTTGTATCAAAACATGAGCCCCAATTCGGAAGCGCTCATCGCCCTGTACCAGTCGTGTGACTGCTTTGTATTGCCTACGGAGGCCGAGGCGTTCGGGATTGCGGCGGTGGAGGCTGGCGCCACCGGTTTGCCTGTGGTCGCGACACTTGTCGGCGGGTTGGCCGACATTGTCGCCGATGGCGAGAGCGGCTTCCTGATTCAGCCGGGTGACGCGGCGGCGCTGGCCCAGCGCCTGCGCCTGTTGGCAGATGATGCCGGCTTGCGCGAACGCATGGGCAGGGCGGCGCGCGCGCGTGCCATGCAGCGGTTTGACGCGCGTGTGATTGCGGACCAGATCGTGCGCATCTTGTTTGACGTCGCGGCCGGACAGGAACAGGCCGTGTCAACGAATGCCGTCACGGGGAGGCAGGTGCTGTGAGAAGGGATTGCGGCAAGAGTCGCCAGGCTGAATGCATTCCTACGGAATGCCGCCCTCTTCAGAGGGGATGGCGGCGCTCCCGGAGCCAAGGGTATATGCTGGCACTGGTGCTGCTGGCATCAGGCTGTGTTGCCACTCGCAGCGAGCCGATGGTGACTGGTGAAGCGCCCACCGTTGCCCCTTTGTTCGTGCGCTCCACGCAAGATACTGTGCCGGTGACGTCAACGCTGGCATCTCCCACAGAAGAGACCGGGCGCGCCGATACCACACCGACAGTGATGTCTGCCTTGCGCACTGAAATCGTCGAAGATGTCGTCTATGACGATGCCTTGAATCCCGACTGGACCCTGGAGCAGAGTTGGGGGGTCAGCGCAGACGTGCAGAACACGGCTCTGGTCCGCAGGAGGACTACGGCGTGCTGTTCTTCAGCGTCCTGCCGAATGCAAGGCAGACGTACCTGCGTGACCGCGTCATCGGCGTGAGCCTATGGCTGAACGGCGGGGAGAACACGATTACCACCGAGGATCTGATGATCACGCTCGTCGGCAGTAACGCCTATGCCTACGGCGTCTCGGGCGACACGTCTGTGACGGTCAACGACCAGTTGTTCTTCTCCGAGACGAAGCTGTACGACCTGGGTGTGAACCGGCCCATCCCTCCCAATACCTGGGTGGAACTGGTGGTGTACCTGGATAAGCTGCCGTACGACCCGGATTACAAGTATCTGACGGGCATTTACGTCAAGAACGAAAAAGGTTTCCTTAAGACCGTTCACATCGACTACTTAAGCGTACTCATGGTGAAATGATCATGGCACAACCCTCACAGCCCTCACAGCAACCAGGACAGCAACCAACACAGCCTGCCGAGCGTCGCACGCGGGCGGCGTTTCGTGCCTGGCCCAGAGCCGTATTTGTGCTGATTGTGGCACTGGGCGTCATCGGCTGCAGCACGGGTGAGGATCAGCCGGCGACGTCGACCCAGGAAGCTACGGGTGACACCGCACTCACGGTGGAGGGACAACAGATTGAGACAGTGCCTGTGTTCGACGACCGGCTCGCTCCGGGTTGGACGTTGGAGGATGGCTGGGGCGTGACCGTGACAGAACAGGGTGGCACTGTGCACAACGGCCAACGCGCCGTGCTGGTTTTGGGCCAGCAAAATAACGGCGCGCTCTTCTTCGCCGTGACGCAGGCCAAAACCAGCACGGCGCGGCCCTTCCCACGGCGTGACTATGTTGGATTGCGCTTCTGGATCCATCCCGTGGATAAACCCTTTACGCTCAACGAGTTGGCGTTGGCGGTGGTGGGCAGCAGCAAGTTGGCCTACTGGTCACGCGAGGATCAGTCGGTGCCGCAGCAGGATGTGGCGTACTCGGGAGAGACAAAGCTGACGTTCTTGAACCTCAGTGGCGCCCTACCCGCGAATACGTGGACCAAGATGGAGGTGTGGTTTAACCAACTCCAGTCCACCCCACCCAGCCGTTACCTGACCGGCTTCTATATGAAAGGTGATGCGCTTGCGCAACGTCTGTTCTACATCGACGACGTCGAGTTGATGGCGATTGCGGACGCGGCACCGCCCGTGCCGTTGCAGGCCTCGACCAATAGCCTGGATGCCATCACGATTTCATTCAACAAGGACCTGGACAGCAACACCGCCGAGGACCCGCACAATTACAGCATCAGCAGTCCAGACGACCCAGCCTACCAGCAACCTCAGACCGCGAGCACAGCGAGTTACGATCCGGCCAACCTGGGCGTTTCACTGGCTTTGCCGGCAGTACTTCAGCCCAACGCGACGTACACCGTCACCATCAGCAACATCGCCGACGTCGCAGTGAAGCCGAACGTCATGCCTGTGGCCGCGCAACTGTCATTTACCGCGCAACTGTTCCTGGTCCAGGTGGATGCGGCCAAGGACATGCACCCCATCAGCCCATGGATTTACGGCATGTCGGGCACTCCTCTGGAGTATATGCGGGCGCTGAGCATCACGCTGAATAACTGGGGCGGGAACCCGAGCACACGCTACAACTGGCAGTTGGGCAATGCGTGGAATGCGGCGCGGGACTGGCAATACCGCAACGGCGACTATGGCTATAAAGGACTCTCGGCCAGCGACGATTTCATCAGTGAGACGCTCAGCGTCAGTGCCGAAGTCAGGCTGACGCTGCCCACGCTCGGTTGGGTGGCGAAGAATAACGACAACAACACGTGTTCCTTCCCCACCTCCGATGGACAGTGCGGCGATGCACAGGGTGCCACATGCCAGCGCCCTGGCGAGGTGGCCGATCCCAATCGCGCCAACGTGCCGAGTGATGTGAATTCCATCGTGCGCTGGGTGCAGCACATGCTCGTGGAGATGGGGTTTCGTGTTCGCTTTATGGCGATGGACAACGAGCCCGACGTGTGGGGTGAGACACATTACGACGTACACCCCGGCTGTACCACCTATGAGGAGCTGCGCGATACGTACCTGGAATACGCCGCCGCCGTGCGCCAGGTGGCGCCGCAGGTCGAACTGCTTGGCCCGGTCAGTTGCTGCTGGTATTACTACTGGAACTCCATGGGCGGCACGGTCGACAAACTCAAGCATGGCAACAAGGACTTCCTGCCCTGGTTCCTGGAGGAGGTGCGCAAGAACGACGAGGCGGCGGGCGTGCGCACGTTGGACGTGCTGGACGTGCATTACTACCCGGCCGGGTTTTATAACGATACCGTCGACTCCAAGACCGCTGCCGCCCGGCTGCGCAGCACGCGCTCGCTTTGGGACAAGGCTTACCTGGACGAGTCGTGGATCAACGAACCCGTCTATCTGATCCCGCGCATGAAGCAAGTCATTGCGGAGAATTACCCGGGCACGAAGTTTGGGATTAGCGAGTGGAACTGGGGCGCCGACAAGACGATGAACGGTGCGCTGGCGATTGCCGACGTGCTCGGCATCTACGGGCGTGAGGATGTGTACTTCGCCAGCTACTGGCGCTATCCCGAGATCGACCAGCCCGGCTATTACGCCTTCAAGATGTACACCAACTACGACGACAATGGCGGGCGTTTT
>JAMDDR010000005.1 GCA_023488685.1 Chloroflexota bacterium | reverse complement strand
ACCACCACCGCCACAAACCCTTCCATGGCAACCCGGCAGGTCACGCTGGCGGCGAACAACGTCGAGTCACTGAAGCAGGGTGTAGACCCGTTGCTGGTGAACGACGTGAAGCGTGCTGAACTGGCGCTGAAGACGCTGAAGGCGCAGGTCTCCGACGCACAAATCGTCGCACCGTTCGATGGACGCGTCATGTCGTTGCGCATCAGCCCCGGTTCGCCAGTGGAAGGGTTTGTGGCGGTGGTGGTCGTTGCAGATCCGGCGGTGTTGGAGATTACCGCTGACCCGAATTCCACAGTCCTGACCGATCTGAAGGAAGGGATGAATACCGACGTGACCCTGGTGAACGTGCCTGACAAGACGATGACGGGCAAGATCCGCCAACTGCCGTATCCTTATGGCAGCGGTGGCGCCACGAAAAACGACACCACGAACGCCGAGACGGACACGTCCACACGCATCAGTCTTGATGCAGAGGCACTACAGGGTGTAACCCTGGAACTGGGTGACCTGGCGCGGGTCGTTGTCATCCTGGAAAAGAAGACGGACGTGCTGTGGTTGCCACCACAGGCGGTCCGCACCTTTGAAGGCCGCAAGTTCGTCGTGATCCAGGATGGTGATGGTCAGCGCCGCGTCGACGTCAAGGTTGGCATCCAAAGCGAAGATCGTGTCGAAATTGAAGAAGGTTTGCAAGAAGGTCAGGTGGCGGTGGCGCCGTGATTCAGCCTATCCGTACGTTCCTGGCCGTCTTTATTGTTGCCGCGCGCCGGTTATGGTCTACACGCTGGTTGGCGTTGGCCGGCGCTGTCGGATTGATGGTGGTCGTGGCGCTCACGTTGAGCGTGCCACTGTATGCGGATGCTGTTTACAACCGGATCTTCCATAAAGAGTTAAGAGAGCATGAAGGCGTTTCGCGGCCACCGTACGCCTTCATGTTTCGATACATCGGCGGTTGGTATGGCCCGCTCGATTGGTCGGACGTGGAGAATGTCGACGAGTTGATGATCCAGCAAGTGCCAGGGCTGCTCAGCCTGCCGCGCGAGCTGATGATCCGCTATTTCAAGACGGACACGTTCCAGATCTTCCCGGCCTCGGATGCCGCCTACGTTGGACGGCGCCAGCCATTGACGTGGATTTCGCTCGGCTTCTTGAGCGACTTTAACAACCACATCAAGCTGGTAGAAGGCAGGATGCCGAACGACGTGACGGCGCAAGACCAGACCATTGAGGTGCTGGTCAGTAAAACGCTGGCTGACCAGTTGGGTTTGCAGCTCGACGAGCAATACATTGCGTTTGACAGGCGCGACGAGAAAATGCAGGTGCCGGTGATCATCTCCGGCATCTGGGAGCCGGTCGACACCACCGAGCAGTACTGGTTCTACGATCCAGCCTACCTGAAAGATGTCATGGTCACCACCGAGGCCACCTTCCTGCAGAATCTGTCGCCGAAGCTGGAGAAGGAAGTTTACCTGGCCCTGTGGTACATGGTGTTCAACGGCGATAGCGTGCGCACCGACGACGTGACGGGTTTGCTGGGGCGCATCAACTACACGATGACACGTGCAGGGTCGCTGCTCGCGAATGTCAAGCTGGACGAATCCCCGGTGGATGCCCTGTGGCGTTATCAGCAGGCCAGCCGCCTGCTGATGATCCAGTTGCTGGCATTTAGCGTTCCAATCCTGTTGCTCGTGTTCGCGTTCATCACCCTGGTCGCGGGGTTGACCGTAAGCGGCCAGCGCAATGAGATCGCCGTCTTGCGCAGCCGCGGTGCCTCGGCGTTCCAGGTACTCGGCATTTCCACGATTGAGGCATGTGTGCTCGCTGGTCTGGCAATCGCCGCCGGCACGCCGGTTGCGCAAGGTGTTGCGCAATTGGTCGGCCAGGCGCGCAGTTTTCTGACCTTCGTCAATGACCAGTTGCTGCCGGTGGTGGTGACTCCGTCCAGCATGCAGATAGGGTTGATCGCCGCCGGAGTCGCCATCGTGGCGACAGTATTCCCGATCTGGGAGGCGGCACGCTATACCATCGTCACTTACAAGCAGGAGCGCGCGCGCTCACTGAAACCGCCGTGGTGGCAACGTGCCTGGCTTGACGTGCTGATCCTGATCCCAGCGGCGTATGGCACTTATCTGCTGCAGAAGCAGGGCACCATCGCTGTCTCCGGCGTTGTGCAGGTTTCCGGCGGCGACCCGTTCAGCAACCCGCTGCTGTTCCTCGTGCCTGTGCTGATGATGGTGGCGCTGACGTTGTTCCTGATCCGCCTGTTCCCGTTCTTTTTGCGCTTCCTGTCATGGCTGTTCAGCCGTTTGCCTGGCACCACGTTCCTGCTGGCGGCGCGGCAGTTGTCGCGTTCGCCCGGTTTCTACGTCGCGCCAATGCTGCTCTTGATCCTGACGCTGGCTCTGGCGACGTTCACCTCGTCGCTGGCAGCCACGCTTGACCGCAGTTTATACGACCAGGTGCGCTATAGTGTGGGCGGCGACATGCGCCTGGTTGAGCCGGGTGAGGACACCCAGGCGTCATCAATGTTCAGCTTTGGCACCGGATCTGGCGACACTTCTACCGAAGAGGAGGAGGAGAACACAGGGCCGCGCTGGCTGTTCATCCCGGTGTCGGATCACCTTAAAGTGGACGGTGTGAAAGATGCAACGCGAGTTGGGCGTTACCCGGCTACCGCCAATCTCAGCAGCGGGAACTTGAAAGCAGAGATCATGGGCGTCGACCGGGTCGATTACAGCCGTATTGCCTTCTGGCGAAACGACTTTGGCTCTGGCTCGCTGGGTGCATTGATGAATGCGCTGGGCGCCAATACCGATGGCGTGCTGGTGCCGTATAGCGTGCTGACCGAAAACGCGCTGCGCGTCGGCGATACCATTCGAATCACGGTTGGCGGGGTGGATGGCGCCGTCGAAATGAGGATGACCATCGTCGGGTGGTTCACACTGTGGCCCGGATGGTTCCCAAATAAAGAGGATGCCAATTCCCTGTTTGTCGCCAACCTGGACTATCTGTTTGAGCAGATGGGGAGCCAGATTCCATATGATGTCTGGCTCAAGGTGAATGACGGCGCCGACCCGGAGAAGATCGTCGACGGCGTCATGAAGCTGGGTGTCAACGTGGTGACCGCCGAGGACGTGCGCACCCAGGTTGAAGAGGAGCAGACACGCCCAGAGCGGCAAGGGTTGTTTGGCGTGCTCTCGGTCGGTTTTGCTGCGGCGGCGCTGCTAACAGTGCTGGGGTTCTTCCTGTATGCCATCTTCTCTTTCCGGCGGCGCCTGATCGAACTGGGCGTTTTGCGCGCGATCGGCTTAAGTGCCCCGCAGATGGCGGCCTTCCTGGGCTGGGAGTTGGTTCTGTTGCTGGGTACCGGCGTCGGCGCGGGCACGCTGCTGGGAGTAGCGGCCAGTCGCCTTTACATCCCCTACATGCAGGTGGGGGTCACCCCAGAGGCGACCATCGTGCCATTCGCCGTCATCATCGCGTGGCCTGAGATCTACCGCATCTATGCGCTGTTTGGTGCACTGTTTGTCGTTGCCCTGACCGTGCTACTGGGCTTCCTATTGAGGATGAAGATCTTCCAGGCGGTCAAGTTGGGTGAGACTGAGTAATCCGGGTTTGGCCTGCGCGAGTCGCGGGCCAAATCACATGTTTGGGTTTGAGGAAGTTGAATGAGCGAAGGCCCTTTTATTATTTGCGATAACCTGGTCAAGATTCACAAGATCGCCGATCTTGAGGTTGTGGCCTTGCAAGGGTTGGACCTGGAAGTGAAGCAGGGCGAGTTATTGGGCATCGTCGGCGCGAGCGGCAGCGGTAAATCAACGCTGCTGAACATCCTGGGTGGATTGGATCGCCCCAGTGCCGGGCGCGTGGTTGTCGGCGGGCGCGACCTGCTGAAGATGTCGAATAACGCCTTGACGAATTACCGCCGTACGCAGGTGGGGTTTGTGTGGCAGCAAGGCGCGCGTAACGTGATCCCTTATCTGTCGTCGGAGGCTAATGTCGAGTTGCCGATGATCCTGGCCGGGCACGCGGGTGGTGCGGCCAAGCGCCGCGCGGGCGAACTGCTTGAGGCGGTTGACCTGTCGCACCGCAGGCATCACTACCTGGGGCAACTGTCCGGCGGTGAACAGCAGCGCGTGGCGATAGCGGTGGCGCTGGCGAATGCACCGTCCTTGTTGCTGGCCGACGAGCCGACCGGCGAGTTGGACTCCAGCACCGCCCTGGCAATCTACCAGGTGTTCCGCGACCTGTGCCGCAAGTATGGCGTGACGACGCTCATCGTCAGCCACGACCCCAAGATTGCGCGGCAGGTGGACAGAGTGGTCGCCATTCGCGATGGCAAACTCGCCGGTGAGACAGTGCGCCAGGTGAGACCGGCCCAGGCTGCTGGCGCCCTGACGGCGAAGGAACAACCCGCGCACGAAGAGCACTACGAGGAGTATGCGGTGCTCGACTCGGCGGGCCGCTTGCAGATCCCCAAGGAGTTGCGCGAGCAGTACGGCATTAAAGAGCGCGCACAGCTTGAGCCGGCCGAAGCTGGTATTCTGGTCAAGGCGGTTGTCCGGCAGGGAACTGATAATGTGGACGCGAAGGCTGGGCAGGTTGAGAGCGCCGGGGCTGTTACCGAGCGCCGCGGATTGAAGGATTGGCTGTCGCGCCGCTGGCAGAAGTCCAAGAGTTGAACGTGGGTTCGAGCAAGGATCGGACGGCATGAATAACCATCGTGAGAAATCTGCTGTGAAAGAAAAGCAAATGAGTGCACCGAACGGCGCGGCGCCCGGGCTGGAGGAAGCCGAATACGCGGTTGAGGCGATGAACCTGGTGCGCACCTATCGCGTGGGTGGCAACGACGTCATGGCATTGCGTGGCGTGACCCTGCAGGTGAAACCGGGCCGCTGGATTGGCGTCAAGGGCCGCTCGGGGAGTGGCAAAACGACACTGTTGAACTGCGTCGGGGGACTGGATCATCCGTCGAGCGGCCTCGTGCGTT
>JAMDDR010000473.1 GCA_023488685.1 Chloroflexota bacterium | reverse complement strand
CGTTCCTGGTGGAACCCACCAATGCGCAACTGGCGGCAAAGCCAGGTTTGAAGATGACAGCGGAACGCAGTCATTATGATCTGGTCATCGTGAGCGGCGGGCCGGCTGGTCTTACGGCTGGTTTGTACGCGGCTCGTGAAGGGATCGACACGCTAATCATCGAGCGGGCCGCTTTCGGCGGACAGGCTGCCATACTCAGCGATGCCGCCTAGCCAGGTTGAACGCACCTATCACCTTCGCCGCGTCAACTGCCTCCAATAGAGCTTGCCCAACCGTCCTTCCTTATCACAAACATATAGACGCTCTATTAGCCGTGAGTCTTACAAGAGACTTTCCGCACATGCTGAAATCAAGGGTAAGAATGGGAATTCGAGTTGCGTCTAGTCACCAGCATCTCATCAGAGGTTTCACTTGACACAAAAGCAGATGAAGTATGACGTGGTCATTATCGGCTCGGGCATCAATGGCTCCATATTGGGGGCGATTCTGGCCCGCAATGGTCTTAAGGTGGTTATTTTCGAGGCAGGTGTTCACCCGAAGTTTGCCATTGGCGAATCGATGATCCTGGAAACTTCGGAAACACTGCGTGCCATTGCCTCGTTTTATGGGGTTCCAGAAGCCGAATATTACAGTTCCGAGAACTACTTCGCTTACATCGGCACGTCGCACGGCGTCAAGCGCCACTTCAGCTTTATCTATCACGAAGAAGGCGAAGAGCAGAATCCGCGATTGACCCTACAGGCAGTGATCCCCAAAAATCCGTATGGCCATGAGCTGCACCTGTATCACCAGGATACCGATTACTATCTAACGACGGTTGCCATTTCCTATGGCGCTGATGTGCTGCAAAACACAAAAGTGCAAGATATCATCCTGCGCGTGGACGGTGTGGAAGTAGTCACCGACCAGGGGCACTACGATGCCGCCTATGTGGTGGATGCCGGTGGTTTTCGCTCCATCCTGGCCGAACGATTCAACCTGCGCGACAAGAACACGCTCACGCATTCGCGCACGATCTTCACCCACATGGTGGATGTCTCCTGCTTCAATGATGTAAGAGCGTCCAAAAGCCAGTACGGTATCCCTTTCCGCCTTTCTGAGGGGACATTGCATCACATTTTCAAAGGCGGCTGGATGTGGGTGATCCCCTTTAACAACCATCCTAATGCGACAAATCCGCTGTGCAGCGTAGGTCTAGTCCTGGATCCGCGCATTCATCCGGCCCGGCTCGACTTGAGCCCCGCAGAAGAGTTTTACACTTTCATCGACCGTTATCCCAGCATGCGCGCCCATTTTGAGCCGGCGCGCGCTGCGCGCGGCTGGACGCGTACGGGCCGCATCCAATACACAGCAACGCATATCGTCGGAGATCGTTTCGCTCTCCTGGGTCATGCTGCCGGCTTCGTCGATCCCCTTTACTCCAAAGGTCTCTACGTGTCGTTCATGAGTACCATGCTACTGTCCCATCTCTTGCTGGAAGCGCACAAGGACGGCGACTTTTCCGCTGCGCGATTCCAGCTCCTGGAGCGGGTAACGCTGTCATATGTGCGCGCCAATGATCGGCTGATCGCCAATTCATTTAAGTCATGGGGAAACTACAAACTGTGGAATGTCTATGCAGTGCTATGGATGTTCGGCGCGTACCTGGAATATGTCAAACTGACCAGTGCACGGGTTCGTGCTGCCGATCGTCAGGCATACATCAAAGAGATCCAGGATCTACACCTGGTCGGCGGCGGCTACCCGGAGTTCGACCAACTGGCCAGCCTGATCGACACTATCGTCGAGGAAGTTAATATCGAGGATGATGGCGAGGTTGAGCGTGCCGTCACCAGAATTCGCTCTCTCTTCGCTGCCATCGACTTCATGCCCGATACATTTCACAATATTCTGGCCGGCAAGAACCACTTGCCCATCAACAAATTCAGACTCAGCCTGCTTAAGCCGGGCAAAGGCTTTCTGGGCAAGCGCCAGTATCGCGAACATTTCTTTGGTAACGGTCCCGTGAGCAGGCTCATCGTATCTTATCTTCGCGAACAGATCATGTACTCGACGCCGGTGCTGAACGCCAGACGACGCTTGAACCATACTGGCTTGTTGTAGAACAGCCCATACCAACCAATCTTTTTACCATCACATGTTGTTAGAGGAACTATCCATGTCATCGATTGAGACACTTGCAGAAGCTGTTGAGCAAACCAGCCTTGTACCGCATGCGGCCCTTTCGCCCATTGAAGTGCGGCCCATGGATGAGCACAACCGCAGACTGATCGCCAATACGCACCCGCCGCAATGGCAGAACCCAACGGCCGACGGGCGTTACAACATGGTCGTCATCGGCGGTGGCACAGCGGGATTGGTAGGCGCGTTGGGCACTGCAGGTCTGGGTGGCAAGGTGGCATTGATCGAACGCCATCTACTCGGCGGCGATTGTCTGAACTGGGGCTGTGTGCCTTCGAAGACTATCCTCCGTTCGGCTAAGGCGGTTGCTGAACTGCGCAAAGCAGCGGAATTGGGCATTTCCGTACCGGAGGGTGCCCAGGTGAACTTTGGAGAGATTATGGCCCGCATGCGCGCACTGCGCGCCGACATTAGCCACGATGATTCACTGCAGCGCTTGACGAGAGACGGCGTGGAGGTTTTCCTGGGTGACGCGCACTTCAGCGGACCTGACACCCTCGAAATCTTTGACGGCACGCGCCGTCAGACACTGAATTTTGCCAAGGCGTTGATTGCCACCGGAGGGCGCGCGCGTACACTGCATGTTCCCGGCCTCGTCGAGGCAGGTTTCCTGACCAACGAAACGCTCTTCCAACTGACAGAACAGCCGCGCCGGTTGGCGGTTATCGGTGCCGGTCCTATTGGTGCGGAGATGGCGCAGGCATTCACCCGATTTGGCACACATGTGACCATTTTCATCAAAGGTGAGCGCTTCTTGCCGCGTGAAGACCGCGATGCAGCCACAATCCTGCGCCGCGTGTTTGAGCGCGAGGGCGTGCAGTTTGTCTTCAACTCGACACTGCAGGAAGTCAGGAGCGTACCGGGCGGCAAACTAATCCAATATGAACAGAATGGGCAGACTAAACAGCTCGAAGTGGACGCCATTCTGGTGGCAATAGGCCGCATGCCAAACATCGATGGACTCAATCTCGAAGCCGCCCATGTGCAGTACAACGGACAGGGCATCGTCGTAGACGACGCCTTACGCAGCAGTAATCCTAGAGTCTATGCCTCTGGCGATGTCGCCACTAAATACCACTTCACGCACATGGCTGACGCAGGCTCACGTCTCGTCCTGCAAAATGCTCTCTTCCCAGGTCCCAAGAAAAGGCTAAGCAACTTGATTGTGCCCTGGTGCACTTACACCGATCCAGAAGTAGCGCACGTCGGAATGTACGCCCATCAGGCCGAAACCGCGGGAATTGCGTATGAGATTTTTGCAAAGCCGCTGCGTGAAGTTGACCGCGGCCGCACCGACAGCGAGACCGAAGGTCTTGTCAAAGTACTTGTCAGGAAGGGAACCGATAAAATACTGGGCGCAACCATCGTAGCCAGTCACGCTGGCGAAATGATTAATGAGATGACGCTGGCGATGGTGGCTGGTGTTGGCTTGAAAACATTGTCTACCGTCATCCATCCGTACCCGACGCAATCGGAAGGCGTCAAGAAAGTGGCTGACGCCTACAACCGCTCCCGGCTGACACCGTTCGTCAAGCGGTTATTCGAGACCTGGTTGGCGTGGGCACGCCGGTAGCACATCCTATGGTGAACGGCTGATCACGGATCAAGATGTAAGTATCTTGTACTGTTCCAGCGCCTTGTTGTGCCAGTGCATCGACCAACACCGTCATCTTGTCGGGCAGGGAGCTCGCGGCCAGTCACACGCGAATCAGTTAGTTGAAGGCATAGCGTTCTTGGTTGTGTTCCAGCAGACAACTCCGTAACACACTCAACGGCAACTCTGTTTCTCAATTCGACCGAAACGTTCTGTTGCTAGTCGCGAGCTGGCTGTAGGAGGCGCCTGACAATTCCATCGGGCAGCGCCATGAGCCAGCAGACCTGCCCATGCACTGCGGCATTCTGGTTCGACATGCGGCCAATACTCTCAGAGGAGCGGCCTGCCAAAAGCTGCCAGGGAACCGAGATGAAGTTGCACCTCAGCCAGCACGGGCAGAGCCTCGCGGGTTGCTTTACCTGTACGCGGTGAGCGCGATAGAATCGCATGACTGTATATCGGGAATCTGAGCCGGTATTCTGTCATGAGGGAGGGCAGTATGATGGAAGCACGAAATCCCCAGCCACTGGATGATTTCCTGTTTGACTTGCGCGGTTACCTGGTGCTCAAGCATGCCGTTGACGCCGATCTGGTGGGGCGACTCAACCAGGCCATTGACGCTATCCCGCCGTTGCAGGTTGGCGAATGGTATGGCAATGCCCAGCGCCGCGACTACACCCAGGACACCGGCTTCGAGCTGCACAACTGTGTGGAGTTGGGTGGCCCCTTTGAAGAGCTGATCGACCACCCCAGTTGGATTAATCACCTGCGCCACTATTGCGGCGAGGAGCAGTCATACGTGGAAGGGCTTTTCATCGACGAGTGCATTGTCTCAGTGCGCGGGCCGAGCGGCCATCACCCCGTGCACTCGGGCGGGTACCAGGGCGCTCTGCGCGGGGCTTACCACTACGCCAACGGGGTGTTCCGGTGTGGTCAGTGCAATATCCTCCTGGCGCTCACGGACATCGGCCCCGGCGATGGGGCCACCATGGTGATCCCCGGCAGCCACAAGTCGAATTTCCAGCACCCGCTGGCGGGCGACTACATGCGCGGCGACCGGATGGACCAACTGGAGGGCGCGGTCGAGGTGCCCCTGAACAAGGGCGACGCGCTGTTGTTTGTGGACGGCCTTATGCACGGCGGCAGCAGCCGCACCAACCCGGGCGAGCGGCGCATCACCATCTATCGGTATGGCGCGAGTTGGGCCGCCACGCGCTT
>JAMDDR010000435.1:1059-5015 GCA_023488685.1 Chloroflexota bacterium | reverse complement strand
GCTCGCTGGCACACTTTTAGTACCGTGTGGCAACTAATTTCATTCATAGCTCTGGTCATTGCATTGGGGAATCGATAATGAATGACAAGTGAGTTAGCAGTGAGACCTGGCGTATGACTCTATTGGCGAAATCAGTTCTAGTCACTGGCGCGACGTGGTTCTTAGGCAGCGCGCTGACGAGGCGGTTGGCGGGCGATGGCGCGCATGTCAGAGCGCTGGCTCGACACCCTGAGCGTGATTGTTGCTTCCGAAATATTGACGGCGTCGAGATCATTCAAGGAGACATCACCGACGAAAACCAGATGCGCGATGTGATCCAGGGCTGCAAGATCGTCTTCCACACAGCAGGAGTGTTAAACGGGTCGATTGAGATGCAACGTCAGGTTAACGTTGGTGGTACACGCAATGTCATGCGGGCTGCCGCCGAAGCCGGTGTGGAACGGGTTGTCCACGTCAGCAGCGCCGGAGCATATGGGTTCGGCCGGCGCAGTGATATTTCTGAAGATATGCCGCTCGAGCCAGGTCACGCCGCGTACGGTATTTCAAAGGCTGAAGCCGAAGACGTGGTGCGAAAGGTCGCCCGTGAGCACGGGTTGGATTACAGCATCATCCGCCCCGGTATGATTTACGGTCCGGGCAGCAGGGTATGGACGGAGGGGATGTTCAGGATCGCCGGGCGCAAACCGACTGTTTTTGTTGGTGACGGCAGCGGATCGATCCCTGCGATATACATCGATGATGTCGTCGATCTGATGACTGTGCTTGCGGTTCACCCGGCAGCGGCGAGAGAGACATTTAACTGCACGCCCGATCCGTCTCCGACGGGGCGCGAATTCCTGGGAGCATACGCGGCACTGGCCGGTCACGACCGCTGGTTGGCAATACCCATTACACCGCTCAGAATCGCTGTGTGGTTGGTGGCAGTATTCGCCCCCAGCAATACACGGCTCAAGGATCTGCCTCTGCTGATCGAATTTGTGACGAGTTATCGCAGGTTTCGTATGGACAAGGCCCGCGAGCTGCTCGGCTGGCAGCCGCAGATTGGCCTGAGCGAAGGAATCAAAAGCTGCGTGCCGTACCTGCGTGAAAAGGGGTTGTTGGCGTTGACGCGCACCCTCACGTAACAGCAAAGTTGACACCGCGGGCGCTTGTTATACAATCTGCGCAAGATGAATCTTGCAGAGGCTACATTGCCCCCCTTCGATGTAAGGGTGTACGCCCTGAAGGTAAAACTTAAATTGATTCAGCTCATCTGGATCAGCTTACAAGGCACGTTGCGCTAAGAGCGTAACGTGCCTTTTTGTTTATTTCTGGAGGTTAAAATATGATGGACTCGAGCCATATTGGCAAGGTCGAGAAGGCGCGCCGCTATGCCCAGGAGCGCGATCGCTTCAAGTTCCTCAATTTCCAGGTGCTTGTACGCGGCGACAATGGGGAATACGTCGTTACCTACGACCATGGCAAATGGGAGTGCAATTCAGAATACTTCAAAAATCATGGCTTTGACAGCCACACCATGGCGGTAGAGCAGTTGTTGGGAGAAATGTTGCTGAAGCCTGAAACCACGCTCGAGGAAAAGTAAAGTCGTAAAAACCAGCGATAACGGGAATACCAGCGGGAGAGACGTCCTGAGATGTCCTCCCGCTTTTTGTTCTGGCAGGCCGCACCAAACGGCCACCCCACCAACCCACACGAACTTTCACAAGAATTCAGCCAGTAAGCGCTTGCGCATTATGCTACCATTAAGAATGTGTATATCGGAAGTAGACGACGCCGCAAGCGCGGGAGCGGATTCGCATGGCTGATTCTCTTTCTTCTAGGTGCCGTGCTCATTGGCGGCTACGCGCTCGTCCAACAACGACTCGGTAACGGCTTCAGCCTCTCGGCCCAGGAGCCTACCCCAATTCCCAGCGTGACGGTCACACGCAGCGTCGAAAACTTCGTCGCGCTGGCCGAAGAAGCCTATAAAAAGGGCGATTACCGCAGCGCGATTGGCTTCTACGAACAAGCGATCCGGCGCAGGCCCAACGACGCAATCCTGTACGCACAGGCGGCGCGTCTGATGGTGTTTCTTGGGCAGGCCCCCAAGGCCGAACAGCGCGCCCTCAAGGCGCTGCAGCTCGACCCCAATAACGCCCCTGCTCACGCCGTGTTGTGCATGGCCGTCGATTGGCAGGGACGCTATGCCGAGGGGTTGCAGCACTGCCAGACGGCCATCCAGTTGGATCCGAAAAGCTCAATGGCGTATGCCTACCTGGCCGAGGTGCAAACGGACGGCGGCGACATTCTCAGCGGGCGCGCGTCGGCCCAACAGGCACTTGAACTCGATCCAAAGAACGAAGACGCCATGCGCAATCTTGCCTACACCTACGAACAATCGGGTGATTACGGCGAGGCGATCTACAACTACGAGAAGACCCTCGAACTCAACCCCAACATGCCCCACGTGCTCATCTCAACCGGGCGATGTTACGTGACATTGGGGCAGGTGCCGAAGGGGATCCTATACTTCAAGCGGGCGATCGACGTGGACCCGCAAAACGCGGAAGCGCACGACCGCCTGGGAGGCGCCTACTTCGCCATTGGCGAGTATGACCAGGCGCGCATTGCGCTCGACAAAGCGATCGAACTCGACCCAATGCGCGTCACCGCCTTCACCCGTCGCGGGCTGCTCAACTTCCAGGTAAAGCGCTACGAGATGGCTGTGACGGATTACACCCGCGCCATCACAACGAGCTCGATCGTCAGCTATACCTTGTCGGCATTCGACTATCTCTACTATGGATTCGCGCTCCAGTGGAGCGGGGACTGCGACAATGCCATTCAGGCATTCAACCAGGCCACTGCACTGGCCCCGGAGAATGATGAGATCAAGGAAAATGTGGCAGTAGGATTCCAACGCTGCAACCGCCAACCCTAGCGCCAGGATCCATGGCATGGAGTGCTGGTGGCGGGAGGAGATCGTTGACAATTGGGTACATATAGACGTCCAAACCAGACAAAGGCTAGGTATTCAGGGTAAGCAAATGACGACCGACGCTGCGACACGCAAGCTCATCGCTCCACTTCTAACGTCGCAACCAGTCGATGCACTGGCGGCTTATTTCGCATTGGAGCACGATGCACGACGCACGACGATCACCACACGGACAAATGCACAGGGCACCGTCGTTGCCTTCGTCGCCGTATGCCCGCTCTTCCGATCTAGACGGGTATCGATCTGTTCCGCCCATTGGCGGTCATGCGCGGGGACGATCCGTCCACCTTGCAGGAAGCCCTGCGCGCCGCGCTCGCGCCGGGCCGGCAGTACCTGTTCAGCGCACCGGTGACGTTGCGCCCGGATATCGAACAGGTTGCCAGCCTTTTTGGCGAGAGTGTCAATAGAATATTCACGCTGAATCGCGCCGATTTCCAGCCGGTGGTGAACGTGCTGGTGCAGACCAGCCGCACCCCCGACGGATTATTGCGGGCAACCATCCGCGCGCGCAATGAAGGCTATGCTGCCGAGGCGGGCACGACCTGGGTGTCCAGCAAATACGCGGAGGTGTATGTCAGAGTGGCCGAGTTGGTGCGCAGCCGCGGGCTGGGCAAGTCAGTCGTTTCTGCCGTGAGCGCCCAAATCCTGGAGGAGAACCGGACCCCGGTCTACTCGGCGGCAGAGACAAACATTCCTTCCCAGCGATTAGCCTTGCGGCTGGGATATCGTGAAACCGAGGGGCTGGAACTTTCGGGCGCCATGAGCCTGCGATGAGTTCAACCCTCCCGCAGGTTGTTGTTACAGACCACGATCAGCGCCAATAACCTGCGGGAGGGTCTGCCACTTTTGGCGCCCATTCATGTCGCATTAATCATGTCGTGTTAAGGATCTCGTATCCATGAAGGAGTGTAATTGGTCCCATGTCAAAACGCCGTGAATTAGTTGAACGTCGTCGCCAACAGGAACGCAAACAAACGTT
>JAMDDR010000435.1:0-1049 GCA_023488685.1 Chloroflexota bacterium | reverse complement strand
AGGCCGCCGGCCACGGAGGCCAATGCGCGCGCCTGGGGGCCGGCGGATGCGCCCATCAAGATCGAGGAATACCTGGATTATCAGTGCCCCTCCTGCGGCGTCTACGCCAGGAACTACGAGCCAGGGGTCGTGGAGGCGTTCGCCCAGACCGGGAAGGTGCGCTACGAAATCCACAGCATGTCCTTCATCGGGCAGGAATCCATCGACGCCACCCAGGCGACGCTGTGCGCCCTGGACCAGGGCAAGTTCTGGGAGATGCACAACACCATTTTCGCCAACCAGAATGGTGAAAACCAGGGTGCCTTCACCAAAGCGCGGTTGAAGGATATGGCTGCGAAGATCGGCCTGGACACGGGTACGTTCAACACATGCCTGGACTCCGACAAGTACGCCCAGCAGGTGGCCCAGGAGCGCGACGAAGGAGAAAAGCGCGGTGTGAACCAGACCCCATCGTTCTTCGTCAATGACAAGCTGTACGTGGGCGCACACAGCGCCGATGATTTCAAGCGCATCATTGCCGAAGTAGCGCCTGACGTCAAGTTGGATTGAGTGAAACATCCACCTGCCGGCTATGCGCGGCGGCATTAGCCTGGTGCTTTGCGTGTGCCAGGCTCAGAGGCGGATAAAACGCGCATGGTTATCCGCCCCGCCCCCATCATCCCCCCGGATTTTAAGGTTCGACCTCGCAAATTTAAGTTTGGTGTCATTGTCTTATTTGCCGTTTGTGCTATATGCTTGCCCATCGATACGCATCAACCAGCCAACCATGGGTTTGTTTACGGCAGGAATTGCTACGACGATTGGCGTACCGTTAGTGCTTTAGTGCAAAGATGAAGGATTAGAAAATATGACAAGTACGACCCCGTATGCGCTGCCGGAAGGATCAACCCCACGCCCGGCCATCTGGGCAGACGTGCCCGACGAACAATGGGACGACTGGCGCTGGCAACTCAGCCATCGCGTCAGCACCGTCGAGGAACTGCGCCAGTTCCTCCACCTCACCCCCGACGAGGTCGCCGGCCTGCAGGCACACGCCAAGTTCCGCGTCT
>JAMDDR010000405.1 GCA_023488685.1 Chloroflexota bacterium | reverse complement strand
CAACCGCGCGCTGCAACGAAAATTGCTTGAACTGGAGACGTCCAACCGCGTGTTGCAGCAGCGCACTGAAGCCTTGATTTCACTGGAAACGCTTGGCTCAGCCCTTACCACCTCGACGGATCTGGCCGAACTCGCAGACAGTGTGTGCCGGCACGCGCGCAATCTGTGCGGCGCCGAACGCGCCATTCTGTACTTCCTGCGTTCGGAAATCGTCGCGGAGGTGCTGGCTGTGAGTGGCTGGAGCACCGATCTGTTGCGACAGCAGTTGGACACTGAATTGGTGTTTGGCCCGGATCGCGGGGCGCTGCGCGACAATACGGAACCTGCGCCGTACGCCAAGTGGCCCCCCGGCGTCCCGTATCGTGAACCGGACCTGGAAGGTGCGCGGCTATATACCGGGTTGCGTCTGCCACTCGTCACCCAGGATAAGCTGGTGGGGTTGTTGATCGTGCATCCAACCACTAAACGGCGATTTGGCCCCGGCGAAGTGGCGTTGTTGCGGATGCTGGCAAACCAGGCGGCAATCGCCATCCAGCGGGCCGAACTGGTTGAGACTCTGCGCGCCAAGATCGTGCAATTGGAGACAGCGCAGGCCGAACTGGTGAAGAAGGAGCGCTTGGAGCGCGAGCTGGAACTGGCGCGGCAGGTACAGCAGCGTTTGCTGCCACGCACATTCCCGACGATTGCGGGCTACACGTTTGCCGCGCGTAACCTGCCCGCACGGCAGGTGGGTGGCGATTTTTATGACGTGATCCCGCTGGGGGATCATCAGTTCGGTGTTGTGATCGCCGATGTGTCTGATAAGGGGATGCCGGCAGCCTTGTTCATGACTTTGACGCGCAGCGTGCTCATGGCAGAGGCCCAACGCGAACACTCCCCTCGCGTGGTGCTCAGCAACGTCAACCGATTGCTGCTCGCGTTGGGCGAGGCGGAGATGTTTGTCGCGGTGTTCTATGGCGTTATCGACGCGCGGGCGCACACGCTCACCTACACACGCGCCGGGCATGACAAGCCGCTGCTGCTGCGGGATGGCGGCGTACAGCCGTTGGGTGGTGAAGGCACGGTGCTTGGTCTGCTCGATACGGAGCTACTGGGGCTGACTGAGGAGCGGGTGGGCCTTCAACCCGGCGATCGACTGGTGTTGCACACGGATGGCCTGACCGATGTGCTAGACGAGCAGGACAGGCTATTCGGCCTTGAGAATCTAAAGCGTTTCTTACAGACACACGACCAGATGCCACCAGCCGATCTTTGCGCAGCGGTTTTTCACATGCTGGCAGCGTATAAAGGCTCTGCCGAGCAATATGACGATATGGCGATGTTGGTGGTTGAGGTTCAGTGAGTCTACGCCGAATCGCACTCGATGGTTGCAGCGTCGGCGTCCACAATGATCTGCGTGTGATCTTGTATCAGATCAATCGGCACGTGGTCCACACACGGGATCTCGGCAATGATGCAGCCGACCGCCGTGATGGTTTCGCATTCGGCGTTGACGATCGCCGCGGGTGCTTTTCCAGCGTGCTTCAGCCGGTAAAGTGTGTACGAACCTACTGTCGAACCCTTGCCGGTCGGAAAGACGAGGATTTTGCCACTGACCGATTGGCCTTCCAACTCATGTCCGCGCTCGACCACAATTCCCGTATCGGGATCGACACCGCCGAAGAAGGAGATCCCCATGTGCGAGACCAACGCCTCTCCGGCCACCTTGCCCCGGTAGATGGTGCGTCCCTGCCACTTCATTTCAAAGCCTCCGCGACAACGTCGTCGAACGGTTTGAGCACCGTTCTAAACTTGTTCTTGGCGCGAGCGTAGTAACATGCCTTGGCGCTGTCCGTCGCCAAGGCTTTGAAACGCCCCTTGACCGGCGCAACGACACAGCACGTGTCTGTGGCGAACTTCGCGCCGCTGGCCTCGATGGTCGCGGTGTAGCCCATCATGTCGGCCATCTGCTTGGTCGGGCGTGCCGTGGTAATCCAGAATTCCTTCGTGACCTGCTTCCCCTCCAGCAATTCTGCAATGCGGGCGATCTCGCGGATTGACAGGTGGGGGCAACCCAGGCTGACGAAGTCAACCTCGCCGGAGATCGTGTCGTTCATCGATCTGTGCGCCGCGTCCACATCCGCCTGGGTGATGATCAGTGTATCGGTGGGTGGTGCCCATTGGGCGGGCGTCCATTGGGCAGCTTCGGGTGTGATCCCTTGCATGTGGAACATCGCTGCGCCGCCGTACGTGGCGATGCTGGCACAGAATGATTTCAAGCTTTCGACCGATGCCTGCACAACGCCTGTTACGTATGCGATAGGTTTCTCGCCTTTGCGCCGTCCGGCTTCGCCTTCCAGTTTTGTGCCGATGGCCTTACCGAGTGCGCCGAGCCTATCGTTCCCCGTGACCTGTGCCTGTACATCGATTCTGATGCCCGGTTTACGGTTTTCCTCAAGGTGATAGCCATATGCCGGGGTGCGTCCGGTGAGTGCGGCTGCCAGTGCGCTGGGGCCTCCTTCGCGGTTGGTGCGTGCGCCGATCACGGCATTGGCGTAGCATACCGCGCTACTCTCGGCCCACGCGATGTGCTCGCCATAATGTGGGGTATTGCCAGACAGATACGGCGTGCACGTGCAGGTGGTGACGACACCCATGTGTGCGAACGCCTCGATCACGCGTTTCTGTTGCTCGGCGAAGGCAGGATCAATGTCCAGGGCTTTCCAGTTCTCCACATCCATGCCGGCGGGGTTTAAGGTGGTCAGGACACGAGTTCGCCCGCCACCGGCAGCCATCTCCGTCAGGAAATGCAGCCCGGCTTCGCCCAGGTTGTCGTAGCTGACGCCTGCGATCTGGACGGAAGTGACAGGAATCATGCGCTCCGCACCGTAAATCGTGCCAAGCGCGACCAGAATCTCCATGGCCTTTTGGGTGGCTTTGCCATGTTTGCCGGCGAGTATGGCGTGTTCTTCAGATGTCAGATACATGGTTGGATGCCCCCGGTGGTAGGAACTGGTTCAAATCGACCACGGGAAACGGCGCCCGGTCGAACGTCTTCCCTTGGGTGACAAGGGGTTTCGTCAGGTCGAAGCCGATCTTGGTCGTCAGGTAAGTGCCTGGCTCGGCGCTGGGGTCAAGGCTGGAACCCGGTTCCTTCGCTCTCACCACCATATGCGTGTCACCCTGGAAGCGTGTTGCCATAGCCCATTCCACGTCCTGTGGATTGTAGATGTCGATGTCCTGGTCGACGACGAACACATGCTTGCAGGAACGGTGCCCGGCAAAAGCTGCTTCGATCGCGTTGCGCCCGTCGTCCTCGTGGCGTTTGTCGATCTGCACGATGGCGTGAAGCCACGAGCAGCCGCCGGGGGCGACATTCACATCCAGGCAATGCGCCACCTCGTTCACCTTTTTGTAGATGGTCGGCTCACGCGGCATACCCATCAGCAGCTTGTGCTCAAGCACGCCTGGCAGGAGCGCCTGCCAGATGGCGTCACGGCGGTGCGTGATCGCCTTGACCTCGAAGACCGGCTCCTGCCGCACCACGTCCTGCGTTTCCGTCAGGTCGATGAAGGGTCCCTCTGCGTGCCGGCGGTCGAAGTAGACGGTGCCTTCCAGCACGAACTCGGCTTCCGCGGGTACGTACACGTCCACTGTTTTGGCCCGCACAACCTGCAACGGTTCCAGTGCGTTTGCGATCTCCAGCTCGTCGATGCCGATATCGACGGACGTTGCGGCAGCGGCCAGCACATTCGGCGGGTTGCCAACGCAGACAGCCACATCCACCTGGCGTTGATCTTTTAGGAACGTGTCGAAGTGCCGGCGTGCCACCACACGCATGGCCATCTCAGATCGGGAGAATTGCATCAGCCGGTGGAAGTCGACGTTCTGGCCGTGGCGGGGGTGGCGGGCGATCACCACGCCGGCGCTGATGTAGTTGCCGCCGTCGTTCTCGCAGTGGCGCAGGATGGGCAGATGGTCGAGGTTGGGCTCTGCACACACGACCTCCTGGCACGGTGCGCAATCGACCACCTGGCAGGGCGACCGCTGGTCGATCGCGCGTGCAAGGGTCGGGATGATCTCGTTGACCCGGATGCCGAAGTAATCGGCGAATGCTGCCTTGTTACAGAACAGGTTGCCAATGACCCGGAACGGCGATTCTTTCACACGCTCAAACAGTACGGGTGCAGGCTCCAGCTTTTTGAGCACGCCGGCGATTTCGTACGTCTTCGAGATGGGGGTGGAAACGCGGATAAGACGGTTCTGGTCAGTGAGTCGTTTTACGTAGTCTCGTAGTGGCATAGGCGTTCATTTTGAGTCGAAGCGCAAAGCGTTGCAACATTACCGTTCGAAGGATCAAGTTTGAGCGGCTCCTGTCATCGAACGTCGCAGTTTAGCAGCAGCCTTGGCCCCGGTAAAAAGCATCCATAACGCGAATAAGTGGAAGGCTGTGCCGGCGTAATCTTCTAACCCGAGAGTCAGGAAAGCGTCCATCGTGTAGAGCAGCATGCCAATGACGTAAGCCCATACGTAGAACTTGCGCGCCAGCAATCCGCAGCCCACGAAGATGCCTGCAAAGAACGTGTTCATCAGCATGGCGATGATGCTCACGAGAATAAGCCCGGTGTTCACCAGGTCTTTCGAGATGAGCACAGCAACGCCAGAAATAAGCTGGGTAATGCCTAGACCAATGGGAAAACTCCATCGTCCGCCGAACAACACAAAGATGGCATTTAGAAGGGATAGCGCAGCAATCCACAAGAACCAGTTCGCCCCATTCGTCGCTTGCGTATAAAGCTTTGTTGGGTCCGTTTGCGTTGGTTGCATAGGTGTCTCCCATTTTGTTCGGCGTTGTATCCTATGATCAAGATGAGTATAGGTGGTGTCTTCTACAACGTCAATTCGTAAGGGGGATAGGAGATAAGGCCGTCCCAAATATTGCACCCCCTCTCGCCTGCTCGGTTGAAGGTATTTAGCCCCCCAGGTTAGCGGCGGGTGTCCAGGCTGTCGAGCGGTGTGTCAGAAGAGTACGGCTG
>JAMDDR010000020.1 GCA_023488685.1 Chloroflexota bacterium | reverse complement strand
GGATATCGTCAACACCAGGCATTGGCCGTTATACTTCTACATGAGTGTTCGGAGTGTTCGGAGTGTTTGTTGGAGTGTTTATCGTAGTGTTTGTCAGATGCTCTATTCGGAGTACGTTTTTGGATGTAGCCGGAAGAACACGGAGGGATGGGATGAAATACAAGGTTACGCAAGAACAGAAGGACTTCTACCAGAAGAACGGTTTCGTCGTCATCGAAGACTTCCTGGACGCCAAGGAGTTGGAAACGTGGCGCACGGTGACCGAGGATGCGGTTCGCCAGCGGTTGATCGAGCGTAATGGGTTGACGAACCAGGATGACCCCGATCGCTATTACTCTCAGGTGTTCGTTCAATGCGTCCGGCTGGCCGACACCCATGAAGGGATGGCAAAGCTGATGCTCGACGAACGACTGGGCGAAGCGGCTGCCTCGCTGGCTGGCATCGATGGCATCCGTATCTGGCACGACCAGGCGCTGTTCAAACAACCCTATGGCAACCCGACCGGCTGGCACCTGGATAACCCCTATTGGTCGTTCTTCTCGCGTGACGCCATCTCCATTTGGGTGGCGCTCGACCGCGCCACACTCGCAAACGGCTGTCTGTGGTATATGCCTGGAACCCACAAAATCGCACGCTTTGACAATGCCGGCATTGGGGAGAACATCGCCAGCTTGTTTAAGGTCTACCCGGAGTGGAAGAATAACAAGGCCGTGCCGGCACCTTGTCCCGCGGGTAGCGCTGTCTTCCACAATGGGCTGATCGCGCATGGCGCTGGGGCGAACATGACCCCTTCCCCCCGCCGCGCCATGACCTGCGCCTACATGCCCGATGGCAGCACCTTCAACGGCCAGCAGAACGTGCTACCGGATGACTATTTCAAATCCCTCCAGATGGGCGACCCGATCGATGATCCCAAGCAGGTACCGCTCATCTGGAAACGAGCATAGTGAACTGCCATACAGCGTTCAGTCCGCATCAGCGTTCAGTCCGCATCCTCAGATGCGGGCTGAACGAATGAATCAACATGAAAACCGCACCACACCCTCTATATCGCGACCCCATCTACGATGGCGCCGCTGATCCGACCATCATCTGGAACCACGCCGAAGAAACGTGGTGGATCCTTTACACCAACCGCAGAGCCAATGTCGACTGCCGTGGTGTGGCCTGGGTCCATGGCACGGACATTGGCATTGCATCATCCGCCGACGGTGGCCAGTCATGGCGTTATCGCGGCATTCTCCCGGGATTGGAGTTCGAACGCGGGCGCAATACCTTCTGGGCCCCCGAGGTCATCAGACACGCTGGGTTGTATCACATGTACATCAGTTACGTCCCAGGCGTTCCGCACGACTGGTCAGGCCCACGTCGCATCATCCACTACACCAGCCAGAACCTGTGGGATTGGCAGTTCAACGCGACCCTGCCCCTGTCGTCGGACCGTGTCATTGATGCCTGTGTACAGGCAATACCCTCAGGCGGTTGGCGCATGTGGTACAAAGATGAAACCAACGGCTCACATATTTATGCCGCCGACAGTGACGACCTGTACCACTGGCGGGTCTCCGGGGCCGTATTAACCGACCACGCCCAGGAAGGACCCAACGTCTTCTACTGGCACGACTGTTATTGGCTGATCACAGATGCATGGGCAGGTATTGAAGTGTATCGGTCCGTCGATGCCGAACACTGGTCATACAACAACACCATCCTGACCTCACCGGGGATGCGCAATGACGACGGCTGGCTCGGACAACATGCCGATGTTTTGGTCCAGGATGAGTATGCTTACATCTTCTATTTCACCCACCCACAGCGTCGTGAGCCGGCCCAGGAAACCGTTCCCGATGTACAGCCATATGCGCATAGACGCACTTCGTTACAGGTAGCTGTGCTGGATGAGGAGGGCGGCCAGATCATCTGCGATCGGGATCGTCCCTTCAATTTCAACCTGCATCCGTCCGCTGAGTAATCAAACCAGCTCGTCAAGCCTTGCAAACGCAACACCGGTAGATGTGCAAACGAGGTTTACGCTATCACCTGCGCCCACCGCGTTATATATTGCGACGTCCACTGGAATGGCATCCCAGCGCATCGCCGGCAGGTTAACGATTGCACCATCAGCAGTCACGTGAAAAGTCTTGGTGATTTCGACTTGCAGAAAATAACGGTGTATGGCGCCAGTGCGGCTATATGCGAGTGTATCCTGTTTACTCAGGACTTTGGCAACCACAATGATGGGGTCTCCGGTATACTCTCGATAAGTCTGCATGCCAAAGTAGCCCACGCCAAGCACCCCCATCCCGGCAAACAACACACCCAAAGGCATTTCCTGGGAGCGACTACCAACCAACATAGCCAGGCCCAAGATGCCAATCACCGCGTAGACGGCGGTCACAAACATGCCAGACGCTGCCTGTGCACGAATGTATTCACGACTCGCCGCGTACACTTTTTTCCAATCCGTCATGTTGTCGCTGCCTGGGAATCACTCACCGTGTGAGAATCACTCACCGTGTGAGAATCTTACCGCGCAGGGAATAACAAGACAAACGGATGTTGGACAAGCACATGAACGCGTATAACTTCGGGCCAGCATCGGATGAGGAGACGACTGTGTTCGGCGCGCAACGCCCCGGGTACCCGTCGCAGCAAGTCACTGCTGCTCAAGTGGTCGATTGGATCGATTTCATGCGCACCAATGATATCCACCGCGTGTGTTGCCTGCTGACCAACGTTCAAATGAGCCATTACGGCGATCTGCCTGGCATGTACCGGGAGGCATTCGGTGCTCATCGCGTATGTTGGGCACCCATTGAAGATTTCCATCTATGTGACACCCTCACACTACACGATATCATCTTACCTTTTCTTGCCAGCGCAGATCGAAGGGCCGAGAAAACCGTCGTACACTGCTCTGCCGGAAGTGGTCGCACCGGGCACGTATTGGCCGCGTGGCTGGTATACAGGCATGGACTCACCGAGAATGAAGCGTTGCGAGCTGTTACACATGTGGCGGATGTTCAACGTAACCCATTTGAGGCAGTGGATCGTGAAGCCACTCACGAAGCTCTCTATGCGCTGCTGCCTCGCCGCACCGCCAACACTGTGTTTGCCAGGAACAGTAGCACGGCAACGATATTGAGCAACCCACCCCATTTCTGCATAGCCCCGATCTGTGCCAGATCGCCGGCCACACGCAAGATCAACGACCCATGCAGCAATACCAGGTGTCTGTAGAACGCGCTGGTATATTCAATCGGCACGTTGAGCACGGCTGGCAGAATAATGGGCGCATGCCCAAAGATCATCGAAAAAACAAATCCCAGTAGCAGTGTATGCAGCATCGCGTCATAAGCCATGCCGCCAACGAACAGATGGGCAAGCATTAGCCACAACCCCCCGCCAAGAATCATCCAGATATACCCAGGCAACAGACACGCTGCAATAAAACGGGTCAGTCCAGATTTTCGAATGGTGCGGCGCGCGATGTCGTGTCGCAGCAACCATATGGCCAGCGTCAGCAACCCGGCGCCTGAAACACGCACACCCAACTCAAAGGCTACCAGGGATGTCACCAGACCGGCGATGAATAAACCCACCGCTGCAGCAAACAAGAATTGAACCTGGCGTGTCGGCCGCAACACACGTGACAGTTCGAGGCGCTCACCTGCGATCGTCAGGACGAGAAAACCTACCCACCATGGCACAGCACGGTAGACGGGTAGATTCATCCACCAGAGCGCATTTCCGATCAGCCACAGCACGGATCCTACGCCCATCACTGCTGTGTCAATGCTGGGGTGCAGGCGAAATATGTGAATAAAAATGCCGACCAGACCGGCGGCAGCCAGGACCATCAATCCACGCCCCAACATCGCCGGCAACCCCAATAGTAAAGATAATGCACCAAGCGCTGCCAGCACAGGTACCGCATACGTCCAACGCCGTTTGAGCGCTACCGCTCGCTCCAGGCTGATCAGCGCGCCTAAAAACCCAGAAACCATCAGCGCACCGTGCTGGCTGGCTGGAGCGATGGGAAGCGCCGGCACTTCCCAACCAATGCGAACCAGTGCGGCCCACAATGCTGCCAATAGAATGACACCTAACAGCGCAATAAGAGGTGCACGCGCGGGTATCTTTGGCATGTGAATGACACGAGCCTCTGATTTTGGTATTGTGTGTACAATCGATTTCATCGCATCCTCAATCTGAGTTCATTGTCAGGCTGCGCCAATGAACGTCGTTGACGCACCGCAAATAGCGACTCGCAAATGGCAACTCACTTAGGCGGGATGGATGTCCTCCAGGAGGCACCGATGAATTCGAGTCCTACCTTTATTTGCGCCTCCGCAAAGACATCACTGCACCCGCACAGCACACTTATGGTGAATCATTGTGTCGTCGCGCACTTGCACGACAACATAATCATGCGTCCAACAAGGAACCTGGAGGTTTTCAACGATGGATAAGAGAGCGACCGGCATCGACCCACCGCGCAGATCACATGAAGCGGGGCCATTGCGTTGGTTCAGTGCCCTGTCCTTTCCCATCTGGTTTGCCCTGGTGACGATGCTCGGCGGCATCCTCGGAATGGGAACCTACACGTTCCTGTACGCCCAGGGAACATCGTATTTTTCCGACGATCCCAAGGCATGCGCCAACTGTCACATCATGCGCGATGTCTACGACAATTGGAACCGGGGTTCACATAAGGCTGTGGCAGGCTGTAATGACTGCCATACGCCGCACAACTCCCTCATCGCGAAATACGCCGTCAAAGGGATAAACGGTTTCAACCACAGTTGGGCATTCACGACCGGCAACTTCCACGAGCCACTGCGCATTACCGCGATGAACAGGGACGTAGCACAACACAATTGCATTGGTTGCCATGAGAATGTCACATCGCTCATGAACCATGCGGAAAGCAATGAGCCAACAGATTGTCTGCGATGCCATGCACGCGTGGGACATGCCCAGTAGCAAGCCATGAATCCACAGACTGACACACGAGATTGACATACGCCTAGACAGACGCTTAGACAGCCGCTTACTACTTGATAGCATTCACAGTGTAAGGGAAGGGAATGAGGAATGAGGGAAGACGAATGATAGCACCTGAATCACAACCCCGCCGCAAACTCACGATCCGTGGTGCCGCATTGCTGGCCGTCGCTTTCATCGCCGGCGCTGTCGTTATGACCGGCATCGGGATACTCTTGACCAATATTCAGAGCCATAAAGATGAGGCAAATGAGTATCCCCTCAAGATGGTCGAGATTGGACCCAATGAGATTGACCCCGCGGTGTGGGGGAAGAACTTCCCCCGCGAGTACGACGCATTCATGAAAACTCAGGACTCCACCATTAGCACACCCTTCGGAGGGTCGGTGCCTTATAGCAAGCTCGAACGTGTGCCTGCCATGGTGCGCATCTGGGCTGGTTATGCCTTTAGCATCGATTACAACGCGGCACGCGGCCACTATTATGCTTTGATTGACCAGAAGAATACCAAGCGCCAGGGGTATGTAAAGCAGCCCGGGGCATGTGCCAACTGTCACGCCGCCGAAGCGCCACAACTGATTGCGCAGATGGGCTGGGAGAACTTCAATCACACCCCCTATGCCACCCTGTCCGAAACACTGCACACCGGGTCCTCGTGCGCCGACTGCCATGATCCCAAGACGATGGAACTGCGCATCACCCGGCCTGCATTTGTCAACGCAATGAACGAACGCGGCATCGACGTCAGCACAGCCACACGCCAGGAGATGCGCACCTACGTATGCGCGCAGTGCCACGTCGAGTACTACTTCAAAGGCGATAACAAAGTACTCACGTTTCCCTGGGATAACGGTTTGAACATCGACGAAATCGAGGCCTACTACGACGAAATAGGCTTCAAAGATTGGACACACAAAGAGACGAATGCGCCCATGCTAAAGATGCAGCATCCGGAATTCGAGATGTGGAGCAGCGGCCTGCACGCGAAATCGGGTGTCACTTGTGCGGATTGCCACATGCCATACGTGCGCGAGGGTGTCGTGAAGATATCTGACCACTGGCTACGCAGCCCACTCACCAACCTCAACAATGCCTGCCAGACATGCCATAAACAGGATGAACAAGCGCTGAAGGAGCGCGTGCTCACGATCCAGGAACGCACAGCCACACTCCTGCGCCGCACCGAAACTGCGCTGATCAACGCCATCGACGCTATCTCTGCTGCCCAGGCGGCCGGGGCAAGCGATAGCGACCTCGAACAGGCGCGCACGCTGCACCGTCGCGCGTCAATGCGTTGGGATTTCGTCTCGTCCGAAAACAGCACCGGGTTCCATAGCCCGCAGGAGGCAGCACGCATTCTTGCCGATGCCATCGACTACGCTCGTCAGGCCCAGGTGGAAGCCATAAACGCCACTCCCAAGTAATAGACGTTCTGCGATAAAACATCAGGAGCCTGGGAAATATCTGGTATATCCTTGTTTGCGCTGGCCCAAACTTGCGCTTGGCAATTTGGTGTACAATAGCTACGCAATGCAGAAAACTGAGCAGCTATTTTTGTTTGCAAGTACCGTGAGAGGGCGGGCAGCATGTCTTGTCCTTTCACGTTAACTTGATCGGACGATCCCCCCCAATCGTCACGATTACCCCAAAACGACCACTCCGCAGGTCCCCCCCGCTTGCGGAGTGGTCACTTTTTCCACACAGTAATGCTCAACTTCCAACAACCTGGCGCCACCCTGCCGGCTAGCAAGGGATCCGTGTTACCTTGATGTGCATCAAAGACACAAACGCACCTTTCACTTAAAGTAGTACCAACGATGGCGCTATAGGAGTGAAACAAGATGAACACACAAGGGGCTAATCCAGTCAATCGGCGATCATTTTTGAAGTTAGCGGGTGTTGCTGCAGGTGCTGCCGTGGTAAGCGGATGCGGCAGTCCCGCCGTGAGCTCGCAGTCAGAGGGAGCGGACACCATAAGCGATCACGCAGCCGCTGCAACACATACCCCTGATACCACCACGTCTGACACCAAGGCAAAGCCTTTTAAGACCTATGATGCCACCCTGCCAGCCATCGATAAAAACCCGATCAAAAAGGTGAGCTGGGAGTCAAGCGATGATGTCCTATACATCACGAAAGATGTTGCCTTCCAGGCGTGGACGTTCGGCGGCAGCGTGCCAGGCCCGATTCTCGCTCTTACCGAGGGTGATGAAGTCCAGTTTTCAATTACAAACAAAGGCTCAGCCCCGCACTCGATCGACTTTCACGCCGCACTAACACCACCCGATAAGAACTACATTTCGTTCGCGCCGCAAGCCACCCACCAGTTCACCTGGAAAGCTCACTACCCAGGGTGTTTCATGTATCACTGCGGCACCCCATACGTCCTGCATCATATGGCCATGGGCATGTACGGCGCGACGATCGTAAAACCCAAAACAGGCCTGCAGCCGGTTGACCGGGAATACGTGCTGGTGCAAAGTGAGTTCTATCTCACCCCTCCAGCAGACGGCCTGGTACAGACGGATATCACCAAGGCGTTGACGGGTATTCCCGATTATGTCGTCTTTAACGGCTATGCAGAGCAGTACAAAGCGACCCCTCTCATTGCCAAGGTTGGTGAACGCATACGCATGTGGGTGATGAACGCAGGACCGACCCACTATTCTGCGTTTCACGTGATTGGCACCATCTTTGAGGCTGCCTATCAAGATGGCAACCCGGCCAACAAGATGGTCGGCATGCAGACAGTGAACGTCTACCCTGGCGGCGGCATGATGGTCGAGTTTTCGATTCCCGAGGCAGGGCAGTATCCGTTCGTCTCGCATTCATTCGCGGATGCCAGCAAAGGCGCGCTGGGTGTCCTCGCCGTGACGAACTCCTAAATTCCATTTCTCAAAGGCAATCAGATGAACCCCAGCTACCTTTTTATAGATAACTTGAGTCAGGAAGTCGAAATACCGAAGAACGGCATTCTCAGCCGCACACTCTATGGCGATGACCAGGTTAAGGTGGTGTTGTTCGGTTTCGATACTGGACAGGAGCTGTCCAGCCATACCGCAGCCACCGCAGCATTGATTCATATCGTAAAGGGAGAGGCGCGGCTGACACTGGGCGGCGACGTGATGGAGGCACGGGAAGGCACGTGGGCACGCATGGCCCCCCAACTGGAGCACGCCGTGTACGCGAAAACCCCTGTCGTCATGCTTTTGCTTCTCTTGAAATCGTAGCGACCGAGTGTTAGGTGACCCTTGGGGGCAACCTCAAGGGAAAATCTCGACGATGACCAAGGACCTTTCGCCATCCCGTGCGGCGCTCAAAAGTGTTGCCATCCCATCTGAGCACGGTGGATGGATGTTCCTGCTCGAACCAATCCTGCTCGGATTGAGTGTCGGACCATCGTTCTCCGGGATGATGCTGGCATTCGCCGCGCTAGGCGCCTTCCTGACACGACATCCGTTAAAGATCGCCATCGATGATCGGCGCAAGAGAAGGTTTTTCACGCGTACCGTGTTGGCTGAACGGTTCGCTGCCGGGTACGCTTCGTGTGCTGCACTCGCGTTTATGTTAGCGGCGATCACTGCCAGAGCTGACTTTTGGCAATCACTCGCGCTGGCATTGCCATTCGCCCTGGTGCAGTTCTACTACGATGCAACCAAGCGCAGCCGTGCAGCCGTGGCAGAGGTCAGTGGGGCGCTCGCGCTGGGGGCCGTTGCCCCAACCATGCTGCTGATGGCGGGGGGTTCACTGCAACCCGCTCTTACCCTCTGGTTGCTCCTGGCGTCACGCGCCATCACGGCGATCTTCTACGTGCGTGCTCGCTTGCGACTGGAGTATGGCAAATCCATCCGTGCCTGGCCGGTGTGGTTCATCCATGTGGGGGCATTCATGACCGTAGCGACGCTGGCCCACCTTGAGCGCGTTCCCTGGCTGGCTGCCGTCGCCCTGGCGATTCTGCTGGCGCGCGCATTATGGGGTCTGTCACATCGGCGTAAACCGATGCGCGCTCAAACGGTCGGCGTACACGAAGTCTTTTATGGAATACTGACAGTCATTCTGATCGCAGCCGGTTACTGGTTTGGCATATAAGCATGACCGTTTAAGCCATCACACGCCCTACGTCCAGCGCAGGAGCATCCCCTAACTGGAAGTATTCCCACCACATTCGCACGGTTTGCTCATCACTGCCATACCAGCGGGACCCCCACCATGGCGAGTGCCCCACCCCGTCCAGTTCCAGGCTGGGAACGCCGTCGATGCGACTGAGCGAGTTCGGCACGACGCCATCGCCCCACTGCGCACCTTCCTTAGTCATGTACTCGTAGTTGCGATACGCCTGCCACTCGCGTAACGAACCAGTGCGCTTGCCTTCGATCAGTCGCCCATACACGGTCAGATAACGCACCCCGGGCGCATAGTATGCGCCCGGGAATTCGCGGTCCAGCCACGATGCGTGTCGCAATCCCACGTGCCTGGCATTGTCGATAGCGCCCAAGGGGCTGCCCAGTGCAATCAAGCGCGACACACGCCGATAACCGTGATATGCGTCGTGATACGGCTGTTGTAACCGATCAGCCAGGTACGCGCGCGCCACAACACCGCCGGCACTATGCCCAACTAGGATAACCTTATCCGCCCCGGTCTCGGCCAGTGCGTGCAGCACCGCCTTATGCGTGCGGTTGATGAGCAAAATGTAGTCTGTCAGGCTAGCCACCATCCAGGTGACATTTGTGATACTGACCACGAAAACGCGCCGGCCAGACACCTGCGCCAACACACGTCCAAAATGACGGTAGTTTTTCCAGTGTGACCCGAAGCCACCTATTAAAACAATCGGTTCAAGCATAAGACGGACCAATTTCTTGACTTCTCAACGAACACCGGCCAACCGAACAAGCCATGATCAACGAATCACATCCATTCCGACGAACGCACGTAACACATCCGGCACGACGATGCTGCCATCAACTTGCTGATAATTCTCCATGACGGCGATCATCGTGCGTGGCAATGCCAGGCCACTGCCATTCAGTGTGTGCACCAGTTCGACCTTCGCGCCGGTCTCGCGGCGGTATTTGATATTCGCACGGCGAGCCTGGAAATCACCACAGTTGCTCACCGAACTGACTTCCAGCCACTCACCACAGCCAGGAGCCCACACTTCCAGGTCGTATGTCATACGAGCGCTGAAACCGATGTCGCTGGTGCACAGTTGCTTGACGCGATAGGTCAACCCTAATCCCTTGCAAACAGCCTCCGCATCCGCGAGCATCTTTTCCAGTTCCGCGTCCGACGACTCGGGTGTACAGAACATATACATTTCGACCTTGTCGAATTGATGACCGCGCTTGATGCCGCGCACGTCGCTGCCGGCCTTCATCTTCTCACGCCTGAAGCAGGGGGTGTAGGCGCAATAGTGCAATGGCAGTTGGTCGGCGCTCAGAATCTCACCACCATGCAAGTTGGTCAACGGGACCTCAGCCGTCGGTACCATCCAGAAATCCTCTTCGACATCATGATACAGGTTGTCTTTGAACTTGGGCAACTGCCCGGCTGCGAAGAGGGTTTGTTGCTTGACCATAAACGGCAGATATTCCTCGCGGTAGCCTTGCTGCGTGTGCAAATCGAGCATCCACGTGATCAGGGCACGTTGCAGGCGCGCCCCTGCGCCATTGAGCACATAGAAACGCGTCCCACTCAGTTTGACACCACGCTCGAAATCGAGGATACCCAGCGCCACACCCAGTTCCCAGTGCGGCTTGGGAGCGAAGTCAAACTGGCGCGGCGCACCTTCCGTCCGCAGGACGACGTTGTCATCTTCGCTCAACCCCACCGGCGTGCGCAGATCGGGAACGTTTGGAATAGCCGTGGTCAGCTCTTCAAGCTGTGTCTCGACCTTCTTCAGATCCACTTCCAGCGCTGCAATCTGATCGCCTACGGCGCGCATCTCCGCTATTTTGGCTTCTCGCGCTGTCGCGTCCTTCATCTTGCTGATTTCCTTGCTCACCGAGTTGCGCAGAGCGCGCAGTTGCTCTGACTGCTTCAGAATATCACGCCGCTGCACATCGAATGCGAGTATGGCATCCAAAGAGTCTGTCGGCTCACTACGATTCACGAGCGCCTGGCGCACAACTTCGGGTTGATTGCGAACCATATTGATGTCAAGCATGATTTCTCCTTTACGGCAACTGAGTTCGTACCGCTGCCTTCATCGAGAAGGCAAACCAAATAAAAAGCGCCCTCCGTCTTGTTCAGGACGAAGGGCGCTCGTGGTGCCACCTGACTTCGCAAACACTCCAGCTAACCCACACCGGTTGGGACCATTTGTATCATATCCATCGGCGAGATTAAGCAGGCAAGTTTGCCTTAGCGTTCGATAACGGGAACATCCGTCGCGCTCATCGCGCGCGGCTCACGAGTGGAAGCACGATCCCGGAGGCTGCCAGTTTGCACCGGCCACTGGCTCTCTGTATGCAACGCCGGGCGAGCGTCTCGATCACTGCCTTTGCTGCCGATATTACCACAATCAACGCAGAATGAATGCCTTCACGAACACGCGCTAACACGCGCTCACGGCAGCGATGAGCGCATCGTCATCGAAGACGGTGCGCAGGTCGAGTAGCACCTGGTCGTCGCGAATGCGGGTGATGACTGGCGTGGTCGCCATGCGCAACTGTTTTGCCAGCTCAGCCGGCTGTCCTCCTTGCAGCGCGATCAAGGCAGTCGGCAGCGTTTCACCCGGCAGGCTGCCGCCTCCAACGGTGGATTCGCCGGCGACAATGGTGGCACGCAAGGAGCGTGCCTGCAACCATGGATCCAATCGCTCCACACAACGCTGTGCGCGGCGCCGGACATCATCCTGGCCCAGTGCAATCATGCGCCACACCGGGATTTCACGAATCGCTTCCCCCCGTAAATAGTGCAACGCCGTCGCTCCCAGCGCAGCGAGTGTATATTTATCCGCCCGGAAGGCGCGCGCGAGCGGATGCCTGCGGCAGCGTTCAACCATGTCCCCGCGACCCACGATCAAACCGGCTTGCGGTCCACCCATAAGCTTGTCGCCACTGAACGTGACGATATCTGCGCCTGCGCGCACACTCTCCTGTGGCATAGGCTCATGAATGAGACCGAAAGATGCCGTATCAAGCAATGCCCCACTGCCGACATCATCGAGGACTGGAATGCGTATGAACGGCCCGGCACTTCTGGACATCGACACAGGCACCGCATATTCTGTCTCCGGGTTTGCGCGTTCGCTCCCAGCGCGCGATGCCACCTCGACCAGCTCGTCAATTTGCACACTCTCCGTGAAGCCCACGATTCTAAAATTCGAAGAATGAACGCGCAGAATAGCACCGATGTTATCGATCTGCTGTAACGCTTGTTCGTAATCACCACGGCGCGTCCGATTCGTCGTGCCGATTTCGACCAGCGTTGCACCACTCTGTAGCAGGATTTCCGGGATGCGGAACCCACCGCCAATCTCCACCAACTGCCCGCGCGAAATGACGACAGCCTTACCATGTGCAACTGCGCTCAGCATCAGCACAGTTGCGGCGGCACAGTTGTTGACCACCAGGGCGGACTCAGCACCCGTCACCTTACACAGGAGTTGCTCGACTTCACGCCCCCGTCTCCCTCGCTCACCACTATCCGTATCGAATTCGAGCGGACTGTAATCCGACGCAACGGCCAGCATCGCTTGTTGAGCGGCCCGGCTCAACACAGCACGACCCAGATTCGTGTGGATAATGACACCCGTTGCATTGATGAGCGCTGAACGTTCGGTCACCGTAGGCACGTAAAGCTGTCGCCGCACGGCCTGAATAAGATCCTGTCTGTCTGGGACGGACCCACCCGAGCGCACAGCCTCGCGTGCCATATCCAGGGTCTGGCGCACGGCCTCGACCACCCTTGCATGACCCTCAACCTCAACCAGATCCTGCACGTCGAGTAACAAATTGTGGACACTGGGCAGTTCGCGCAACTGGTTGATGGACATACGCACGATTATAAATGGATGCTTTACAATCTGAGCACGTATGATTGTTGATTGCCGGCACCTGGCACGTCGAATGATCAGCGGGATCATAATGACCCTGCTGGTCGCGTGCAGTGGCGGACTGGCCTTCCCTGATCTCCCCTTCCCCAGCGCAACCGCACCCTTGCAGCCTACTGCAACAGCCACGACACCGGACGATTATCCTTCTGCCGCGAGCACAGCGATCGAATTCGTGCAGGCGCTCAACCAACAGGACTATCTGAGCGCATTCAACCTGCTGGATCAGGCCGCCAGGGATCGCTTGCAGGATGCGGACAGCCTGCGCCAATCATACGCCAGTGCGCGTAGCACTGCCACGGCAGTCACGGTGTTTTACACATTACGTGGAGGGATGCTGCAGGAAGGGGGACGGGCAGTAGCGTCCCTGGTCAGCACATGGCAGACGACACTCCTCGGCACATTCAACACCACGAGTACGCTCGTCCTCAACACACAGGGGGATTCGTGGCGCGTGGATTGGACAGGCGATCTCATTCTTCCTCAACTGGGGAGTGGTGTAATAGCATTGCAACGAGAAATGCCGCAACGCGGAAATATCTACGCCGCCGACGGCAGCGCACTCGCCGTAGAGAACGAGTCGATGACGGTGGGTGTCCGGCGCGATTCCATCAAGGACGCGGCCGAAGAACAGGCCATGCTCCAGGCGCTCAGCCAGTTGACCGGGCTGACACCAGCCGAAATCCAGGCGCGCTACAAGGATGTGCCGGGCGATTGGTTTGCAGCGATTGCAGACCTTGACGAAGACACGCTCGCACGCAAGAGCAGCCTCATTGCGCCCTTTGCGGCGGTCAGCGCGCGCCCGAGCTACACGCGTGTGTACCCGCAAGGCAATATTGCCCCCCACGTGGTTGGCTACCTCGGGCCAATCCCGACTGAAGCCCAGGACGCCTACCGCGCGCGCGGATATACAGGCGATGAGCGCGTCGGAATCAGTGGCGTCGAGGGTTACATGGATGATGTGCTCGCGGGGGAGCCTGGAGCCATGCTACTGGTTGCCCAACCATCAGGCGGCATAGCGACCATCGTTGCGCAGAAGCCTTATACGCCCGGGCGCGATTTGACGTTAACGATCAGCCCAACAGTGCAACTAAATGCCCAAAAACTGCTGGGCAACCGCAATGGCGCTGTGGTCGTCATGGATCCGCGCGATGGCGCCATTCTGGCGATGGCCAGTTATCCCACCTTCAACAGCGCTACACTCGCCGACGTCACCAAGAGCGAGGAACGCGCACGGCTCATCCGCGATTCCGCGCGACCGCTGCTCAACCGCGCTACACAGGGCATCTATCCTCCTGGCTCGACATTCAAGCTGGTCACCATGATGGCCGGGATGACAGAAGGCGTCACCAAGCCCGGAGAGATTTTCAACGATCCTGGGTTCTGGGATGGCCTGGGCAAGGAGTATCGCAAGACGTGCTGGATAAAAAGCGGGCATGGGCGCATCACACTGCAAGATGGCTTGTCTGCATCCTGCGATGTGGTGTTCTACAGTGTCGGCAAGCGATTGGATGATAAAGGATCAGACTTGCTCAGCCGTTATGGGCTCGCGTTCGGTTTTGGCACACCCTCGGGTGTGGAGTTGACATCCGAAGCAGCAGGCGTGATGCCGGACCCAGCCTGGAAGAAGACAAACCTTGGCGAAACGTGGACGGCGGGCGACACAGTGAACTTGTCAATTGGTCAAGGTTTTATGCTCGCCACGCCCTTGCAAGTAGCGCAAATGACGGCTGCAGTAGCCAACAGGGGTACGCTGCTGCAACCCCACATCGTGGCAAGCATTGAAGGACGCGGTCGTACGCCCCGCCAGGTGATGACAGCTTCTGCTGTGCGAAAACTACCGGTATCGAACACAGGGCTAGAGGCCATCCAGAATGGAATGATCGGTGTAACAACCAACACAAGAATCGGGACAACCACCTTCCGCTTCAGTGGTTTCGACTACTACATCTTCAATGGAGCCATCGTGAATGGCAAGACATTAACCAGCAAGCAACGTAGCGCATCCACACGCTTCATCGTCGCCGGGAAGAGTGGTACCGCACAGGCGCCCGGCGAGGATGCCAGGCCATTCGCGTGGTTTACCGCATACGCACCTGCACACGACCCTCAGGTGGTTGTCACCGTCCTGCTCGAAAATGCCGGCGAGGGATCGATATATGCTGCGCCGCTCGTGCGCCAGATCATTGAAGCTTATTTTGGCTTGCCCATCTCCACCACACCGCGCGACTCCAGGCTGACGGATTGAGCATGACACAAACGAGCTCGAACGGAAGGTTCGTGACAGGATTGGTCGTCAAAGCACACAGCGGTTTTTTCACAGTGCATGCCGACGGGAACGGGGGTACATTTACCTGCAGCGCAGCCGGTAAACTGACGAAGGGTAAGCACACGGAGGACGCGCTTGCAGTCGGCGATAAAGTGACTTTTGAGCCAGTAAAAAGTGAAGGCTTTGTAAACGGCCGTATCACAGGCGTGCTGCCTCGCGTGCGCGTGCTCGCGCGTAAAGACCCTATCGCCGGAACGAATGACCGCGAGATACGCCAGGTGATTGTCGCCAACCTGGACCTGGTGGTGTTTGTCTTCGCCTGTGCTGAGCCAGAATTCAAACCCCGGATGCTGGATCGCTATCTGGTTGGCGCAGAAGCACAGAAATTACCCGTCCTCATCTGCGTCAACAAAGTCGACCTGGTCGGTCTTGAACATGCGCGCGCGATGTTCGCCGGCTATGAACGGATTCACTACCGCGTGGTTTACACCAGCGCAAAGGATGGCATGGGCATCGATGAGATACGGGCCCAACTACATGGCAAACTGAGTGTACTCACCGGCAAAAGCGGCGTCGGCAAGAGCAGTCTGCTGAATGCGCTCAAACCTGGGTTGGACAAGGAAGTCGGCGTCATCAGCGACGTCTTGAAAAAGGGGAGACACACCACGGTCGTTCCGGAGTTAGTGCCGCTGGACGAGACGAGTTGGATTGCCGACACGCCGGGTTTACGTGCATATGCCATGTGGGACGTCGAGGCGGAGGAACTCGACGCCTATTACCGCGAGATGGCCCCATTGGTGAGTGAGTGCGAATTTTCGGACTGCACGCATACGCATGAGCCAGGCTGCGCCGTGCAAGCCGCTGTGGGACGCGGTGATATCAGCGCCGCCCGTTACGATTCGTACTGTCGCTTGCGCGAGGAATTAGATCGCCAGCGCAAATGGTAGACGCAGCGTCAGTGTGAGGCAACCATCTTCTTCACACGCGCAAGCGCTTCGTCGCGCGCGCCAGGGGTATCTGACCGAACGGTAATATGACCCAGCTTACGGCCCTGCCGTGCCGTTTTGCCATACAGGTGCAAGTGCGCTCCCGGAACGGCCAGCACATCCGCGCAATCCGGTGTACTTCCGATCAGATTGACCATGGCGCTGTAACCCACAGGCGCAACCGAACCCAGCGGCAGGCCAAGAATCGCGCGCAGGTGATTCTCGAACTGGCTGGTCTCCGCCCCTTCGATCGTCCAGTGACCGGAATTGTGCACACGAGGAGCCATCTCATTGGCCAGCAGGCGCTCGCCTTGCTGGAAGAACTCTATCGCCAGCACACCCACGTACTCCAGCGCACTGAGAATTCGTGAGGCGTAATCCTGTGCCAGGCCGGCACACGGCGGGTCTGGTGTTAGCGGGATGGAATATCTAAGAATCCCTTCATGGTGACTGTTCTGGACCAGCGGGTAGAATGCTGTTTGCCCCTGGCGGCCACGTACCGCCAGCACAGATACCTCCCGCTCAAATGCGACGTACTGCTCGAGGATGGCGGGTTTGCCAGATAGCATTTCCCAGGCACGGGAAGCATCTCCAGGCGTTCGGAGCATATACTGCCCTTTGCCATCATAGCCCAACCGGCGTGTCTTTAGCACGGCAGGCACGCCGATGTCTCGCAACGCACAGTCGAGTTGCTCCAGCGTGTTCACAGGCGCAAACGACGGTGTGGGAATACCCAGTTGGCGAAAAAGGGACTTCTCGCTAAGCCGGTCCTGCGAAACATGTAATGCCTGCGGCGGAGGGTAGACTGGAACAAGCTGCGCCAGGACCTGCGCCGCGTTGACCGGCACGTTTTCGAACTCGTACGTCACGACATCGACGCCGTCTACCAGGCGTTTTAACAACGCAGTGTCATCATACGCACCGGTCATCAGCTCTGATAGATGCCCCCCCGGTGCATCCGGCGAAGTGTCCAGCATGCGGAATTTCAGCCCTAGCGGGTATCCCGCCAGCGCCAACATACGGCCCAATTGTCCCGCACCCAGAATACCCACTCTGTGAGCGCCAGTCTCAACGAACATAGTTCCCCTGTTTGTGATCTCCCAAGCAAGTTGCTACACAGCACGTGGATCGGGATGATCCAGGACTGTCTGCGTCTGAGCACTGCGGTACCGGTCGAGTGCGTCGCGAAATGAGGGATATTTGTTTGCCAGGATGGCTGTCGCCAGCAGGGCTGCATTCACAGCACCTGCCCGGCCAATGGCCAGCGTCGCGACGGGCACACCAGCGGGCATTTGCACAATTGAGAGAAGGGAGTCCAATCCATTCAACGCTTTCGACTGTATCGGCACACCCAGCACCGGTAAGCTCGTCTTGGCCGCTGCCATTCCAGGCAAATGAGCCGCCCCACCCGCCCCCGCAATGATCACTTCCAGACCGCGCTCCTGCGCCGAGGCGGCATACTCGAACAGCAAGTCCGGCGTGCGGTGCGCCGAGACAACGCGCACTTCGAATGGCACACCCAGTTCATCCAATGTCCGTGTGGTGTGTGCCATCGTTTCCCAATCTGACTTCGATCCCATGATGACGCCTACGAGTGCCTGCATGATTTCCTCCGCCTGCGATGATACATCCGAGCGCGTACAATGGGGCAGTTTCGTATCGAGTGACACGTATGAGGGCATGATCCGTCAGGAACAAACATGACCACCCGCAAACCACATAAAGAGACCAAAATCGGCGATGCCGCCGCTAAATTGCGTGGCCTGCTGCGCCGGCGCACGCACGAACTGGACGCGATCAGCGAAATCTTCCGCGCCAATAACGCGACATCAGATTTGCGCTCTATTCTCGAGACGATCGTGCACACCACGACCAAAGCCATGGGCGCTGACTCCACCTCGATCTACCTGCTTGACGTGGCCACTCAGAACTTGATCCTGAAAGCGACGACAGGGCTATACCCACAATCGGTCGACCATGCCCAGCTTAAGATGGGCCAGGGGCTAACCGGCTGGGCCGCGCAACATCGCGAGACGGTGGCTGTCCGCGATGCGTGGAATGACCCGCGCTTTTCCATGATTCCGAACACTCGCGAACGCCCCTTCAAGTCTCTGATGGCCGTTCCTCTCGTCAGTCAGGATCGCGTCATCGGCGCGATGAACGTGCAAACACACCGCCTGCACAACTGGACTGAGGGGGAACTTGAGTTCGCCTCGCTCATCAGCGACGTGGTCGCCGGGGCGCTGGAACGCGCCATCCTCTACGAGGAGACGGAGCATAAAATGCGCGAGCTATCGGCAGTCGCCGAGGTCAGCCGTGCTGTGATCGCGCCATCATACCTGGACGAAACCCTGCGTGTGGTCGCTGAGATGGCTGCACGGGCCGTGAACTCGCGTCGCTGCGCATTGCTGTTGCTCGACGAGGATGACAATGCCTTCGTACCCCGCGCCGTATTCGACCAGCAACCAGACGTTACCGCCGAACCTGGCTGGCCGCTCAACAATCTGCCGTTGCTCAATATCGACACGCTGACCGAGCCGATTATCGTGTCAGACGCGCGCAACGAGATGCAGTCCACCCACGCACACTGGGCCGAAAAGTCAGAGCTGACCGCGTTGCTGTGCGTGCCGCTCACCGTACACCAGCGGACCATCGGCCTGATGAACGTGTGGAGCGCCAAACCGGTGGACTTTAGTGCAGCACAGGTTGAGCTATGCACGACGTTAGCCAACCAGATTGCGCTGGCCATAGAAAATGCACACCTGGTCGGCAACGCAGCCATCGTGCGTGAAATGAACCATCGTGTCAAGAACAACCTGCAGAATATCGTCATGTTGCTGCAATTGCAGATGAGTGATGAGCGCAAAATCAGCGCCAAAGAGGTATTGCACGAGAGCATCAACCGTATTATGAGCATCGCCGCAGTGCACGATGCGCTGGCACAGGAAGGCTTTCGACTGGTGGACGTTAAGGATGTGATCACACGGGTGGTGAACCTGGTGCACGCCAACATGACGCGGCCGGATCAACAGTTGGAAGTCACAGTCACCGGTGATAGTATCCGCCTTTCGTCACGATCGGCAACTGCCATGGCCCTGTGTGTGAACGAACTGGTGCAGAACGCGATGGAGCATGCCTTTGTGGATCGCACGGAAGGGAGGATCGTTGTCAACCTGTGCGATTGTGATGGCAACATCGTTGTCGAAGTGCGTGACAACGGGCGCGGCAACCTGGCAGGGGAGATGCATTCAGCCATGCAATCACCCAGCCTCGGCTTAACCATCGTGGAAACGCTGGTGAAGGATGACCTGCGGGGCACATTCCAACTGAAACACTCTGCAAAAGGCAGCGCTGCACGGATCGAAGCGCCGATCAGTTTTTCGTAAGTGCGGCACCAAACAGCGCTGGCACTGCCAGCGCCGGCGGGCTTACACGAGTTGCCCGTCCTTCAGTCGCAGCACGCGGTCGGCGATGCCAATCACCTCTTCGCTGTGCGTGACCATGACCAGGTTCCTGCCGGCTTGGCGTGTCAGTGTGTCCAGCAGATTCAAGACGACCCTACCCGTCTCAGCGTCCAGGTTACCCGTTGGCTCATCCGCCAGGACCACCAAAGGGTCATTCGCCAGTGCACGGGCAATTGCCACCCGTTGCTGCTCGCCACCGCTAAGACGGTCGGGGAACGTATCTAGCCGCGTTCTAAGGCCCACTTTTTCGAGCAGATCCCGTGCACGGGCCTTGCCATCACGCTGCACGCGCTCGTTGGACGATAACTCGACCGGCAGGAGCACATTTTCCATGACCGACAGCGTGGGAATGAGGTTGAACGCCTGGAATATAAAGCCGATGTGGTTGCGCCGATAGAGCGTGCGCTCCTTGTCGCTCATGCGAGTGATGGAGCAGCCATCGATCCGCACGTCGCCGGACGTAGGCGCGTCGATGCCGCCAATCAGATTCAGCAACGTGCTCTTCCCAGAACCGCTCTTGCCCAATAGCACCACGAACTCGCCACAACCAAACTCGATTGACACATCTCTCAGAATGGTGCGAGTGATGCCACCCTCTTCATACGCCTTGGTGACGTGGTCCAGCGTAATGAGGCCAATGCAATCGCTCATCGGTGTGGCTCTTGAACGGCCATCAGACGCTGGCAGTGCCATCATCCTGGCCCCTTGCGAAGGTTCGCAAGAGGCACCCAAATCGTCCCGTGACAGTTGACAATCCCAAATCCGCAATCTAAAATGAGCAATCTAAAATCCCAAATCGAAAATCCAAAATCCAAAATCGATAACGGGTGGTTAGCTCAGTTGGTTAGAGCGCTTGTTTTACACACAAGAGGTCATAGGTTCAAATCCTATACCACCCACTCCCACAACCTTTAGTTCTTGACCCCATTGCCCAATCGAATGACGCGCGACGTATCCCCCGCGATGCCATCGGTCGCGTTGCAGCTATCCACGACTGCGCGAGCATTGCGGACGATGAAGGTGTAGTCAATCGCGCGATGGCCGGTTACGATGATCACGCAGTCAGCCGATTTGACACTCGCCTCGGTCAAGGGTTGCGATATCATGTCCAGCTTCTCACGATGAAACACATCGCCGCCCAGATGGAACCGTGACACATATGGGTCGTGATATGTCACAGTAGCACCACGATTTAGCAACAGCTCGATGACACGTTCGGCCGGGGAGTTGCGCGGATCGTCCACGTCACGCTTGAACGCGACTCCCAGCACCAGCACCCTAGCGCCCCTGAGTGCGCAGTTATTCTCGCTCAGAGCCCGCTCGGTCAGATCAACCACGTGGAACGGCATCGATTGGTTCACTTCAGCCGCCAGTTCGATGAAGCGCGTGTAAAAGTCATACTCGCGCGCCTTCCACGACAGATAGTATGGATCCACGCCAATGCAGTGGCCACCCACACCCGCACCCGGCATAAAGGGCATATAACCAAATGGTTTCGTCTTGGCGGCGTTGATCACTTCCCAGATATCGATCCCCATCCGTTCGCTCAACCGAGCCAGTTCATTCACCAGGGCGATGTTCACTGAACGGAATATGTTTTCGAGCAGCTTGGTCATCTCCGCCGCTTTGGGCGACGACACCAGGTGGACCGGGGAGCCGAGTGCCCCAAGCATTTCAGCCGCACGCTCTGTGGCGCGCTGGGTGATGCCCCCCACGACTTTGGGTGTGTTCGTGACGGTGAAATCGCGCCGTCCTGGGTCTATACGCTCGGGTGAAAACGCCAGGTCGAAATCGATACCAGCCTTCAGGCCACTACGTTCAAGGATGGGCTGCACGATCTCCTCGGTCGTCCCTGGGAACGTGGTGCTTTGCAGGATGACCAGTTGCCCCGCGCTAAGCCGTGGTTGAATGCCTTCCGCCGCGCTGACGATGTAACACAAATCAGGAGCACGCATCGCATCATAGGGTGTCGGCACGCAAATGAAGATGACATCACGATCACGCAATAGCTCATAATCCGACGTTGCCACGAAATTGCCAGCTTCCACCACCGCAACGACATCACTCGTAGGAACATCAGGGATGTAACTACTGCATCCATTCAGTTGCGCCACCTTGCGCGCATCGATATCAACACCAACAACGTGTCTGCCCGCTTTCGCCATGGCAACGGCCAGGGGCAACCCCACATAGCCTAGGCCGATGATTGCGACGCGGTAATCGGTTCGTCCAACGTTCTGCTTAGCTTCCATGGTCCAAATTCCATAAACCAAAGCATATAGGCGGCCAGCACTAAAACGGCTGCGCCGATGATAAACGCAGTGGCTTCGTCAGCCATTGCCACCAGAAGTGCCGTTATGCCCAGCACCGTACACACAATGTAGAGAATCAGCACAGCTTCGCGCTGGCTAAAGCCATGATAAGAGATACGATGCGACGTGTGGTCTTTGCCAGGCGTCGTCAACGGATTCTTCCCACGACGCAGGCGCGAAACAAACACAAGTGTCGTGTCAAACACCGGTAGTGCCAATACGATGAGCGGGACCATCCACGATACAGAGAGCGATTGGCCCACAAAACGCAGCTTGATCGCCACGCAGGCGAGCATAAAACCAAGAAACATACTGCCTGAATCGCCCATGAACACCGATGCTGGGTTCAGATTCCAGACCAGGAAACCAATACAAGCGCCCAATAATGCGGACGACAGCATCGAAACCAGGATCTGACCATTTTGCACCGCCAGGACCAGGAAGAATGCAGACACCACTGCACTGACACCGGCCAGCAGCCCATCCATGTTGTCGAGGAAGTTCATGGCGTTTGTGATGCCGACCACCCAAACCACGGTCAGTAGCGCATCCAGCCAGTCGATTGAGAAGATCGCGATACGCACACCAGAATACCAGATGAATAATGCTGCACCAGCCTGCGCCAAAAGCCGCACGTATGCACTCAGTGTAAAGCGGTCATCCGCCAGACCCAGGAATGACATGAAGGCAGCGCCAAAGATCATCGCCACCAACTGCTGGATTTCCATCTGGCTTCGCAGGAAGATAAGCGCAATCATGACGGCAAAGACGATGGCAACGCCCCCCATACGAGGCACCGGGCGTGTGTGACTGCCTGAATCGCCCATGAACACCGATGCTGGGTTCAGATTCCAGACCAGGAAACCAATACAAGCGCCCAATAATGCGGACGACAGCATCGAAACCAGGATCTGACCATTTTGCACCGCCAGGACC
>JAMDDR010000533.1 GCA_023488685.1 Chloroflexota bacterium | reverse complement strand
ATTCGCTACGCGCGCAAGGTGTGGAAAGAAATCGGTTACGAGGAATAGACGCGCAGGGTGTAGCAAAACCTCCCGCAGGTGGTTGGTGCGGGTCATGGCTCGTCACGGCAACCTGCGGGAGGGGCCATGGGCAGTGTAGCAGAACCTCCCGCAGGTGGTTGGCGCAGGTCATGGCTTGTCATGGTCTAAAGACCATCTTTAGATGGCAACCTGCGGGAGGATAACTACTGCTCCAGGAGTCGCTCTTCGTAGATGCGTCGCACGGTATCTTCGATGTCCGGCTCGCGCACCGAGAGGTCGCGGATACGATAGCGGATCGACAGCGCGCTGATCAATTCAGATGCGCTGATCGCTTCGCGTTCGAAGCGATAGACAACGCGGGGGCCGTCGCGCGCGGCCAGCGTGGCGCCGTTCACGGCCACGTCGTCGTACTCCTCGGCGAAGTCCACCACCAGTTCGCGCTTGCCGCCGAAGCGATCACGCAGCGTTGCGAGCTGCCCATCGTACAGCAGCCGGCCATGGTCGATGATCATGACGCGTTCACACAACTTTTCCACGTCGGACAGATCGTGCGTGGTGAGCAGCACGGTGGTGCCGCGCTCGCGGTTGATGTGACGGATGAACTGGCGAATGCGCTCCTTCGCCACCACATCCAGGCCAATGGTCGGCTCGTCCAGGAAGAGTAGCGCCGGGTCGTGCAACAGCGCCGCGCAGATATCGGCGCGCATGCGCTGGCCCAGCGACAGCGAGCGCACCGGCGTGTTCAGGAAGGGGTCCAGGTCGAGCAGGCTGCGGAATTGCGCCAGGTTGCGTGCGAAGCGATCGTGTGGGATCTTGTAGATGTGCTCCAGCAAATCCAGGGATTCGATCACGGGCAAGTCCCACCACAACGTGGTGCGCTGGCCGAACACCGCGCCAATCCTGGCGACGTACACTTTGCGCTCGCGCCAGGGCACGTGCCCGTTCACGCGCACGTCGCCGCCGGTGGGCACCAGCAGGCCGGTCAGCATTTTGAGCGTGGTGGACTTGCCGGCGCCGTTTGGGCCGAGGTAGCCCACCAGTTCGCCTGGCTCCACGTGGAAGCTGATGCCGTCCACTGCGCGCACCAGCTTGAACTCGCGCGTGAACAGATTGCGCAGCGCGCCGCTCAGGCCGCGATGGTGCTTGTTGATCTTGAAGTGCTTGTGCAAGTTGTCAACGTGGATCATTGGCGATATGGCCCCTTTCCTCCCAAGGCTTTATAAAACATGAATCTCTCGCAAAGGCGCAAAGGCACAAAGAAATCCCTTTGCGCCTTTGCGAGAGCCAACATCCCTTTGGCGGCTTGGTGAGATGATATATGGTAAAGGAATAACAAACATCATGTCTGAACCAATCACTACCCTCATGCTCGGCGCCGGCGGGCGTGGCATGTTTGCTTATGGCCCGTACGCGCTAGAACATCCTGACGAAATTCGCATGGTCGCCGTGGCCGAACCCGACGACGAGCGGCGCGCGCGTTTCGCGCAGGCGCACGGCATTCCTGCCGAGTACCAGTTCAAGACCTGGCAGGAGGCGCTGGCCAGGCCCCCGCTCGCGCGGGCAGCCATCAACTGTACGATGGATCAAATGCATTTTGAATCGACACAGACAGCGCTGCAGGCCGGCTACGATATGCTGCTCGAAAAGCCGATTGCGCCCACGCGGGCCGAGTGCGTCCAGTTGGTGCAATTGGCTGAGGCGCGCGGGCGCGTGTTACAGGTTTGCCACGTGCTGCGCTTCACGGCCTATTTCGCCACCCTGTACGATATTGTCCGCTCCGGCCGGCTCGGGCGCATCATCACGGTCGATCACCGCGAGAACGTGTCGTACTGGCACATGTCACACAGCTTCGTGCGCGGCAACTGGCGCAACAAGGGCCTGTCCAGCCCGATGATCCTGGCCAAGTGCTGTCATGACCTGGATATATTAGCGTGGATCATCGGAACGCCGGTCGAAAACCTCAGCTCCTTCGGCACGCTGACACACTATCGCGCAGAGAATGCGCCCGCTGGCGCACCGGCGCGCTGCACCGATGGCTGCCCGGTCGAGGCCGAATGCCCCTGGTATGCGCCACGGCTCTATGGCGCCCTGGAGGGCGTGCCGGCGCGGTCGTCGTGGATTGTAACGGCGCTGGGCGGCGGCGACAGCCCGCAAGCGCGCTGGCAGAAGTTGGAAACCAGCCCATATGGCCGCTGCGTCTATCACTGCGACAACGACGTGGTCGATCACCAGGTGCTGATCATGCAGTTCCTGGACGACCTTACGGTGACGTTCACGATGCACGGCCATTCCGACACGGAAGGCCGCACGATGCGCTGGGATGGCACACGCGCAACCCTGTATGGTGACTTCTCGGACGGCCGCCCGCATGAATTCCGCATCCACGATCATGGCAGTGACAAGGTGGAAGTGATCCAGCCACAGGCGGGCACGAGCGGGCATGGCGGCGGTGACGAGGGGCTCATGGATGCGTTTGTGCGCACCTTGCGCGGTGAGGCTGTGCAGCACCGGACCAGCGCGCGGGCATCGCTGGAGAGTCATCTGATGGCCTTTGCTGCCGAGGAGTCGCGGCATACCCGGCAGGCGATGGACATGCGCGCGTACCGTTCGCAGTAGGATTGTATCTCTGCAGGATGACAGGCGCTGAAATGCGCTTAAAATGGATGGGCCCGACGTCCGCCGTCCGTTTCAGGAGATGTTATAGAATGACTTGTGCGGCGCTGGTTCTAGGTTAAAGTAATCAGTACGCACCGTGCGGATGAACGGATGTGGCATACCGCCGTAGCACCTGCCATTGGGTATCGATGCACTAACATAGAGGTGGCAACATGGAAGAACAACACATGCGTGTGCTGTTGGTTTCGCACGACCCTGGCGTTGCGCAATCCATCAACGCAATGCTGGTCAAGACGAGGGTGGGCGTCAGCCTGATGCACGTCACGCAACTGCAAGAGGCCCTGCACCAACTGTCATCCGCCGAGTTTATGGCTGTCCTGCTGGATCTGACTCTCCCCGACGGTCGCGGCCTGGGGGCCCTGGCACTCATTTCGCAAGTGACACAGGCTGTTCCGTTGATCGTGATCGGCGATGAGGGGAATGTGCCCCTGGCGATCGAGGCGCTGCGAGCGGGCGCGCAGGAATACCTGATCAAGGGACACCTGGACGACAACCATTGGCTTGTACACGCCATCCTCAATGCCGTGGAGCGGAAGCGGACCCACGAGATGTTGCGCGAGAGCGAAGCCCGCTACCGGATGCTGGCTGAAAATATCCCCGACGTCGTCTGGACCATGAACATGGACCTGAGGCTGACGTCGATCACGGCCTCCGTCACGCGGCTGCTGGGTTTGAGCGCCGACGAAGCGCAGGCGTGTACGCTGGACCAGATTTTGCCGCCGGAACCGCTTGGCCGGTTGAAGCAAGTCATCGAAGAAGAAGTGGCGTTGGCGCGCTCCGATGGCACAGACCAGAATCGCCCGCGAACGATTGATCTGGAGGGCGTGCGCAAGGACGGCACGGTATTCAGCATTCAAGCCCAGCTCAGTTTGCTGCGAGACGCCGCGAGCCAGCCCGACGGCATCCTGTGTGTGGCGCGGGATATCAGCGAGCGTAAGCGTGTGGAATGGGAGCGCGTGGAGGTCCTGGCGCGGGAGCAGGCTGCGCAGCGATTGCGCAACATTTTTGCCGCGCTCTCCACAGCGCATACACCATTCGACGTTGCGACCATCCTGATGCAACAGGCCACTTCGCTGTTCGGCGCGGAGGGGGGATTCGTCGCGTTGGTGAGCGATGACGGCCAATCGCTGGAGATCGTCGACTGCTCGGGTTATCCGCCTGGCGTGCGGGAGTACCTGCTCTTCGAGCAGCGGTCCATCCCCCTGGCGGAAAACGTGCCGTTGACCGAGGCGGTTCGCAGCGGTGAGTCGATATTCCTGCCCTCGGAAAAGGCGCAGATGGCGCAGTACCCGGGGACACGGGCATTGGGCTATGAAGCCGTCGCCGCCATTCCCCTGATCGTGGAGACGCGGTGCCTGGGTGTCCTGGGGCTGAGTTTTGAGACGGCGCGTGATTTTGGCGCCTGGGAAAAGGCGGCCATCATCGCGATGGTTCAGCAGTGCGCCCAATCACTGGAGCGGGCAAAGCTATACGCAGACAGCCTGCGCCGGGAGGATGAACTGGAAGCGCGCGTCGCCAAACGGACAGAAGAGCTTCAGGCCGCCTATCAGCGCGTCGAGCTCGAACTGGCGGAGCGCCGGCGGGTACAGGATGCGCTGAAAGCAGCGGAGCAATACTCCAGGAGCATCATCGATTCCTCGCTGGACATGATTTTCACGACCGACAGCGAGCTGCGGATTGTCGAACTCAATCGTGCCGCGCAACAGACACTTGGCTATATGCCACATGAGCTGCTCGGACAACGGGTGGGCATTCTGTACGCGAATCCGCAGGAAGGGGATGCCGCGTACCAGGTCGTGCTGCAGACGGGCCAGGCCGTCCGGGAACTGACGGGCCGGCGCAAGAATGGCGAGACGTTTCCCGTCTTTCTTTCCGCCTCTGTCCTGCGCAGCGCGGATGATGGGATTCTTGGCGTGGTCGGCGTCTCGCGTGATATTACGGAGTGGAAGCAACTGGAGGAGATCCTGCGCCGGCTCTCCATGCTTGACGAACTCACTGGGCTGTATAACCGGCGCGGTTTCCTGACGCTTGCCGAGCATCACTACCAGGTGGCCGCCCGAACGGCACAGCGATTCTCGATCATCTCGCTGGACGTGGAAGGGCTGAAGAAGATCAATGATACCTTCGGACACGTGGAGGGCGACGCGGCGCTGTGCCGGGCGGCTAATGTCCTGAAACAAACCTTCAGGGGGTCGGATATCCTGGCTCGTCTGGCCAAAGATGAATTCGCCGTGCTGGCCATCGACGCTTCCGCCGAAGGGACCGATATCGCCCTGGCCCGGCTGCGCGATTGCCTGGAGGCTGGCAACAGGAACAGTGCCGTCCCATATACGCTCTCTTTTAGCGTGGGGGTAGCGACATTCGACCCGGGGGCCAGTGAACCCGGCAGTCTCGACGATCTGATCGCACAGGCCAACAGGGCACTGCTCGAACACAAACGTCACAGGCAAGGCCAGCCGAGCCCCAGCGCTGCTTGAGGGGCAGACGCGCAGACGCTTAGACTCCCGGAGTCTCCGAGACTCCGGGAGTCTAAGCGTCTAATTCCGCCATCTGAGCAGCCGCTTCAGTTTCGACTTTAGCCAGGTTTTGTGCAGCTCACGCCGGGCTTTCTCCCAGGCCGTCTTGGCCTGGGCTTCTTCGTTCGGGTTGGGCGCGGCCGCGCCGAAACGATTGGCCACATACAGGTGCGTAATCGTACGCGCCTGCGCTTCCGTGTTGGGTGCGCGCTGGGATAGGACGCGTGCCTGTTCGTAGGGTGTGTGCTCGTTCCCGATGCCCATCCAGGTCGCCCAACGGCTTAGCATGGCGTAAGCGCGCTGGACCGGCGGCAAGTTGCGGAACCCCGCCTCCTCCGCAAAGCGGAGCGAGAAGACACCCGCAGACGCGAGCACGCCCAGGATCAGCACGAAGGGCAAAAAGCGCGCCAGCGACAGCAACACGTTCAACACGCCCTGCAAGAACGCGCCGGGATTGGACCCTTCTGGTTGATCCGGCGGCACGACCTGGGGTTGTTGCGCGGGGTCGGGCGTTGGCTCTACTGTGGGTAGGGGCGTGGGCGTGGGCGCATTGGGTGTGACCGTTGCTGCTGCAGCACCACTGTCGGGGCGCTGGATGGGCGGCTGCCCCGCCGTGGGTTCAAACTCGACCCAGCCATACTGTGGGAAGAAGGCTTCCACCCAGGTGTGACTGTCGCTGACTTTCACGTTGTAGACGGCAGTGGTGAAGTCGGGTGAGGTCGAGACCAACTCGCCCTGGGCGTAGCCCGTGGCGATGCGGGAAGGGATGCCCAGCGAGCGCAACATCACGACCATCGCCGTGGCGTAGTAGTTGCAGTAGGCGCGGCGGGTGCGGAACAGGATGTAGTCGCTCGCTTCAACGCCCGGTGGCGGTGCAGCCAGTTGCTCGTCGTAGGTGATATTGGCGCGCAGCCAGCCTTCGATTGCCGCGGCCTTGTCATAGTCACTACCTGCGTTGCTGGCAATGTTGCGAGCAAGTTCCTTCACACGCTCCGGGAGCGTGGGCGGCAGTTGGACGTACTTGTCGCCGATCCAACTGGGATAGTTTCCGGACGTCTCGCGCAAGGCATTGGCGTCGGCCAGGCTCAGCGAGCCGATGGCTGTATAACGATTGCCCGGCAGCAATGGTGCGGGGACTTTGAGCTGGAGCAATTCGACGGTCCCGTCATCCATGTTTCTGTAGATGGCCTGCGAGGGTACGCTGGCGCTTTGGGGGATGGAGGGGACGTAAATGCTGTCGGTGCCGCGATACATGGCGAAGTTCGCGCTGACGGTGATGCGGTCGAGGTAATCGGGGAACGCCAGTGTGTTGTCCTGGGGGCGCAGGTCACGCGCATCGAGAATGGTGTTGGACCAGGTGGCGCCGTCGTAATTGTCGTAGGAGGTCGCACGCCAGTAGTAACGGTTCGGCGGCACGGTCACGTCCATCACCGGATCTGGTGTCAGGTTGCGCGGCCCGCCCAACGTCAGCGACTGGCCGTAGCTGTCCATTGGCTGCAGGTTATAGTTCTGCAGTGTGGAAAACAGGCGGTTCCAGCGTGCCAACAGCTCGCTGTAAGGTGTGTTCAACTTGTTGAACACGCCGCGCGCCGTTTCCGACGCTGCAATCTCGGGCACGCGCCAGGCGAAAAAAAGCGCAACCGCCGCGATGCCAACGCCGGCGAGGGTAAAACTCGTGCGCAGCCCGCGGGTGAACCGCACGCGTTCGCGTAGCCAGCTTTCCTCACGATCTGCCAGGTTTGACTCGACGAGCAGGATGAGCGCGCACACCAGGTAGATGACGAGGAAGAGCTCCATCGGCTTGTTCCCGGCGTAGTAGTAGATGTTGGAGAACAGCGTCACGCCGGTCGGCAGGATGATGTGCCAGATGCGGCGATAGCGGAACGAGTACCATGCGGCGGTGTAACCAAGCAACCAGAACAGCGCGCACAGGATCAGGACGAAGATCAAACTCTCGCGGCTGGTACCGTTGCTGACCGCCTCGCGCACCCACTCTACGATCTTATCTGCGATCAGAAAGACCCGATCGCGCCATTCGAGGCTCTGCGGGATGCTTTCGTGCGTGCCGCCGATGAAGCCGATCACGAACAGACCATAGATGAAGCTGGTGATGTGCGCCATCCAACCCGTGAAGTTACTAAAAGACAGCGCTGTCCCGGTGATGAGGCCAAACGCCACTGCCCATATCGCTACGTCCAGGCCTGGCATCCACTCGGCGGCGGCAATGCTGTTGACGGCAGCCCCCAGCATGACGAAGAGGACAAGTAGCGTGAAAAGATCCGTTCGTTTCATATCCAATAGTAGTTGCTGCGCATGGAACCTGTGCGCGTATTCGACACCGTCACAAACCGTCACAAACCCATCCTGACGAGGGAACGACGAGGCACGTTCACGACAATTCGCCGCATAATCTCACATTTTCGTGAGAATTTCCTGAGCAGAAAAAGATCCGCGGGGATGCGCGGTTCCTTCGCTTGCGCATCCCCGCGGGCTTGTGTGAGACGGGTCCAGTCTAAATGCTCAGGGGCTGGCCCTCGACGCCGTGCGCCGCTTCCATGAGCGCCTCGCTGAGCGTGGGGTGGGCATGAACGGCATGGGCGATCTGGTCGGGCGTGAGTTCTGCGGACTTGGCCAGCACGAACTCAGGCAACAATTCCGTCACGTCCGGGCCAATCATGTGAAGCCCCAGGATCTCGCCGTACTTTTCATCGGCCACGATCTTGACGAAGCCATCATAGGCGTTCAGCGCAATGGCCTTGCCGATGGCGCGGAACGGGAATTTGCTGACCTTGACCTTGTAGCCGCGTTCCTTCGCCTGGGCCTCGGTCATCCCCATGCTGCCGACCTGCGGGTGGGTGTACACGCAGCGTGGCATGGCCTCGTAGTCCAACTTGGGGATGCGTTTGCTGTACTTGCCCATGCCGGCGGCGATGGATTCGGCCGCGACGACGCCCTGGGCGGAAGCCACGTGCGCCAATGCTAATCTGCCGGTCATATCGCCGATTGCATAAATGTTGGGCACGTTGGTCTTGAGGTGATCGTCGACGGTGACGTAGCCACGCTGGTCTTTGACGACGCCAGCCTTGTCAAGACCGATATTGTCGGTGTTCGGCATGATGCCGATGGAGACAAGCACCCATTCGGCCTTCAACGTCTGCCCGCCAATGGTCAACTCCACGCCGTCGGGCGTCACTTTTGCACCCTCGACCTTGGCACCTGGCACGGTCTTGATCCCGGCGCGGTTGAACGCGCGCGACATCTCCGTGCTGATTTCCTCATCTTCCAGCGGCAGGATGCGCGGGAGCGCCTCGACCACCGTCACCTCAGCGCCATAGGCATGGAACACGTAGGCGAATTCCATCCCAATCGGCCCCGCGCCGATGACGATCATCGATTTGGGCGCGGTCTTGGCCTCCAGCAACTGGCGATAGGTGAAGACGCGCTGGCCGTCGGGCTCAAGTCCAGGCAGGTTGCGCGGCCGGGCGCCTGTGGCCAGGATGATGTGGTTGGCTTTGACGATTTGCTCGTCGTTGCGCTGCTCCACACGGATGGTCGTGGATGATGTCAGCTCGGCTTCGCCGCGGAACACCTGGATGTTGTTCTTCTTCATCAAGAACTCGACGCCCTTGACGAGCCGGCCCGAGACATCGCGACTGCGCTTATGGGCGCTGCCATAGTCGACTTGCAGGTTGTCGAACGTGAACCCGTAATCCTTGCCCTGGTGCAACATCTCGACGACCTCGGCGTTACGCAGCAGGCTCTTCGTTGGAATGCAGCCCCAGTTCAAACAGATCCCGCCCAGTTGATCGCGTTCAATAATTGCCGTTTTCAAGCCCAGTTGGGCGGCGCGGATGGCGGCGATGTAGCCACCCGGCCCTGCGCCCAGCACTGCAACGTCAAACGTTGAGTCCGAATTTGTAGCCATTTCTATACCTTATCTTGTAACGTATTGGTTCTATGCCTGCGCTGACGCGCCCAAGTCTGTCTTCAGCGCCATTTGCTAGAAGCAAACGGCTGAACTCATAGTTCAGCCGTCCTCTGAAAGAGGACGGCGGTCGTGACATGGACTTACCCGATGAACCTCTGAGCGTGTCAAACGATCAAGCCGGTCTTGATTCTAAGCCATATCGTCTGTCAAACACCTCGCTCTAAAGAGCTAGGCTTGTAGCTGAATCATGTTTTGCCACACCATTCGCTACCATCGGCTGGTTGACAACAGCCCTGGCGCGAGAACGAATGTTCTCCGCCGCGTTGACGTCCGCGTTGGCAACGTGTCCACACGCGGTACATCGAAAGGTACTCTGATTGGGACGATTTGCTTTGGCTATATTGCCACACTTTGGGCAGGCGCGACTGGTGTTCCTGGGGTCGACAAGAATCACAGGGATGCCAGCCATGTCTGCCTTGTAGGCAATATAGGTGCGAAGTTGGTGGAAGGCCCAGTTGGCATGTCGTGCACGCTGAGGTTTCCTGACCGTTACCCGCTCGCGTATGCCAGTGAGATTTTCGAGGGCGATACTGCGCTCGGTGTCTTGAGCCTTTTTCACGACATGCTTAGAGATACAGTGATTGGTGTTTGCCTGGAAACGAGCCTGTCTACCAGCAAGCTGCTTCAGCCTGCGTTTGGCCGATCTGGTGCCTTTGCGCTGGAGATTGCGGCGGCGATGAGCGTAAATGCGACGTTTCTTGTCAATGGCTGCGCCACCGTGCCTCTCGCCATCACTGTCCGTAGCCAGGTTAACGATGCCCAGGTCAACGCCAAGCACATCTTGCACGTCGATCGGCTTGACGTCCGCAATCTTGCAGGACACAAACAGGTAAAAGACGCCATCGATAAGGCACAGGTCGGTTTCACCACGCTCACCGGCAAGCAACTCCATCTGCCGTGGCCCAGCCGCAAAGCCGATTTTCAAACGGCCAATGATGGTCCAGATGGACACCTGTTTGTGGGTGAGGTTCCAATTCAGAATACGGGAATCATACGAAATGGCTCCGTGTGGCTTGAAGGTGTGCCTGGCTTTCTTGTCCAGCTTATAGGCATCGGCAACCTTCGCCATGGCGCGCACGACAAGCTGAGAGGACAGGGCAGGGAACCGTTCGCGGCATGGCTGATAAGCGATTTTCTGCAAACCAAATCGGCCAAAGACTTTGTTCTGCCACGCGATCTCACTGAGAAAGTCGCAAGCCCTATTCGTGGTCTCCAGCGTGTGCTTGAGCGCATTGAACTGTTCCTTGCTCGTTTCGAGCTTGACCTTCGCAGTCAGGATCATGACGCCAAGCATACTACAGACTTCAAATATTTGAAAGGAGGGCGCTTGCCTCCCCGATCTAAAGACACAGGGCTTCCTGCGCCAATGATCATGATCGTGAACCCCATTAGATTCGGAGTTGGGTTTGGGGATTATTGGGTTGAAGAGGGGTTTAGATCTCGGCGGTTGATCAGTGCAATGACGAACAACGTGTCGATGAAGATTGGATTATTCACGTCTGTCGTCGTATAGATATTCGTCTAAGTTGGCAGAGAAATCCTCGGGCCCATCAATTCGGATGGCTCTCAGCCGCGACATGAAGCTTGGCTTACCATAGCGCTGCTTAGCCTCTGCAAAGCTCTTTATCAAGCGATAGAGATCGTCCAAGTACTGCTCGTCTATCGCGTTAATTTCCTGTTGGATCAGCTCCTTCGTTGTCATATGTACCTTCCATATTATGAGCATACCATGGATAATGTCAGACTTGTCTAGCCAGTCTGACATTTGGGGAGGTTTGACAATGGGCGAGAACGGGAAGTTGGCATCGGAGCAGTTGAAGCAGTATTACGACGAGGGGTATGTGATCCTGGAGGACTTCTTCGGCGTGCAGGAGATCGACCCGTTGCGCGAGCACATCGACGTGTTCGACGCAGAGCTGAACCAGCAGCTCGTGGCTGCCGGCGGCGGTGGCTTCGTGCAGATTCCGAATCAGATCGTCTTCACCGCCAACCTGAACTTGCGCGACCCGGTCATCCAGGCTTTTACCGCGCAGCCGAAGCTGGTTGACCTGACGACGCAACTGCTGGGGCCGGACGTGCGCCTGTATTGGGACCAATCGGTCTACAAACGCCCCGAGGCGAAAAGGGACTTCCCCTGGCACCAGGACAACGGCTATGTGCCGACCGACCCCGTCCATTACGTGACTGTATGGATTGCGCTGGAAGATGCAACGATCCAGAACGGTTGTGTGTGGATTCTGCCGCGCACGCATGCACAGGGTGTGGTGGAGCACAAGAAGACCGATATCGGTTGGCAGTGCTACTTTGGCGATGACCCGGGCATCCCGGTCGAGTTGCGCAAGGGCGGCATGGCGGTATTTCAATCGACGCTGTTCCACCGCAGCGGGCCCAACCTGAGCCAGGGCATGCGGAAGGGCTACATCGCGCAGTATTCGGTCGACGGCGCTCGTAATCCCACGACAGGGGTTGTCTTCGACAACGGCCCGGTGATTGCGCGCGGCGGCAAGCCTGCGTACAGCGGTTTCTATCAAAGGGGGAAATGGCCGGTGCGCATTTACATCATCGGCGCGGGCGCCATTGCGCGTTATCACGCTGCGGCCGTCGCCAGATTGCCCGAATCAGATGGCGTCCCTCTGTCGGTAGCCGATCCAAACGCGGACACCCTCGCTGAATTCCAACGCCAGTTTCCGGCGGCGCACGGCTTTAGCGATGCGCGCGATATGCTGGCCGCGCCTGCCGAAGCGGGGGATATCGTGGTGGTCGCGACGCCGCCGTTTACACACCGTGAACTGGTGTGCATGGCGCTGGAAACGGGGCGGCACACCCTGTGCGAGAAGCCGTTGGCGATGAGCCGGGACGAGGCGCACCAGATGCTGCAAACGGCGCGCGCGCACGATTGCTTGCTGGGCTGCTGTAGTTCGCGTTTCCTGGGGCTGCCGACCTCGGCCGAGGTTAAACGGCTGATCCGCTCGGGCGCGCTCGGCCGGCTGTACCATGTCACCTTCGTGAACCGCGACCGCTGTACCCGCGCCGGCATCGAATACCAGCCGGGCAGCCGCTGGTTCCTGGACCGGTCGAAGAATGGCGGCGGTATCATCATGGATTGGGGCCCGTATGATTTCAGCGCGTTGAACGATATTCTGCAACCCGTGCGCGTCGATGTGTTGAGCGCGTGGATGGCGAATCCTGCAACGGCGCGGGATCCGGATGATGTGGTGTTCGACGTGGACGAGCATGGCGGCGCGTCATTGCGTTACCATCTTGCCGATGGCACAACCCTGCAGGTGACTTACGAGCGCTCCGCCTGTACCTATGGCGAGGAGCGCTCCGTTGTCGAGATCGAAGGATTGCGCGGTGCGGTGACATGGGATTGGCTGATGGCCGAGAGGCCGGGCCGCGTGACGTACACGTTTGACAACGGCGATTGTTTCGAGCGGCGCACGTCGACGTTTGACGATCCAGATGCGCTCGACCTGCATGACAAGCCACTGGTCTATTTCTACCAGCGTACGCGCGGCAGCGACTCGCCGGCGGTCGTCAACGAGCAGGCGGTGTTTAACTTCTCCTGCTTTCGCGCGATGTACGACTATATTGAGAAGGGACAGACGCAGGTGGTGGCTGGTCGCTAGTCGCTGGTGGCTGGTGGCTGGTCGCTGGTCGCTGGTGGCTGGTTTCTGGTTGTTGGTCGCTGGTTGTTGGTCGCTGGTTGTTAGTCGTTGGTTGTTAGTCGTTGGTCGCTCACATCCAATCTCCAATCTCTAATCTCCAATCTCCAGCCACCAGCGACTAGCGACCAGCGACCAGCGACCAGCCACCAACAACCAGTTACAATTCCGCTGGGATGAATGCTGATATTCGCGATCGGCTGCGGCGCCTGGGCGTGCACAAGGGCGTGGGGCATTTGAAGCCCAGACCTGTCACGCTGTCACGCACCGGTTTGTCTGATGCGGACCGCGAACAGGAAGTTGAACTTGATCTCTCGCACGGGTCCCCCCCATCTGAACCGATTGACCCGGATGCCCCCCTGTGGAACCTGGAATTAACCACGACCTATGGGAATGCGTTTGTGCGGCGGACCGTATTCCCGCTTGACCACCAGCATGGCGGCTGCCCACTCGACCATGCGCTCGCACAGCCCTCGCCCTTGCTGACGCGCCTGTGTGGTGGCAATGCGCTCGACTTGCGCGAAGCTATCTTCCTCGACACGGAAACCACCGGGTTGGCCGGTGGCACTGGCACGTTGGTGTTTCTGATCGGGGTGGGTTATTTTGCCGGCAATGATGGTCGGTTGGCTGAAGGGTACGGGGCGGAAGATGCTCAGCATCCCTCATCCTTCGTCGTGGATCAATATTTTCTACCCGACCCGGTCCACGAAGCAGCAATGCTGGGCGCGCTGGATGAGCATCTCACGCGCTATCACGCGCTGGTCACATTTAACGGGCGCGGGTTTGATGTGCCGCTGTTGGAAACCCGCTTCACCCTGGCACGTATTGCGCCGTCGCTGAGCGATCACGTGCATCTCGATCTGTTGATGCCGGCGCGCCGCACCTGGCGCGTCGACGTTGGCTCGTGCAGCCTGAGTTCGCTGGAGCACCACGTACTGGGTGTGCGCCGCGACCAGCAGGATATCCCCGGCTTTCTCATCCCGCACTTATATCGCGAGTACCTGCACAGCCACGATCCTGCCGATATGCAACGCGTGATGTATCACAACCTGTACGACATCCTGTCGATGGTCACCCTGGTGCCGCGGCTGTGCGGGGCGATCAGCACCCCCCGCAACCCGGGCGAATACCTGGCGGCGGGGGTGTTCCACGAGAATGCGCGACAACTGAGAGAGGCAGAGGCTATCTACCGCACTGCGCTGGCGGCGCAAGCGACTCAACAGCACACCTTCGGCCTGGCCTATCAGCGCATCGCGCAGCGCCTGGCGAATTGCCTGAAGCAGCAGGATCGTCGCGCCGAAGCAGTGCCGTATTGGCAGCAACTGGCTGATGCTGGTGATGTGGATGCCGTTCTCGAACTGGCAAAACACTACGAGTGGTGTGAGGTCGACCTGCCCCAAGCGCTTTCGTATGCGACGCGCGCACTCACCCTCAGCCAGGATGCTTTTACACGCGGCCAGGTGAACCACCGGGTGCAACGGTTGACGCGCAAGTTGAACCGGCAGCAGCAAACCCGCGACGGGTCTTCTGAAGCGGGCTAGGCGGCAAAACAGCACGACTGGTGGGTATTGAGAAATTTGCTTACAGGTATTAGACTAACAGAGGAGGGCTGCGCGTAAACAAACCCACTGTTGCACATAACGAGGTGGCCTGGTGAGCAGTATTGGGCGACGCACTCACGGAGCGCATCGCCCAGGGTAGAGTGGCAAGATGCCGGTGACAAGAGGCGTCTTGCAGGCATGAGGGGGACGATGAATGGCCGTGTCGGGTTCACATCGTGCGCGGGCATTGCTGTTGTCATTTTTGCACTATTAGCGGGTTGTGGCAGTGGCAATCCTGCTCCTGAAACGCCGTCGTTACCACGGGTAACGCCATTTGAGGCAGACAAGCTCACGCCGACGATTACGCTTGTGCCCACCTCGGCGCTACGGGGTGCACGAGTGACGATTGTGGGTACGGGGTGGCAGCCTCATGCAGCGGTGACGCTTGTGTTCCGTCCGGGTAGCTCGGTCATTGGATTGCCCATCGATTTAGGCCAGGCGATTGCCGACGCGCAGGGCAGGTTCCGCGCTGAGCATGTCGTTCCCGAGGCAGCCGCGCCCGGCTCCTGGAATATAACGGCCAAAGTCGGCGGCCGGCTGGTGCAGATCGCCACAGTTCCGTTTACGGTTTTGCCGCGAGAGACGACATCGGCGATGGCTAAGGTCACACCCGTGTTCGGTTTGACACCTGAGGCCGTGCTGCCAGCGCCGGCACAGTGGTTGGTGCCACATGCAACACTAGCGGTGGCTCAACCTGTGACCAGTGGTGTGCCTACCTGGCAAGCCGAGTATTTCGATAACACGGATCTGGTGGGGACACCCGCAGTCATGCGCGCCGAGAGCGCCATCAGTTTTACCTGGGGGCTTGATGCCCCTGATCCCGCCATTCGGGCGGATCGCTTTTCGGCCCGCTGGAGCAGATCCCTGGCTCTGGAATCCGGCGAATATCGCGTGAGCGTGCAATGTGATGATGGCGCGCGCGTGTTTATCGATGATGTGTTGGTGGTTGACGCCTGGTTGCGCGGATGTGGGCGCGCGGTATCAACCGTTGTGACACTAGGCACGGGCGATCACGATGCGCAGGTTCAGTATGTGAATCGCACGGGGCCGGCGTCCGTGCAGTTTAGCCTGCTGCCGGATCCGATTGTGACAAAGGTTGCGCCCGTGGTGAGCACAACGGCCGAATCGACGAGCACGGTTGTGCCGACGGTGGCAACGGAGACCAGTGTACCGCCTGCCGATACGGCAGTGCCACAGCCACAACCGGCCACCCAACCGCCAGCGCCACCGGCGACCTCGCCCCCCGCAACATCGATGCCGCCGACACCAATACCGTCGACGCCGACGGCAGTGCCGCCTACACCGGTGCCGCCGACGGCAGTGCCACCCACGGCAGTGCCGCCGACGCCGGTGCCGCCTACAACAGAACCGCCTACAGCGGTACCACCTACGTCGCAGCCACCATTACCTTTGCCGACCTTGCCCCCGTTACCGCTTCCCACATTACCGCCGATCGTAGATCCCCCACCGGCTGACACGCCACAACCCACACCTGAGCCGACCCAAGCGCCGACTGACGAGCCGCGCGAGGGGAGGCCAACCAGGGAACCGAGGCCGACGAGAAGACCATAAGATTCATCGATTCACGGCGGATACGCGATCCGGCGTGGTGCTAAACTGTCATTTGTCTGCACCGCGCGAACTGCGTGCCGGTGTCATGCCGTTGAAATGCGAGACGGCCAAGCTGTGGAGATGAAACCATCTCCACACAGGCGGCGTCTTATTGGTTGATGCAAAGAGGAGAACATGATGAGCCGGCGGACATTGCGTATCCTTAGTTTTTGCGTTAGCGTATTCCTGCTGGCATCCTGCCAGTTGAATCTATCAGGGGAGACATCCACACCGACGGCAATGCCGACAACAACGCCGACGGGCACTATTGCCGCAGTGCTGCCGGCCCCTTTCATTGCCGTTGTCCCTGAAAAAGTCCGCGGCGGTGAGCCGTTGACGATCGTGGGCACGGACTGGAAACCCGGGTTCAACATCGCGTTGGAGCTGCGCCCCACGGGATCGAACACCAGTGCGCCCGTGAGCCTGGGGGTGGTTCCAGTCGATAGCCAGGGGCGGTTCCGTTTTGTCGGTGTCGTGCCACGGGCTGTGGCGGACGGCGCGTGGGTGGTGACTGCACATGGTGGTGAGCCGCTGCAGATTGCAAGCGTGCCGCTGGTGATCCAGGGGCCCACTGCGACGACAACCGTCACATCGACATCCGCACCGCCGAGCGTTACTCCGTCGCGGACGGTTACGCCGGTTCCCGCGACCGCGACGGCCTCTCCGACGCCTCAGCCTACGCCGACACGTGTTCCACCGAGCCCGACGCCCATTCCGCCGACATTGACGCCGCTCCCCGGGCCGTTCACGGAATGGCGCGGTGACTACTTCAACAACCTGACCCTCAGCGGTCTCCCCATCCTGTCGCGCAACGACCTCGAAGTGAACTACAACTGGAGGAATGGCTCGCCGGATGGCTCGATCACCCCGGACGGCTTCTCCGCGCGATGGACGCGCATCCTGTTCTTTGAAGCAGGTACGTACCGGTTTACTGTGCGGATGGACGATGGTGCGCGCGTCTGGGTGGATGGCGTGCTGGTGTTGAACGCCTGGCATGATGGCTCGGCGCGCGACGTGTCTACCGACCTTACGTTAGGCGCAGGTTACCACGATCTGCGGATTGAATATTACGAACGCCGGGGTGTAGCTGCCATACGTTTCGGTTTTGCCCGTTTGCTGCCGTCGCAGCCAACTGCGACAAACACTGCGACGGCAACTTTTGTGCCGACCCAACCTGCGCCGCCGAGTGCTACACCGAGCAAGACCCCCACGCCCACGCCCACGCAAACGCCGACGGAAATTCCTTTGCCACCAACGTATACGGCGACACCAAAGGCGACCACGACGCGGCCTGCCCCGAGCCCAGGTAAGACGGCAACGCCGACCAAGACAGCGACAGCGACCAGGACGCCGACACCCACACCTACGCCTACGGCGACTGCCACAGAGCCAGCGGCGACGCCCACTGCAACACCCACACCCACGCCCACACCTACGGCGACCGCCACAAAGCCAGTGACAACGCCCACTGCAACGGCCACGCCGACACCGACGAGCACGCCGACAGAGGTCCCTCTGCCGCCGACGCCGACGAGCGTGCCGACATCCACACCTACGACCGAAGCCACGCCGACCGAGATACCCTTGCCGCCGACGTATACCCCGATACCGACCGAATATATTGAATCCACGGCGACACACACCCCAACGCCGACCGATACGGTGGAACCGAGTCCGACGCCACAGCCAACGGAGACCCCAACGGAGACCCATACACCGACGGTGGCACCGCCAACAGCAACTGCGACGGTCACTGCCAAACTCATACCCACTGTGGAAACGACGGTCACGGCCACATTGTCTGGCACTGTGTTGACTGTGTCGGGCAAGGGTTGGAAATCTCGCGAGCGTCTAACGTTGTCCATCAGCACCAGGGAGGGCGGTCGGGGCGCAACCAGGTTGAGGACGATCCAAACCAGCCGGCAGGGTGTATTCGTGGTTGAGATAGTCTTGAAGAACCTGCCTGCGCAGACGTTCTATGCTATAGTCGCCAGTTCGACAAAGAGAGTTACGGTACGCGTCACCATCATCCCGACCTTGGAAAGAAAGGGGAGGTGAGTGGCGGGGCCTATAGCGTGCGGAGAGATGCTTGTTGAGCAGGCGCTTGCGAGGAATTAGTCTGTGTGCGATGGTGCTCGTCCTGGCGGCATGTGGGACCGGGATCGAGCCGGCCACACCGTCCCGTTTGGCCTCGTCCGTTATGGTGTCACCCGATCATGCCCGGCAGGGTGATTCGATCACCCTGGCAGGGGTGAACTGGCAACCTGGCGTCAGGGTGGCGCTCGCCTTTGAACGCGCCGGCCAGGGTGGGGAGCCGGTGAGCCTGGGTATGACAACGGTGGATGATCAAGGCCAGCTCAGCTTCGTCACCATCGTGCCCCAGGCGGCGACGCCCGGCGTCTGGAACATTACCGCCACGGCGGCGGACTCGACACAGAGCGCTGCGACACCATTCACTGTTGTGGCGCCAGACGTGGCGGCACCAAACGTGGCGGCGTCGGAGACGATAGCGCCAGAGGCGACGGTTGCCATATCCACGGACACACCTGTGCCGACCAATACCCCGGTGCCCCCAACCGATCCGCCTGCGCCGACCAATACCGATGTGCCGGCTACCGAGACGCCAGCTTCCACTGCGACGCCGCAACCCACCAGTCCGCCGCCTGCACCAACGGCGACCGTGGCCCCACCGCCCACGGATGCCAAGCCACCGTGGCTTGGGGGCAATCTGCGCGGCAACACGCTTGCAGTGATCGGGGGACGGTTCGCCGCCGGCAGCAAGGTGAGGATCAGCGTGAGCAAGGATAAAGACGGCCGTGCCCCAGTCCGTCTCGGCGAAGTCACTGTGAATAGAGATGGGAAGTTTGACTTTTCGGCCAGGTTGCCCAGGCAGGCGCGCGACTTCTCTTACGTCGTGGCCGAGGATCGAGACCGTCGCGTCATCGCCTACATCGAGAAAAGCAAGGACGATTGACCTCTCTCGCGACCAACCCTTGCGAAGGGTAAGGGTGGGGCATGCACCCTTCGCAAGGGTTTGCATTCGCGGAGACTCCAAAATGTCACTACAATAGTCGCGAAGTCGTAAGTCGTGAAACCCAAAGGAGATCCATGAGCACCAGGAAAGCAAAGATCGGCATCATCGGCTGTGGCAACATCAGCGCAGTTTACTTCAAGGCGGGCCAATGGCTCGACATCCTCGACATTGTTGCGTGCGCCGACCTACTTCCAGAGCGGGCGCAAGCCAGGGCGGCTGAGTTCAACATCCCAAAGGCGTACACGGTCAAGGAACTGCTGGCCGACCCTGAGATAGAAATCGTGGTTAACCTGACCATCCCCATTGCGCACGCGGAGATCGCCTTTGCGGCGCTGGAGGCGGGCAAGAGCGTCTACAACGAAAAGCCGCTGGCGATTAGCCGTGAAGACGGGCGCAAGATGCTGGACCTGGCTGAGTCCAAAGGCCTGCGTGTGGGCTGTGCCCCTGACACGTTCATGGGCGCCGGTTTGCAAACCTGTCGCAAGTTGATCGAAGACGGCGCCATCGGCGAGCCTATTGCGGCGACAGCCTTTATGATGTGCCACGGCCACGAGAGCTGGCACCCGGACCCGGAGTTTTACTACAAGGCCGGCGGCGGCCCCATGTTCGATATGGGCCCCTACTACCTCACTGCGCTGGTGTCGCTGATTGGGCCCGTGCGCCGGGTGACCGGCTCCGCACGCGTCACGTTTCCCGAACGCACCATCACCAGCCAGCCGAAGAATGGCACCAAGATCAAGGTGGACGTGCCGACCCACGTGGCCGGCGTGATTGACTTTGCCAACGGTGCCATCGGCACGATCATCACCAGTTTCGATGTCTGGTCGCATCGCATGCCCAACATCGAAATCTATGGCACGGAAGGCTCGCTGGGCGTGCCCGATCCGAACGGCTTCGGCGGGCCGGTGTTGCTGCGCCACCCCGGCGACAAGGAATGGCGTGAGGTTCCCTATACGCACATCTATGCGGAGCAGAGCCGCGGCCTGGGTGTGGCCGACATGGCTTACGGGTTGCGCTCCGGGCGGCCGCATCGCGCCAGTGGCCGGCTGGCTTATCACGTGCTCGATATCATGCACGCCTTCCATGATGCCTCGTGCGAAGGCAAGCATGTTGAACTGACCAGCGGTTACCGCCCCGCGCCGCTGCCCACCGGGCTGGTGTACGGGACGCTTGACGAATAAACCGCCGGGTACAATGGCTCCCCATGGCAATCATCCGATCCTTTCGAGGCATTCGCTACAATCCGCGCAAAGTCACCGATCTGTCCCAGGTGGTCGCGCAACCGTATGACCGCATCGGCAAAACGCAGCAGGCGGCCTATTACCAGCAGCATCCCAATAACATCGTGCGCATCGATTATGGCCAGAGCGAGCCGGATGAGCCGAACAACAACGTCTACACGCGCGCGCGTGAGTATGCACAGGCGTGGCTGGCCGAAGGCGTATTGAGCCGCGACGATCACGCAGTCCTCTACGCGCTTGAGCAGACGTTTGCCACGCCAGACGGCCAGACGCGCACGCGGCGCGCATTCACGGCGGCGCTGCAAGTGACCCCTTTCGAGGAAGGGGTCATCTTGCCACACGAGCGCACGTTTAGCGGGCCCAAATCGGATCGGTTAAATCTCACCCGCGCCACACAAACGGCATGGGGCCACATCTTCATCCTTTACCCGGATAGCGAGAACAGGATAAACACCTTGCTGCAGCCTTACCTGGAGCGGCACGATCCAGTCCCGGCGCGAGAGCTGGTCATCGAACCAGCGGTGGAGCAGCGCTTCTGGGCCGTGGACGATGCCGCGCTCATCGAGGCCATCACAGCAGAAATGCAGCCCAAACGCAACCTGGTGATTGCCGACGGCCACCATCGCTACGAGACTGCGCTTAACTATCGCGCTGAAATGCGCGACCAGCATCCCAATGCGCCCGCCGCTGCCGCGTTCAACTTCACCCTGGCGACGTTCGTCAGCATGAGCGATCCGGGTTTGGTGATTCTGCCCACGCATCGCCTGGTGCGTGGTGCGAATGTGCCGGGCACGGTGACGGGCGCGGCACTGCTGGCTGGTCTGGCCGATGGCTTCGAAGTCGCGCGGTGTGGCAGTCGCGCGGCGATGGAAGCGCTGCTACGACAGGCCACACCCGAACACCCGCGTTTTGGCTTCTACGATGGCTCGTTTGCCACACTCACCTTGCGTACGCTGGAAGCCATGGCGCAGCTTGCGCCCGAGCACGTGCCGGCCTGGCGGGCGCTGGATGTCGCCGTGCTCCACAAGATGGTGCTTGAGCGCGTGATGGGGCTGAGTACAAGCAGCGGGCACGACGCAGACCACGTCAGCTACCTGCGCGATGTGAACGCCGGCTATGCGGCCGTGGACCAGGGCGAGGCGGATTGCCTGTTCGTGCTGAATGCCACACGCATGGAGCAGGTGAACGCGTGCACCCAGGCCGGGGAAAAGATGCCGCAGAAGTCCACCGACTTCTATCCCAAGATGATCGGCGGCCTGGTGGCGTTGTCGCTCACCGGTAAGATTGGCGAATAGACATGCCATACAAGGTGGGCCCAACAAGGGCAAGCCAACCCATTGTCATGTCATTCTAATGCTTCATGTGCCTGGCCGCACATTCACACCTCTCTCAACGAGTACCGCCCGCACCTGGGCGACGTTGTCCGCCTCCACCAACGCCAGTGGTACAGTGCTGCCCTCGATGGGTTTAAGGAACTGGCTGACCTGTTCGTCCTGTAACAGGTTGTTGAGCACTTCCAGGCTGGTGAGTTCCAACAGGTGAATGGATTTCAAGGAGGCTTCGCCATAGAAGCCCGCCCAGGCGCGAATGCTGGTCTCTACTTTTTGTGGCAGTGGCCCATCGTGCAAATGTGCCAGGATGGTCAGCAGTTCGTCGAGCGTCATGCCCCCGGACATGGCGGCGCGCACGCACTGCGCAGTGATGCGCCGCCGGCCGTCGCTGCCCTCGGTCACAGGGGCGAGTTGGCTCAGCGCGTAGATGTTAGGAACGGCCTGCTTGAAGATGATCTCGCCCGCCTCGTCGATGCGGAGCGATCCTTCCGTCTGCGCATCCGCGTGGCGCGGCGTGACCAGCGGCATCCAGCCAGCCTCGCTCAACGCGTCCGTGACCCCGGCGAGTGAAGGCGCCTCCTGCCCGCCATCCAGGTCTGCCCTCAGGAGATCGAAGTTGGGCGAAAGCGAATCCAGCGCCACGCCTGTTTTCGCCAGCGTTTCGCGCACCCCAGCGCGTGCCGTCTCATCCGCGTATTGCAGCACAGGCGCCGCGCGGTGAAATGTGATGCGCTGGTGCAGCACCTGCCATTCATCGAGCGAGCGCTGCACGTTGGCCGGGATATTACCGCCCTGGTGTTGCTCTAGGAACGAACGGATACGTGCCGCATCCCAGCCGCGGCGCTGCGCCCGATAGACCGACTGGCGTGTGAGATGGTAGGTGACAGCGCGGTCTCCGCCCTGGGGATCGGCGAATTCGTCCAGCGCCAGCAGCACCGTATCGCTCACCGGTTCCATGGCGATGACGGTGAAGCTTGGCTGCACCAGCACGCGCCCGCCGCTCTCGATGAACTCGGGTGGCTCCGCCAGCCCGAGCAACCACGCCCCGACCTGTGTCAACCGGTACCCCGCCGGTTCGACGCCTTCGCCGGGTGATTCGCCTTTGCGATAACCCAGTTCGATCATGCCGAGCCAGTACAACGGCCCGGTGAGCACGTTGACGATGAACTGGCGCTCGACCATATCCCAGCCCTGTCGCTCTTCCTTCACGGTTGGGAAGGTCATGCTGTAGGGGTTGTTAGTGGCGTAGTAGGGCGTGTTGTAGTTGCCAACCCCGCCCGTATAGTCGCGGTAACGCTGCTTGCGCGAGAAGAGGAATTGATGCTCGCTGCCGCCGCACGCAAAAGCCGC
>JAMDDR010000086.1 GCA_023488685.1 Chloroflexota bacterium | reverse complement strand
GACGAGCGCATCCTCCGGCTTCACCGCTCGCGCCATGCCGGCCACACGTCCCAACTCGGTCGCCGCGCCGGTTGCCACCACCAGCGCCGTGCCGCGACCGCGCGTGATGGCCGTGCCCGCGAACAGCAGGTTGCGCCGTTCTGCCAACGGCGCATCCGCGCCTAATAGCGCGCCCGCGTCTTTATCGACCGGGACCGACTCGCCCGTCAGTGAGGATTCGTCCACGCTCAGGCCGTACGCGTCGACCAGGCGAGCGTCGGCGGGTATGCGCCGGCCGTCCTGCAACAGGATCACGTCGCCGGGCACGATCTGTTCCACGGGGACTTCGGTGTGGTGACCTTCGCGCCGCACGGCCGCGCTCGGCGCGGCCAGCTTGTGCAGTGAGGCAATGGCCTTCCTGGCGCGTTGCTCGTTGTACACCTCAATCGTGTTGAGCACGAGAATGACGGAGAAAATGACGAGCGCATCCTCCGGCTCACCCCAAATCGCGTACAACACGCCCGTGAACAGCAGCAGCAACACCATCGGTTCGCGCAGCTCTTCCAGAAAGGTTCGCCAGATGGGCTCACTTTTCTCCGCGCGCAACTGATTGGGACCAACCCGCGCCAGTTGCTGGCGTACCTGCTCTGCGCTCAGTCCACGCTCAATCTCGACGCCCAGCTTGCCGGCGGTCTCAGCCGCGCTAAGCGTGTGCCATTGCTGCCTATATCGCTGGTTCCTCGATTCATCAGCCATGTTTGCATCAGCCTCACTTGTCTTCCTGTTCATAGACGCGTGTCGCGAAGTCCTTTAATGCGCTGGAAGCGCGCTCCAGGGCTGCTTCTGCCATGGTCCGGCCCGGCGCGCCGAAGAAGTCGCGCGCCTGCACCTGCGCCAGCCAGCGCTGGGCATGCTCCAGGCCGCCTTCGTTTTCCTCCAACTCGGCAAAACTGAACTTGCCGCGACTGCTCTCGCGCTCAAGCTCGTCGACCAGCCGGCCGGCGACCTCGGCCAGCTCGGCATACTCTTCGTCACGCTGCCGGTTGAACCGCTCAATCATCTCCTGCTCCCACTCGGGTGATGCGGAGTGGGCGGTTAACAGCGTGACCTCACCCTCAAACTCGACGATGCGTCTCGCCAGGTCCTGCATCTGTGCCGCCAGACCCGGCCGGGATGGCAGCAATGCCACCGCCTGCTGCAGATACAGCGCGCCCAGCTTCTTCAACCTGCGCCAGACGTAGGTGCGCTTGCGCGCCGGGTCGGTGGGCACCTTGTAGATCAACAGCATCCAGGCCAGTGGTTCGGATCGTGACCCGTCCCGTAGCTGTGTTTGATTCGTCTTCATGGTCAATACGCCTTGTGATGTCACAGTTGTGACTTGTGACGTTTGTGACATTACACGCTGCTAGGCCATTTGTCAAGAGGGTATCTTTACACCTTTACACAATCTTGATAGCGACAGGCGCCATTTTGATGGCAGGCTGACGGCCTATGCGGTTAGATATCACCAGCGCTAGGGCAGACTTGACTGGTCCGATTGGAGCCACCCAGGTCGCCGTATAAGTCATACAGGACAAAGAGCAAGGAAGGAGAAAAGTTATGCAACTCGGGTTACCTGAAATCGCCATCATCGCCGTCGTCATCATTCTGCTGTTCGGCATTGGCCGCATCGGCAAGGTTGGTGGCGAACTGGGCAAGGGCATCCGCGAATTCCGCACCGCCATCCGTGAGGACGAGACGAGAGCGGGGGGCGCGAAAGAGGCCCAATCGAATCAATCCGCCTGACGCTCGACAGCGTACGGTTGCAGGGCCCGCGCAGATGAGGGCGGGCAGTAATGATGCAGCCGGCATTCGGGCCGAGCATGTTGGTTCCAGCATGCTCGGCCCTCTTCATTTTCCACCTCCATAGATCAATGCCATAGCGCCTCCAGGATCCGTGTCAGTTATTGCGCACCCATCACGACACAGGGTGGTCAGGCGTGCCCTCGCATAAACGTAGCGGTCGCAGAGCCATCTGCGTATCCGCCGATCGCGACTGGCACACCACCTCGCCGTGTGCCCCCGTCACGCATAAACGTAGCAGCGGACCGATGTGTCCGCCAGCCGCACCCGGCATGACATATGCTGCAGACTGTTGTCACAATTGTCTTTACAATACAATGGAGCCGCCAATGGCTGGACCTATGAGGTCATCCAAGACCTGGGATCGGGGCTGAACTACGGCAAGCAAGACTTGCGGCAGCTCATCCAGCGCATCTGCTCCGGGCAGGTGGGGTGGCTGGTGCTCACCCACAAAGACCGGCTCTTACGCTTTGGCTCCGAGCTGGTGTTTGCCTTGTGCGAGGCGTACAATACCGAAGTTGTTCTCATCAATCAAGGAGAGCAGCCGTTGAGTTTCGAGGAACCTGGAACAGTTGATTACCGCGAGCTCCGCGGGAATTTACGCCTGTGGAGAGGATGTAAGACCGGCTAGTCCGGCAGTCCTCGCTGAAGCAGGAACCGAACATCGATCTGCCTCTGTGTAGATTTGTGTAAGTTTCGGAGAACGGAAAGACAATCATGCACAACACAATCTATAAGTCGCTTCTGAGAGGGATGGCCGTGATCGCGGTGCTGGCTACTGCTGCTTGTGGCGGCACCAATTCTGGCAGCGCCACTCCTGGCGCAGACACTCCTGGCGCCGATGCACCTACGGGCACCGCCGCTGGCGCTGACGTGCCATCAGCGCAGGATGGCAATGCCGCCGTGGACACGCCTGACACGGCCTCTGACGTGGATGGTGGCACAGACACACGTGACGTTGCCGATCTCAGCAGCGGGTTGGACGAGCTGCAGAGCTACCGGCAACGTTTCAGTTATACCGTCGCAGGCAAGGACGAGCAGGGCAAGTCGTACCAGCAGACCATTGAATTCGAACAGCAGGTCGTCAATAGCAGCAAGGAACACCATATCAAGTCAACCACGACTGAGGGTACGACCGGCACGCCGGGTGGCTCATTCGAATTATTCGTCGTCGGTGGCGCAACGTATGTGTACTCCTCAGACAAGGAGGGTACGCCGTCGTGTTTCAGCTTCTCCAGCCAGGAGAGCCAGTCACAGGCGCCTAACCTGTTGAAACCGGCCGACCTGATCGGCGGCATTGAGCGCGCCACCCTGCTCAAGCGCGGCGAAACCGTTGAGGGCATCCTCACGGATCATTACGTGTTTGACGAAAAGAACATCCCTTTTGGCATGTTCACGTCGGCCAAGGGTGATGCCTGGGTGGCTGCGGACGGCGGCTACCTGGTCAAGTACAGCGCACAGGCGACGGGGAAGGTGACGCTTGCCGGCCAGGCTGCTGCGCAAGGCGAAGGATCCATCACGTGGGACTACAGCCTGAGTGATGTCAACAAGATTGAAAGTATTACGCTGCCCGAGGTGTGTGAAGCTCAGAAACCTGCAACTGATATCCCGCTGCCGCCTAACGCAACGGAACAGGCCAATTTCGGCACCATGCACAGCTTCAACAGTCCCGACGCGCCGGCCGACGTTGCAGCCTTCTTCAAGCAGGCGTTGCCCGCCCAGGGATGGTCTGCCGGCGACGAAACCGGCAGCGAGGATATGTACACCCTGGCGTTTACCAAGGACGGCCGCACACTGACGATCATGATCACTAAAACGGAGCAGGGTTCGAGCGTAGTCATCACCGAGGCCGATGCACAATAAGGTACCGCCCGCGCGGCATGCTTAGCATGCCGCGCGGCCTACCGTTTGTTCAGGACCGTGGCGGTGGCGTCGCGGGCATCAGCAGTGGCTCAGGGGTCACACACTCACTCGCGAGATGCTCTAGCCGCAACCTGGGATGGCCAGGGGCACGGTGTTGGAGTATTGCATGTCATAGCCGTCTTTGTCCACCGCCATCACACGGTAGTAGCAAATGCCTGGTTGAACGCTGTCCAGGACGGTTGAGGTTTCAAAACCGTGTTTAACTTGTGTCGCGACCAGCGTGAAACGATCTTCTGTCTGGCCTGCCTCGATACGATACGCCCCCACTTCGGTGGCGCCGTTCCAACTGTAATACAGGGTGGTAGTCATCCCTTCTGTTTGTGCGATCAGCGTGGGCGCCGTATCCGGATTCCCTTGCCAGGAGAACTTGAACCAGCGGTAGACAAGTTGGCCGGGCGTGTCGATCTCAATATCCTGCACCAGTTTGCCGTCTGGCGTCACCTCGCTGGCGATGGTCTTGGGGCCGCCCCATCCGATAAACGTATCGCCATCCGTCAATCGTTGGGTATTGCCCATAAAAGAGCCGAAGATGCCAGGGGTGTAGATGTAGTCCCGGGTACGCGTGACGATCTTGTTGGTCTCATCCACTTCATACTCGACGGCGCGCGACACCTGCGGGCTATGCTGATTGCCATTATCGAATACGGTCATGTGACCATCAGGCGTCCAGCGCGCATCGTGCTGGTAAGAGAAACCATCCTCGTTGCTGAATGTGAAGTCGTTATGGTTCCCTCCCATCCGCCAGATCACATCACCGGTTTGGCGATCCACTTTGACGATCTGTGAGAGATGGCGAAACGAGATCAGCAGGTTGCCGTCGGGAAGCACGTCAATCGAGTTGCCGTGATAGGGATCGACCGAATCGCCTGTCAGACCTTCATACGTATCAGTGTAAGGCACATGCTCACTCGCTTTCCACTCGAATACAACATTTCTTGAGCGGTCAAGCTCTTGAACAATCAAGTCAATGAACTGGGCATCTGGCTGGCCGCCATTGGCGCTCAAGTCCCTGGGTTGTGAGTCATAAGCCATCAGCAAAGCATGGCCATTGGGCAAAAGGAGGAATTCGTGCGAATCCGCCCGATAGCCGTTGCCCGCCTCGTATTTGTCAACGATGTTGTAGGACGAGTCGAGCACATTGAAAACGCCGTCACCCCCACCACTCTCTGAAATGATGCCTTCGAAGTAGGAAAGTAGCCCATTGGGCTGTTTCTTGAAGTCCCCGTAGGCCTTGCCCAACTGAAGTTCCTTGTAGTAGACCAGTTCCCCAGCCGCGATCCGTTCACGCCGGCGCGCAAG
>JAMDDR010000461.1 GCA_023488685.1 Chloroflexota bacterium | reverse complement strand
CAAACCGCTGCGTTCGGTCTCAGCCGCCAATTCGCGCGCCAACCCCAGGTCCAGCCCCACGGGCTTTTCAATGAAGAACGGGACGCCCGCAGCCGTGGCCGCCCGCTCGGCGTCGCCATGTGCAAACGGTGGCAGCAGGATGTACACGGCGTCGACACCAGCCTCGCGGCATAGTTGCGCCGGCGTCTCAAAAACCCTGGCGCCAAAAGCCCCGGCCATCACCGCCGCGCGCTCACCAACCACGTCAGTAAATGCGGCGATTTCAACATCTGTCATGTCTTTCATCGCCTTGGTGTGTTCACGTGCCATCCCACCTGCGCCGATGAACCCAATCCGTAGTTTGCGTGTCATATCGCTCCTTGTCTGAAAATCAATCAGCGGCAATCACACATACACTTCAGAAACTACACTTCAGAAACCCGATTTCTGGCTTGCCCGAACCTCAACCTGCTGCGTTTAGAAATCGGGTTTCTTTATCTTCAGGAGTCCAAGACCGCCGTACTCATGGGAGCGGGGCGCACCACACCGGTCGTTCGCGTGCGAACGGCTGCGGTATGAATCCCTCGGCTGGCAGCCAGGTGCGGTAGGGCGTGCCTGCAGCACCGGCGCCGGCGAAGTCACACAACACCAGCGCTTTCCCCCTGCTACCCTCTACGCGCAACAGAATCCAAGGCTCAGATACACCGTCGCCGCGCTGTGGCGCCATCTGCCTGATGGCCTGGGGCGTCAATACAGGCAACTCGTTGGGGTCAAGTTCGTTGTGCTGCCGGTCATACGCCAGTAATAGTGGACCATGATAGACGGACACCATGCCAGCGGCTTCACGCTCCCCGACCCATACATGCGGCGACATATCCAGCGACAGGCGCAGCTCGTCGCCATCGCGCCACTCGCGTTCCAGGCCAAAGTACTGCCCGGCGGTGACGCCGGCGACATCCTCGGCATTCACAGACAGGCGTGTGTGGTGCGACCATGCGGGGATGCGCAACCGCATGGTGAAGTGCTCGGGACGGGCCAGTTTGATCGCCAGTGCCACCTGTCCATCCAGTGGGTAGGTCGTCGTCTGCACCAGCGTTAATGCGTTGCCCGAAGGCAATGTCAGTGTCGACGTGCATGGGCCATAGTAGTTGATCGCCAGCCCGTCCTGCGCCTGCATCACCGCCCATTCCGACAGCATCCCCAAGCCGCGCGGGCCATTCACCGAGCAGCAATTCAACTCGGGCGATCCTTCGCGCGCCTGGAACACAATCTCGTGCGCCGAGGCCTTGCGCACACCGTCCATCGGCGTGTTATACGTCCACCACCGCCCCGATGGATGCTGCGCGCCCAGGATGCCGTTGAAGGTTGACAGTTCGATCTCGTCAGCCACCAGCGAACTGCCGCTCATCCGCAGCATGTCGACGGACAGGGCCACCCACGCAATGGTGCAACAGGTTTCGATGGCATGCGGATCGTATGGGTTACCCACCGCCGCCTCGCCTGACGAGAAGCCGCCCGCATTGTGGCGGTCGCCTTTGGCGATGCTCCACCAGATGTGTTCGAAGGCCTGGCGATACTTTGCATCGCCGCTGATGAAGTAGAGTTCGGCAATGGCCTGGATGTCGTGCAGACTCTCCCAGCGCGGCTTGGGCGTTGCGTAGAACTCCTGCCCGGCCAGCGCCGTGCGCACATAGTCTCCGGCCGGCGGCGTCTCCCACTCACGTTCGATAGCCTGCGCCATGCGCAGGTATTTCGCCTCGCCGGTGAGCTCGTGCAACAGGCACAGGCTGTGGCTGACCGCCATGTTCATCTCTTCGGCGCCGGCGGAACTCACCTTCTCTTGCGTGTCGAGGAAGCGCTGGCAGACCAGGTCGGCCGCTGTGCGGCAAGCCGCCAGCGCCGCGGCGTCGCCGCTCTCCTGGTACCACAACAACAGACCCAGCATGCAATGGTAGTGCCCCCATACATCCCACAGCCAATCGCCGTTCAAGGTTTTGCCAGTCAGGCGCTGGTCGCGTGGCGCTGGGCCAAGGTAACCATCGGTGTCCTGGGTCGCGATCAGGTCCTGTACGAAGTGGCCGATGGTGTCACGCAGCCGCTCAGCGCCGGTCATACGCAGCGCCAGCACGGCTGAAGTCAGGTATTTCCCGGCAAACTCGCCCGCCCAGGGCACCAGGTCGCGCCGCGGCTGGCGGTCGCGGTCGCGAAAAATCTGCAACATCGCAGGGTTGGCCAACGGCGCGATCAGCAGCCATTGGTCAAGGTTGTGGGCGAAGCGCGCGCCAGTAACGCCGCGGAAATCAAACCGTGCGCCGTCCGGCGCATCGAGAGCAGGGAACATCTTCAGTTCAGAACGCATTGCTGTCATTAACCAACCTCCTCACAAGTCATTGGCTGGCCGTCTGCATCGGCAGAACGGCAGGCCGTCAGCGTCATCTGCAGCGAGAACAGATTGTGTCTGGCCGAGTTGCATGGCTCGCGACCTTCGTCAATAGGCTGGGATGGCAAGCGGTAATCGCGCGCCCTCACCGTGTGGATGGGTTTGTCGCCCATCCAACAGCGGGTGATATCCAGCCAGTGCACCGAGTAGTTGTCCACCACCCGGATCTCGGGGTGCGCCAGCAATTCGTCCAGGCTGCCGAAGATGTGCCGCACACCAAAGCGTTCGCGCACCCCTTCCGTGGCGGCTGGGGTAGGGTCATACACGCCGACGACGTTGAGCTTATGTTTGTTGTAAGCGGGCAGGTGCGCGCTTTTGACGATGCCCCCACAGCCAACGATGCCAATGCCGAAGTCGTTGTGGGGTGGGAGATGCGGTTTGTAATCGATCTCCGAGACAGCCGATATGGTCATGGCCTTCTCCATCTCTGTTGGTGTGGGAGTGAATATATACTCATTCATGAACTATGACAACATCAGCATTGCTGCACGCCGCGGCCGGCGCCCGATCCACATCGCAACCACCACCCGATAACCTTGTCATCCTGGGGAGCGTTGCCATTCTGGTAATATTGCTGCTCGTGATCGGCGGCGGTGCGCTGACCGCACTGCTTGTCACCGGCATCAGCCGATTTCGCAGCAAACACACACCTTCCGCTGATACCATGTCCGCGTTCAACGCTGACCAGGCATCACGTCTGCGCGCGTATTGGGAAGTGAAACAACCAGAGACAAGTATGAGTAGGGTTCATGACACGGAAATAACAGGGGACCAGGACGACGAGAGCATCGACAGCGACACGCTCGTGAGCGACGACCCCCTATCCTCTGCGCTGGGGCGGTACAGCAAGTACGTTGCCCTGTTAGCCGCCTGGGTTGCCACCTGCGGCAGCCTTTTCATGAGCGAGGTCCTGGGTTGGGTGCCATGTCTGCTGTGTTGGTATCAACGCATCCTCATGTACCCTTTGTCCATCATCCTCGCCGTTGGCATCCTGCGGCGTGACAAGGGATTACACAAGTACGCCCTGGCGCTTTCCGTGCCTGGGGCATTCGTGTCGTTGTACCATTACCTGTATCAGAAAACCGATCTCTTCCGCGGCATGGTGCCTTGCACGGTGGGTGTCCCCTGTTCTTCCGACTACCTCAACTGGTTGGGCGGTGTGGTCACGATTCCATTCCTGGCCTTGATTGCGTTCCTGATCATCACCTTCTGTATGGTCGCCAGCCGCTTGGGGTCCAGTAGTAACGATCGTGAAGAAACAGCCCAAGCCGCCCCTGCCCAGGAAAACACACGGCGCGTCATGGCGGCGCTGCCCGTCATCGCCATCATCGTTGCAGTAGTGCTGGCATTCATCGTCGCAGGCGCTTTCTACCGCAGCACTGCTGCCAGCGCAGTGCAAACGGACACGCCCGTCTCCGTTCAACAGCTCCCCACCCCGGACTCGACGGCAATGGCGCGGGGCAAAGTCCTTTATGAGGAATCGTGTGCCGCCTGTCACGGTCTACGCGGCGAAGGCACACAGGCGGGTCGTGCGCTGGCTGATTCAACACTCCTGCAGACTGGCAGTGACGCCGAGTTGGCAACCTTTGTGCGTGCCGGCCGCACAACCCAGGATCCGCACAACACGACGGGCCTGGCAATGCCCGCCAGCGGGGGCCGCACTGATATCGGCGATCAGGATCTTGCGGCTATCATTGCCTACATACGATCACTCGCAAAACACACGTCATAAGGAGTCGTGCTGAGGATTGAGGATAATGAGCATGACCACCCACATCGCCGGGAAGAAATCATCTTTCACGCAGCGCTGGAAATGGAACAAGGGCGCGCACTTGCGCTGGTTCTGGAACGCATTGCTGCGCTTCGCTTACGTCGCGCTCATGCGCCTGGAAGTGCGGGGACTTGAGAACGTCCCAAAGACCGGCCCGGTCATCGTCATGATCAACCACGTCAACTTCTTTGACCCCGTCGTCGTACTGGCGGCTTTGGGCCGCTCGATCACGCCGATGGCCAAAGTCGAGGCATTCGAGGATTGGCGTCTGCGTCCGTTAGTCGTCACCTACGGCGCAATCCCGGTGCACCGTGGTGTCGTAGATACGCATGCCATCCGCTCCGCCACCGAAGTGCTCGGCGCCGGCGGGTTGATCCTGATCTCACCCGAAGGCACACGCAGCGCGAGCGGTGGCCTGATCCAGGGGCAGGAGGGGCTGGCCTACCTTGCCACGCGCACTGCCGCGATGGTGCTGCCGGTAGGCATTGTGGGCACCCCCCAGATATGGCCGATGCTCAAACGGCTGCGCCGCGCGCATGTCACGTTCACGATCGGCCGGCCTTTTCAATTGCGCAGCGACGACAAGCCCACGCGCGAGCAGTTGCGCAATCTGACCGATGAAGCCATGTACCGGCTGGCAGCGGTCCTGCCCGAGAACATGCGAGGAATTTATCAGAACTCCGAGTTCTGATCTTAGCCATGCCAGGAATGATTGAATCGATCGAGCCGGGCAGTGTCGCTGCAAACGTTAAGCTGCAGCCCGGCGATCTGCTGCACGCGGTGAACGGCCGGGCTGTCCGCGATGTCATCGACGTGCAGTTCTATGGCGCCGACGACGAGTTGACGTTCACGG
>JAMDDR010000410.1 GCA_023488685.1 Chloroflexota bacterium | reverse complement strand
GGACGATGCCGCTGATGCGCTGGCCATCGCGCTCACGCATGTCCATTCCTCACGTTATAGCCGTCTCGGCGCCAGCCAGACGACGAATACGAGTTGATCGCTGCAGCAGGGTCTCCAGTCCGGTGCATTCGCGTTGCGAAATGCACCAGGAGTGAACCGCATACCGAGGGGCCAAACGGGGCGCTCGGGGCACAGGGTACGTTGAAGAGGGGGAGGGTAATGGAATGTTCAGGCTGATCAAGCGACGATTCAATCAGCAGATCAGTTCAAACGGTAGCCACCAGGCTGTCGAGACAAAACTACTGCCGGCTGCAACCAACGCCATTCCAACACCGCGGTTTGACGTGGCTGGGTCAACAATGGCACAGACCTCACCTGCCATGGAAGTGAAAGCGCTGCCTGCGGCCTCGACGACGACGACAGTCCCCAGAGCCCCGGCGACGGCACTGGTCGAGCGCGACCAGGAATTCGACCGGCTGAAACGCTACTGGCAGGCAGCCATCGAAGGGCATGGCAAGATTGTTCTGCTATCCGGCGAAGCGGGCAACGGCAAATCCTCCCTGGCCGACGTTTTCATCAAATCGGTTCAGGCCGAGGGCACGCCTCACAAGATTGCCCGTGCGGCATGTTCGGCGCAATCGGGGCGTGATGAGCCATTCTGGCCGTTTGCAGATGCGATAGGCCAACTGGCCCAAACGAGCAAGGTCAGCGTCGCTGACAACATCATCGACGCGGTATTGGACATCGCCCCGTCGTGGGCAGCCGTCATCCCGGTCGCCGGCACCGTCATCGGCGCCTCAGCCAAGACGGTGCAGGTCGTGCGCACGCGTACGCGCAGTGAACTGCCCGGCCCCGACAAGTTGCTGCGCGAATACGTTTCCGCGCTTAAAAAAGTCACCGAGAAGCAGCCGGTGCTCATGTTCATCGACGACTTGCACTGGGGTGACGCCGCCTCCATCCGCTTGCTCTCGCACCTGTCGCGGAACATCAACGCGCTGCGTGTGCTCATCATCGTGGCTTACCGCCCTTCTGACCTGGCGGTCGAAGGCCATCCATTGCATGAACTCATCAACGAGCTGCTCAGATACGACACCGATACTGAACTCGCCCTGCCGCCTCTCACGGCTGAAGGCGCGCAAGCGCTCATCAACCGGCTATACCCGGCCAACAAATTTGCCCCGAGTCTGGCCAGCACGCTGCACGCGAGCACCGGTGGCTCGCCGTTCTTTATCGTCGAGTCGTTGCGGCTGATGCTGTCCCGCGGGCAGATTGCGCAAGACACCCAGGACGGCAAATGGGCGCTCTTGCGCGAAATTAATGATGAAGACTTGCCGCGCAATGTGGAGGCCGTGGTCCGTAAACGCATGGAGCGCATGCCCAGAGAACTCCAGGAGGCGCTCGCGCTGGCAGCCGTGCAAGGTGTCACGTTCGAAACGGCCGTGCTGGCGCACGTGTTGGGCCAGGACGAACTGGCCGTGATGAGATTGCTCGAACCGGCGGAAAAGCTGCACGATATCATCGACTACGTGGGCGACGTCGAACTGGATCAGGATATCACCTCTCGATTCCGCTTTACCAGCAGCATCATCCAGCGCGAACTGCTGGGGACGTTGCGTGGCAAGCAACTGCTCATCGCGCAGCGTAAGACGGCTGAGGGCATCGAACAGCTCTGGGGAAACGACAGCGATGATCTCGCGCCCAAACTGGCCACCCATTACGAGAAAGGCAAGCTGTGGGATAAGGCGGCACACTACACCATCATCGCCGCGAAACAGGCGCGAGCGGCCGGGGCTGTCGCGCAGGCCATCACCCTCTTTGAGAGTGCCGAACGCCTCTTAGCCCGTTGCGGCGCAACTTCCCCAGCCCAGCAGTTCGAAATCGACGAGGGGCTGAGCTACCTGTATGAGATCGATTCCAGCTACGACAAGGCAGAAATACGCACCAGGCGCGCACTCTCGGGCGGGTCGGATGCGCTCGGTTGGCGCAGATACGCCGCTTTACAGATACGCCTGGCCAAACTGGCTGATAACGCAGGGCACTTCACCGAGTCTCTGCAGATCCTTCAGCACGTTCAGGACCTGCTGAGCAGCGCCAACCAGGATGACTGGCACAGCCCCCAGGCCTACCAGTTACGCGCGGAAATGGCGCAGGCATTGACACACGTCAGCCGGGCGGATGAAGGTATCAAATGCGCAGAGGAAGCGCTGGCATTGTTGGCACAACGGCCGGCGGACGAGGAATCCAATCGGTTGCGCATCTATCTGATGGCCGCCATGTCCGAGGCTCACGCCGCACAGGGTAACTACAAGCAGGTGATAAGCATCCTGCAGGACACCTGTGTGCAGGCGCGCAAACTGGGCCTTTTCGACATCCTGTCAGAGTCACTGGGCAGCCTGGCCCTCACCCAACTGATGCTCGGCCAATATGACCTGGCACGCGCCGTCATCCGTGACATGATTGACACCGCCCAACAGATCAGCAGCGAAAGTCTGATGGCGGCTGCCTACCTGGTGGCGGGGCGTGCGTTGATCTACCAGGCGAAACCCTTTGCCGCGCTCCGCCAGTTGGATGAGGCAGAGCGTTTCATCACTCAATCGAAATACTTCGCCGCCAGACCCCAACTTCTATCGCTCCGCTCGGTCGCGCTGATCCACCTCGGTCGCACGGACGAAGCACAACCCATCCTGGACGAGGCAAGAACAATCGCACAGGCCAGCGGCTCGCGCGAATGGACCGCCTATGTCGATTTGTTCCAGGGCATGTATGCCCTGGCCAAGCGTGACGGGCTCAAAGCGTTGCCGCTGGTGCAACATGCCGTCCAGGTCTTCACCGAGGAGGGGGCCAGGTTTTCTCAGGCCTACGCGTTGCGCGAGATGGGCCAAGTCTACCGCGAACTGGGACAGTTACGTCTCGCCAAAAAGGCGTTTGACGACGCGCAGGCCATTTTCGCGACGATAGGGAATCAGCACCAGGTGGACGTTACCGCAGAAGAGGCTGGCCGATAGCTGATCTGGTCAAACACCGGTGTATATTTTGGAGTTGAGATGATTTCGCGATTACGCGGTACCGTTTTGAGTATCACCGCCCCCATCGTCATCGTCGACGTGGGTGGCGTGGGGTTTCGTGTCTCATGTTCACAGGCAGCCTTGGATACGCTGGATGCGGGACGCACCGCCGACCTGCATACGCATCTGATCGTGCGCGAAGATGAGCTGTCGCTGTACGGCTTTGCCAATGAGGAGGAAGCCAGCCTCTTTCAAACCCTCCTGACCGTCTCCGGCGTCGGTCCGCGCACGGCGCTGGCCATGCTCTCCAGGCTGCAACCCGAGACGTTGCGCGCTGCCATCGTCGGCGATCGCGTGGACGTGATATCGCGTGTGCCTGGCATCGGCAAGAAGACAGCGGAGAAGATCATCTTCGCGCTCAAAGACAAACTCGGTGGCCTCGACACCGCGCCGGCTGTGCCATTGAGCGCTGTGGATACGGAGGTGGTCAGCGCACTCACCGCATTGGGCTACAGCATCGCCGAGGCGCAGGCAGCGTTGGCGGCACTCCCACGCGGCGAGAAGCTGGACCTGGAAGAGAAGATACGCCGTGCGCTGGCATACTTTGTTTGACCACTCCCCACGCTAAAGCGACGGGGATTCTTGAGCCTCGACAATGGTTGCGGGTACAGCCCGTCTTACGCCATCTCCGCCCCACGGCCTGGCCCGGCCGTGTTTGAGCATCAGCGCGGCGTTCACGTCCCGTTGGACGGTCTCGCCACACTGCGGACACACCCACTCGCGATCCGCCAGCGTCAGTCCGTCGTTGACATAGCCGCACGCGAAATGCGTTTTGCTGGATGCGAAGAATCGATCTCGTTTGTAGAGCACCTTCCCGTTCGCGGCCATCAGATAGCCCAGCTTCTGCGTGAACGAATAGAACGCCAGGTCGGACACCTTACGCCCCCACAGGCGCTTCATACCGTCGAGGTTCAAGTCCTCGATCCAGAGCACATCGTAGGTCGATGCCAGTTGCCGGGCCGTCTTCCACTGCCAATCATCACGTTGCCAGGCCACACGCCGATGCACGCGCGCCAACGCCTTGCGTGCCTTGGAGCGACTCTTGGAACCTGCTTGCTTGCGTGACAGGTTGCGGTTCGCGCGTGCCACGGCAGCGCTGTTAGCCTTGAAGCACTGGGGCGATTGAATCTGTGCGCCTGTGTCCAGCGTGAGAAACGTCTTCAGCCCGAAGTCCATGCCCCCGGTGTTACCCGTGGTGGCAAGGGTGGACTTTGTCTCCACCTCGCACGCAAAACACACCCAGAAGTCGCCTACTGCGTCACGCTTGATCGTCACCGTCTTGATCTGGCCCGCCATCGGGCGTGACAGCGCAAACTTGTGCCTGCGGCCGTCGATCTGAATGATGTTGCCGGCCATCAGCTTCCAGCCCGTCTGCTTGAGCGTGAATGATCTGTACTTGCGCACTGGCCTGAAGGTGGGCGGTCGGATGCGCTTGTTCCCCCGCTTGTTTTCCTTGAAGAACAGCGCGTAGCCGCGTTCGATACGCTGAATCACATCCTGCGCCGACTGCGACCCGAGTTCCCCAATCCACTCAAACCCTTCGCGTAGTTTCAGTTGGGTGATGTGCCGCATGAGCACGTACTGGTTGAGATGCCTGCCCGTGAGCCGGTAGTAGCGCTTGTGAAGCGCGATGCAGTGGTTGTACAGCAGCGCGTGCAAATTCACCAGCCGATGAAGATGCTTGTTCTTTGGCTTGCGGTAGATTTTGTAGGTGAATTGCTTGACCATCCGCATGTACACCGCACTGTATCCCATCTGACGTGGGTGTCAAGTAGAGACGCAACATCTTGCGTCTCTACTGCCGCCCTAAACGCCGAGCCGCTTTCAGCCGTTCGCTGATAGCTCCGGGTGAAAACCGGAGCTTTATGGTTCTCCCGCCATTGTGATGAAGCATAACGAGTTGCCATGAACGGCCCGGCTGCATATGCAGAACCAAGGCAAGCGTGGTAGATCAGAGCATTATGCTCGATGTCTCCATTCTCCCGATGCTCACA
>JAMDDR010000140.1 GCA_023488685.1 Chloroflexota bacterium | reverse complement strand
CCGCCCCGAGACGGGGCTTTGAGCCTGCATGGGCCATGCATGGGCACTGACAGCCTTCACCCGCCAGATGCCCTAATCCGTTCGATCCGGTCCCCGCTGTACCCAGCGCGGAATCCGTTGACAGCGATCGCGGGTCACCACATATGCTCCCATGAGATGAACAGAGGCCATGTCTTATGTCCAGCATCAGGCAGTATTCCGGCGGGATACGACGGGAGATGAATGTGCTATAACCTTTTTAATGCACTTTCAGTATATCCCCTACCTTTGGGTTCTCATCGCATCGGCAGTGGTCACAGCCGTATTGGGTGTGTATGCTGGGAGACAACGTGATGTGCCCGGCGCAGTCCCGTTCACTGTGCTCATGACGGCGGCGACGGCATGGGCGTTGGCGAACGCTTTAGAGAATGCTGGCGTCGACCTGCCCACCAAGCTCTTTTGGGCCAACGTCCAGTACGTGAGCTACGTCCCCATATCCACGGCATGGCTGCTTCTGGCGCTTCAATACGAAGGCCGGCGTCCGTGGCTGATGCGCGGCACGCTGCGCGTGGCTCTACTGTTGATGGTGCCCTTGCTCGTCGCAGCGCTGGCCTGGACGAACGACCTCCACGAGCTGCTGCGGCGCAATGTCTACCTCGATACCGCCGGGCCATTCCCATTAATTGGCAAAACCTATGGCCCCGCGTTCTGGGTTCACATTGCGTACAATTACACCTTGTTTGGGACCACGGCCTTTTTGTTCATCAGGGCACAAAGACATGCGCTGCCCTTGTACCGCGGGCAGGCCTTGGTTCTGCTGGTGAGTCTTGTTTTACCGCTGGTATCCAGCGCGTTATATGCCTTCGATCTCACCCCCATTTCGGGCCAAGATGTAACGCCGGCCGTTTTCAGCCTCTGTGGCCTGGCGGTGACCTGGGGACTTTTCCGCTACCGGCTTTTCGACCTCGTGCCTGTAGCACGCACCACTGTCGTTGAGAGCATGGACGATGGTGTGATTGTGCTGGACACGCGAAACAGAATCGTGGACATCAACCCGGCAGCGCGATCGATCCTGAGCCAGCAAGATACCGGGCGACACCCCCTGCCATCAATCGGTGACCAGGCAAACAAGGTCTTTGAGGGCTGGGCAGACCTGCTACGACTGGCACAAAATCCTACCCTGGCCTGTATCGAATCCGTCGTAGAGAACGGCGATCGTTCCCGTATTTACGAGTTGCGCTCATCGCCGCTCGCTGATGATCATCCGCGGAGCGAAGCGAAACGGGACCAGCGCGGTCACCCCATTGGGCAGGTGATCACTGTGCGCGATATCACCCAGCGCAGGCATACGGAGGCCATGCTCCTCCAGCAACAAGAGCACCTGGCCGTCATGCGCGATCGTGAACGATTGGCACGCGAGTTGCATGACGGGCTGGCCCAAGACCTGGCTGGGCTGCGGATGCGAATGGGCGTGTGGCACAAGTTGATCGAGACCGATCTGCCTCGTCTGCGCACCGAATTGGATACGGTGCGTGGACTATTGAGTCAAAATATTCGTGAGGTGCGGCGCACCATTTATGCTTTGCGCCCGCTGGCGCTGGACGAGATGGGTTTCTTTGCGGCGCTGCGCCAGTTCGTGCGCGACTTGAGCGAACAGACTCAACTTCCCATTGATTTGCGCGTGGTTGGGCCACAGGAACGCTTGCCTGAACGATTCGAATTGGTCATCTTTCGTATCATTCAGGAAGCGCTCTACAACGTGTGCAAACACGCCCAGGCTCGCGAGGTGTGCATCGAGTTGGACCTGCGGGTAAAAGATCGTGTGACTTTGATCGTCCATGATGACGGCCAGGGTTTTGATCCGGCGATCCTGGACGAGGCTGTTTCCGGTGGACATCTGGGACTGATCCAAATGCGCGGTCGGGTGCAAGACCTGAGCGGTCAGTTTGCGCTGACGAGCCGGCCCGGGCAAGGGACAGAAATCAAGGTGACGTTGCCCACCGCCAGTGATCGTGGAGGCTGATGCTGATATGGAACCAATCCGGATACTGATCGCCGACGACCACCGGCTGTTTCGTGTCGGTTTGCGCCAGGTGTGCGAGACGTTGGGCGGCTTTGAGATCGTGGGGGAAGCCGAGAACGGGCGGCAGGCCGTCGAGTTGGCCCAGCGGCTGCAGCCCGATGTGATCCTGATGGACATCAACATGCCGGTCCTGGATGGTGTGCAGGCCACTCGACTCATCACCGCAAGCGTCCCGGCGGCGCGGGTCATCATGCTGACGATCTATCAGCAAGATCACCATGTGTTCGAGGCCATCAAGGCCGGTGCGCGCGGATATCTGCTGAAGGACGTCGACGAGCAGGAGCTGATTCGGGGCATTCGATCCGTCCAACAGGGCGCAGCGCTCATCAACGGCGATCTGGCGACCAGGGTGCTGGAGGAGTTTCGCCGGCTCGGTCAGGCGGCCGAAGCAGGGGAACTGGCAAAGCTGACCCGTGTAGAAATGGAGATTCTCCGCCGGGTGGCAGAAGGCGCCGACAACAAAACCATCGCCGATCAGCTTGGCTTGTCAGAAAACACCGTTGCCAAACGCCTGAGCGACGTCTATCAAAAACTGTGTGTTGACAATCGCACCCAGGCGGCGCTTGTCGCATTACGTCGTGGGTGGGCCAGGCTCGAACCGGACTAGAAAACCTGGCGTTCGACTCCTCAGACTCCTCAGACTCCCGGAGTCTCCGAGACTCCGGGAGTCTGAGGAGTCTGGCATAAAAATACCCCATTGGGAGAACTTTCCTGCACCCAAGTTGGGAAGGTTTCCATCTAGCTTACGCAAGCAACAATAGCCACAATAGGAACGCAGAAGATCATGCTATGGACAAACCACGCGTTCTCATCGTGGACACGGCGCTTGACGAGCCCGCGCTGCTGCGCAGTGCGCCATCCATTGTCGTGGTGGGCGAAACACAAGACGCGCAGCAAGCCATCGCCAGCGCCATCCAGCTTCAGCCCGACGTCGTCGTGCTGAGCGTAGACACGCTCTGCGCCGACGATGTGCAACTGATTGCGCGTGTCAGCCACCTTGACCCCCACATCAAGTTGATGATTGTGAGTGCAAACGATATCCCCGAGCGCCTGGCGTTGGAAGCATACCGAGCAGGCGCCAGGGCTCACCTGGTTAAAGCGCGCAACACGCTATCCGAGATCGTCGAGGCAATCCATGCTCTCGTTCGAGGTGAGTCTGTTCTCAGCCCGCAGATGGCTGGACGAATATTAGATGAAATAACTGGTAGCCCCCAAAAGCAAGGTGAAGCATGACCACTGGCGCTTCGTAACCCAAGCCAGTGATGGATGTAAGCATTTTGATTGCAGCACAAAGCACACGACACTGGGAACAAAGGAGCCCTCATGGAACGCTCAAAACACTTACGCCTTCTCATTCCATCGTTTGCCGTATGTGTACTTGCCCTCGCGGCGTTGCTGGCCTGTTCCCCTGTCCTATCGGCAACGGCGCCCACTGACCTGGAGGCCGTCAAGGCGGCGTGGCAGCGCGCGCGCCAGTCGGGCGCGTATCACTTTAGCGCCGATATCCAGCAGACCATCACGCCGCGAGCCACGCTCTTGAATATAGGCCGCGCGAGCAAGCACGAGGCTGTGCATCTGGAAGGGCAGGTCAACCTTCCCAATCAGCAGTTGCACATGACCCTGTGGTCACAAGGCGGCAGCGTGCTCGACGCCAGCAGCGGCGTGGAAGTGAAAGTGGAAGGCGACCACGCCGCTGCTCGCCAGGGAGCGCAGGACTGGCAGGAGATCGACAACTTTACCGGCCTGTTTGCGCCGCAGGGCGACTGGATGGCGTTCCTGGCCGCCGCCACAGACGTGCAGCGTATTGAGGCGTCTGGCGCTTCGTCGCACGCGGCCCGCTATTCATTCCGCATTGATGGACGCAGCTATGCCGCTTACCTGCGCGACCAGTTGGAGCAACAACTGGCGGAGCAGGGCGAGCTTCCGCCCGGCGTGGAACTGGACCTGTCCACGGCCTACGCGGACATGAGCGGCCAGGGCGAACTCTGGATCGGCGCGAACGGCCTCCCCATGCGGCAAATCCTGCATCTGCAATTCCCGCCGCGCCCGGACGAGCAAGCCAACCAGGCCGATGTTACGGCGGATTTCTCCGGTTTCGACGCGGCTGAGGACGAAGGACGGTTGACCCCAGGTCTGCTTTCGCCCTCCGTCCTCAATCGTGGGCCATTCGTCGCTGCGAGCCTGGCGTTCGTGTTCGTGCTGGTGGCCCACCGTCGCTCCAGGAAGTGGCACGCCGGTGTGGTCGTGACCCTGATCGTTTCGATGCTGTTCTCCCCGCTCTTGCAAAGCGCCAGGGCGGTTGAAGTCGCGGACCGGCTGTTGGCCAAAGCGCAGGCGGAAAAGCAGCGCGCTCAGGACAGTGAGATGCAGCAGACCTTGAGCCAGGCCGTGGCTGAACCCGAGCAGAATCCCAACGTCAGCCCGTTGGACGCAGCGCGCGCTGCGCAGGAGGTGAGCGCGAGCCTCACATCGGGCCCCGTATCCGACCCCGCACCCGGCTCCCTCGCCCTGGCTGCTGCCAGCAACAGCACCAGCTCGTCCACGGAAGACTGTGACTCGGGAGATACCGGCGACAATGATGGGGATGGGCTAACGAATTACGAAGAGTGTGTCTTGAGCACCGATCCCGGCAACGCCGACACCGACGGCGATGGCCTTGACGATGACCAGGAGGTCAATGGCTTTTCGTACAAGGACAAGAACTGGTATACCAGCCCGCGCGACCTGGACACCAACAAGGACGGCCTGGGCGATGCGCAGGAGTGGGACGCTAATGACAACGGTCAGCCGGACGATACCGACGGCGACGGCACGCCCGACCTCTTTGACCTCGACAACGACGACGACGGCGTGCCGGATAGCCTGGATCTCTCGCCTTATTACCGCAATGGTACGGTCTATACCAGCGACAGCCCCTTTGAACTGGTCGTGGACAACCTGACCCAGGATAAACCCACCTTCGTCGATTTCCAGGTGCGCCCGGTGATCACCGATCATCTGTGGTATGCCTTCAACGTGTTGCAATGGCCCACCGGCG
>JAMDDR010000230.1 GCA_023488685.1 Chloroflexota bacterium | reverse complement strand
AGGATGGCCTGCCATTCTCAATGGCAGGCTACGCATGCCAAGACCGCCGAAGCGGTCTGGGTTGCCGCTTGAAGGCGGCTTTGCATCGGTAGCCGGCGACTTTATCTGCATGCCGCGTCGCCGGGCGTGTCAGCTCGAATGGACGTTAGCGCACATTGCTCCCAGCACCCGCGACGGGGGCTGGGAGCGGCGTGAATGGAAGGGCAGTGACCTTTTCGTCGTATGATGCACGTGACACGCGAGCGAGGGGTCAGCAGCTCCTGCTGGTTCTGGCGCAGGCAATCCCGATCGTCGCGTTCCAGCCGAAAGGGGGTTAGCTCGATGGCGCGGACATCTTCGCAGGAACGGTGGCTGAAGTTCTTTAACGATGTCGTGTACAACGCACTGGCGCCTGTCTACGATGGCATGGACTGGCTGACGCTCGGTGCGTGGTGGCGACTTGTCCGCCGGGCAGTGGACTATGTGCCACCGGGCGGACGCGTCCTGGAGATTGGTTTTGGGCCGGGCAAGCTGCACGCCCAACTGGCCCGGCGCGCGGACGTGTGTGTGGGGCTTGACCTCGCGTGGGGCATGTGCCAGTTCACCCAACGGAGGCTGTGTCGGGCCGAGCTTCCCAGCCGGATCATCCGCGGTAGTGTGTTTGCGCTGCCTTTCCCGGCAGGCACATTTGACGCGGTGGTGAGCACATTCGCCTTTTCAGGCTTTCCCAATGGACAGGCAGCGATGAGCGAGATGGCCCGCATCACGAAACGTCCGGGGCGAGTGGTTCTGATTGACATCGGTCAGCCGGCAGATGGCAATCGCGTGGGAACCTTCTGGGCGCATCTGTGGGAGAAAATGGGCGACTTTCTCCATGACCAACCCGCGTTGATGCAGGCTTCTGGCCTGGACATGATCAACTTTGAGGAATTTGGGCCGGGCAAGCATATCCGGGCCGTTGTCGGATGCAAGCTTTGACACTCGTTTTGGCGGACGCGCAGGCATGCTCCCCTGGCGGCTCCTTCGGGCGGCCGGAGTCACGGGCACAGCGGAGTTGTGCTTGGGGATGGCGTTGACCACATCTATACCCTCGACCACCTTGCCGAACACGGGGTGGCGCTGGGCATCGATTAGTACTCCCAGTCTTCATGTGCCAGTGGCGCCCGGTTCAGCTCCTCGCGATGCAACCGCCACTGTGGCATGAACTTGTCCATGTATGCCGCATACCGGTCGTTGTGGTGACGCTCCAACAGGTGCACCATCTCGTGCACGACGATGTATTCGAGGCACAGCGCCGGCTTCTTGACCAACTCCAGGTTCAGCCAGACGCGCCGCGCCTCAATGGTGCAGGTGCCCCAGCGGGTTTTCATCTGCTTCACGCCCCACTCGGCGACCTTGACGCCCAGAATCGGCTCCCACTTGGCGATGAGCGGCGGGATCACCGTCTTGAGTTGCCGGCGATACCACGCCAGTAGCACGCGTTCGCGTTGGGCGGTGTCACTGCCCGATCGAACATACAGGTCGAGCGTGGTCCGGTTGCGTACGGTCACCTTGGGCGGGCCGTCATGAAAGATGACGTTGAGCCGGTAGCGCAGGCCCAGATAGTAGTGGCTCTCGCCGGACACGTATTCCCGCACCGACTGCCGCTCCTGGTGTGCGAATTTGGCCTGCTGGCGTTTGATCCAGGCCAGTCTGGAAATCACCGCCAGCCGCACGGCCTCGTCGTTCACGCGCAGCGGCACAGCCACCCGCACCCGGCCGTTGGGCGGATAGACGGCCAGATGCAGGTTCTTGATGTTTTTGCGAACCACATCCACGACAAGGCCGTGGACGGTCATCCGGCGCGTCTCAGTAATCACTTTGGTTTTTCACCAGTTCAAAGATGCGCTCGATCTCGGCTTCATCCCGCACATGCCTGCGGATCACGTACCGCACTTCACGCTCCTTGATCTTGTTGCCACGCCAGCTATCTTTCTTGGTCGCGCGGATGTCGTCGTCGAGGGTGACGGCCAGTTGCTCGTCCCCGTCCAGGTTGTCGTACAGCGCTCGCCGGGCGCGCGTGTCGAGTGACTGCGGATACACCGTCGCGCTGGCGGGATTTTGCACCTGCCGTGCCAGCTCGACAATCTGGGCCAGATATTTCTCGTACGCCAACGCCTGCTGCTTGCGCTCCTGGATTAGGGTGTCCAGCAGTTCCGACATGCGCTCGTAATAGCGCGGGTTGATGGGCTGCTCGTCGATGATGACCTTGCGCAGGTTGTTCTCAATGGTCTCAGCCATCGCGGCTTTATCGGCGCGGATGCCCGCCGGCAGGTCGTTCAGCGCGTCCACGCCCCGCTCGACGATCAACTGGATCAGCGTCAGGTCGTCAAAGGCTGACACCTTCACACTATCCTCGGCGCGGATGTAGGTGTCGATCAGGTGGCGCATGGCCGGCTCGTACATCTTCAGATCGATATAGTCGCCGCTGCCCAGCTTGACTTCCTGGCGCACCTTCTCGAAGTGCTCCACCTCCTGCTTGATCTGCTCGATCTCCTGCGGCGTGTAGCCCGCGTCGGGCAACTCATTCGCCAGGTTGGCGTAGGCGCGGATCAGTGAGGCCGTGAGTTTGTACAGCGCGATGCGCTTCGGCTCGTTGTCTTTGAGCGCATCTTTGTCGGCGGTGTCCTGGGCGCAGAAGTAATGCTGGTAGGCCGCCGTGTCCCTGGGCGGTTCCACTGGCTCGCACAACGCTTTGATCGCCTCGCGCGCCTCTTCCAGGCGTTCCTTGGCCTTCTCCAGCCGGTTGCTGAGCAACCCCGCCACATCTTCCTTGTCGTAGCCGTCCAGTGCCTCCGAGGTGTAATCCTGCACGGACTTCTCAAGGCTCTTGAACAGGTCTTTGTAGTCGACGATGTAGCCGTATTCCTTGTCGTCGCCGTCGAGGCGGTTTACGCGGCAAATGGCCTGAAACAGCCCGTGATCGCGCATCTGTTTGTCGATGTAGAGGTAGGTCGCCGGGGGCGCGTCGAAGCCGGTCAGCAGCTTGTCCACCACGATCAGCAGTTTCATCTGCCCTGGTTCTTCGACGAATTTCTTCTTGACCTTCTTCTCAAATGCCTCGGCGTCCTGGCCGCCCAGCATCCGGTTATAAATGTCGTACTGGTGCAGCTTCTCGGTCTCGCCTTCACCGCTCTCCTCGCCTTTCACATCGGCAGGCGATGGCCGGTACGATGTGACGATGGCGCACTTGTCGAAGCCGTGATCGAGGAATAGCTCGTAGAACTTGCAGGCCTGATAGATGCTGCCGGAGACCAGCAGGGCATTGCCGCGACCACTTTGCAGGCGGTCTTTGGTCGCCATGTCCAGCAGAATGTCGTTGACGATCTGCTCCAGCCGCGAGCGTGAGCTGAGCACCTGTTGCATGGTGCCCCAGCGCTGCTTGAGCTGCGCCCGCGCCACGTCGTTGAGGCCGCGCGTTTTGGCCTCGAACCACTGATCGATCCTGGCCTGCGAGGTGATGTTCTGGTCGATGTCGCGCGCCTCGTAACGCAGGTCGAGCACCACCTTGTCCTGCACCGCTTCGTCGTATTTGTAGGTGTGGATGTACCGACCGAAGACTTCGAGGCTGGTTCGCTTGTCGGCTTTGAGCAGCGGCGTGCCCGTGAAGCCGATGAACAGGGCATCGGGCAGGATCGCCTTCATGGCCTTGTGCAGGTCGCCCGATTGCGTGCGGTGACATTCATCCACGTACACGAACACATCGCCCTTGGCCTTGAAGCCGGGTGGCAGATGGCGCTGGATGTCCTCGACGTAACCCTTGACGTCGCCTTCCTCCCGGCCCGCGAACTTGTGAATGAGCGAGCAGATCAGCCACGGCGCCGCCGCATTGAGCCTGGTGACGAGATCCTGGCCACTTTTGGTGCGATAGATGTGTTCGTCAACGCCGATGAACACTTTTTCGATCTGGTCGTCCAACTCCGTCCGATCGGTGATGATGAGCACGCGCGCGTCCTTCACATTTTCGCGCAGCCACTTGGTGAGCCAGACCATGGTCAGGCTTTTGCCGCTGCCCTGCGTGTGCCAGATGATGCCGCCCTCGCGCCGCCGCACGTGATCTTGTGCCGCCTTCACCCCGAAGTATTGGTTGGGCCGGCACAGCTTCTTCGTCCCAGCGTCGAACACGATAAAGTCGTGGATGATCTCCAGGAAGCGCGTTTTTTCACACAGTTGGCTCAGGGACCGATCGAGCGGGTTATCGATCGCACCGGGCTCTTTCCACGTCTGGTAATACCTTTCGGCAGTCTCTATGGTGCCGTAGCGTAGCCCCTCGGTGTCGTTGCCCGCCATGATCAATTGCAGCGTGGCGAAGAACGGGCGGATGAACATTTGCTCCTGGTTGTCGAGATTCTGGCGTATGCCCTCACTCACCGACACGGTGGAGCGCTTGAGTTCGAGCACGCCCAGCGCGAGACCGTTGACGTACAGCACCACGTCGGGGCGCTTGGCGTGTTCGCCCTCAACCGTCACTTCTTCGGCGATGGCGAAGTGATTGTTGAGTGGATTTCTCCAGTCGATCAGCCAGACAGTCTCGGTGTTTTCGCCTGCTTCGGGCTTGACGTGCACGCCGTAGCGCAACAAGCCGTACACGCCTTTGTTGAGATCGTAGAGGCTCTTGGTTTGATCGCCGGCGGCTTTGTTCAGTTCAAACAAGGCTTTGGCGATGAGGCTGTCGCTGTAGCCTTGCCTCTTCAGGAACGCGCGCAGGTGGTCTTCTTCGGTGTTGCGATTGCCAAGGCGGTCTTCCCAGTTGCCCAGGTAGGCATAGCCCAGAGTGTCCCGAAACAGTTTGACCACGCGGTTCTGGGTCTGGCGTTCTTTTTGGCCGACGGTGCTCATAGTGGTATCTCTCACTGGAACTGAATTCAGCCGATCCCAGCCCTAACTGTAGAGGGTGTCTACCGCCCATTTCTGCGGATTCTCAGCGATGTATTGCCGGATTCGCTCGTGTTCCTCCCTGTTGCGGATCACGTGGTCGTGATACCGCGCCTGCCAGGCAAACGCAATTTGATTCTGGGTGGCATATTTGGTCACCCCAATTTTAAAACCTCGCACAATCGAGGCCAGGTTTTGTGATTGTGGCCC
>JAMDDR010000393.1 GCA_023488685.1 Chloroflexota bacterium | reverse complement strand
AGAAACTCGGTCAACCCTTCGACGATGCCCATGATGAGGGCTTTGAGCAAGATAGACAAGTCCATTGGTTTTATATACTGTCAAAGTGATGTATCGATCGGATGGGGTCTAGTTTACAATCCAAATTCCTAAATCCCAAATCTAAAATCCCAAATCGAAAATGGTCAAGGCTCTCATCACCGGCGCTACGGGTTGTGTCGGTGCAAACCTGGTCGAGGCGGTTACCCAGCATGGTTGGGAGGCGCGCGCGCTACGCCGCACCACGTCGTCGTTGAAGGCCCTGGAAGGACTGGCCTACCAACCTGTCATCGGCGACGTCACCGACGTTGACTCGTTGACGGCGGCGATGCAGGAGGTGGACGTGGTCTTCCACGCTGCCGCGGTGGCGGATTACTGGCGCACAGGTCAGGAGCGGCTCTACACCATCAACGTCGAAGGCACGCGAAACGTGTTGCGGGCAGCGCAGGCATGCCATGTGCGCAAAGTGGTGTACACCAGCAGCGTGGCCTCCCTGGGTCAGCCACCGTTCGGCACGACCGTCGACGAGAGCGCGCAGTTCAACTTACGGCCAGAGCAATTCCACTATGGCTATAGCAAAGTGCTGGCAGAACGTGTCGTGCGGGCGTTTGTGGCAGACGGGCTGGATGTGGTCATTGTCAACCCGGCGGTGGTGATCGGCCCGCGCGATGTGAATCTGATCAGTGGTAGCATCATCCTCGCGATGAGTCGCATTGGCATCCCCGTTTATCCCTCGGGTGGCGTCTGTGTGATCGACGTGGCCGACGTATGCGCTGCACACATAGCCGCGGCCGAATGCGGCAGGGCAGGGGAGCGTTATATCCTCGGGGGTGAGAATCTATGGTACCGCGATATGATGGCAGTCACGGCCCAGGTGGTAGGGCGCAAGCCACCACGCATCGCACTCGCACATGGCGTGATGCATATTCTGGCCGGCGTGGTCGACTTCCTGCAGCACCGTCTCAAGATGACTTTGCCGGCCAATGGCGATCAACTGCGTTTTGCAACAGAGACGTTCTGGTTCGATTCGGGCAAGGCGCGGCGCGAACTTGGTTTGAGCACACGCCCTTATGCTGAGGCAGCCCGGCGGACGTTTGAATGGTATCGTGCGCATGGCTACATCTAGGTCACGCTGGACAACCGCGGTCTCGATGACACCGTGGGTTCGGCTGGATGGCGTAACCGGCTAAAGCCTTGAGTCCAGAACGGCACACTGGATTCATCCGTTCGCAGCGAATGGATGAATCCATGACATCGTGAGAGGTCAGCCCCATTAGGGCTAAGACCAAGAAGCTTAACATGTGGCATCTATTCCACGGCCCGAACGACATTGCGCGGGATGAAGAACTCGCCAAAATGAAGGCCAAACTCGGTGACGCGGAGATCGCGTCGCTCAACATCACCGCACTGGATTCCACAGCCCTGTTGAGGGATATCCAGGCGGCGTGTGACGCAGTTTCATTCCTGGCTGACCGGCGCCTGGTGATCGTGCGCAACTGGCTGAGCCGGATGGGTGCACCCAAACGCAAAACAGGCAAGGAGAGCGCCGATCCTGTTGCGCAACTGATTGCCTATTTGCCCGATCTCCCGGAGACCACCGCGCTGGTGCTGGTGGAGGATGGTGTGTTGCCCGAGAATCATCCGCTCATCAAGCTGGCGCAGGACAAGGCAGGTAATGGTAGGGTAAAGCTGTTTGACTTGCCGAAGGAGCCGGTGCAGTGGATCATCGAGCGCGCGCGCCAGAAGGGCGGCGATATCGCGCCACCGGCGGCGCAACTGCTGTCCAGCAAGATAAACCGTGGCGATAAGTACGACCGTGATCATTATGCCGAGGACAGCCGGCTCTATCTGCGCAAGCTGGATAATGAATTGGAAAAGTTGGTCGCGTATGCCTCGGGACGCCGGATCGAGAGTGCGGATGTTGACTCGCTGGTGGCAGACGAAGAAATATCCGATATGTTCAAGTTCGTGGATGCCGTGAGTGTGCGAGATGGTCAGACGGCCTTCCGGTTGATGCGTGGCATCCTGGCGCGAGGTGAGTCGCCACTGGTTGTGATGACCATGCTGGCGAGACAGACGCGCCTGATGCTCTCGGCCAAGGAGTATGAATCGTTACCGGCGGATCAACTCGCGCAAGCCATGAGCGTGCATCCGTTCGTTGCCAGGAAGGTCGAACAACAGGCCCGTCGTTTCTCCACGCCCGAGTTGGAGCGCGCACACCTGGCGATCATGGAGGCGGATGTCGCCATCAAGACTGGTCGCATGGACGACCTCACTGCCCTGGATACGCTTGTGGTGATGTTCTGTGACGGTTAGTGACGGTTAGCGACGGCTAGATCAGCAACCCGCGCTGCGAGGTGGTTGTGGTTGATAATAAACATATGAACGAGCCAACTGAAACGACGAATGTCTCTGACACGAGTGTGCGCGACGTATTCACCAAAGCGGCTAACCTTAGGCGTGCCAGTGTGCGTGAACTCCACAGCGAAACGGTGACGATGGAGCAGAGCGCAGGGCAGAGTATCACCGCGACAGACCTGACAGCGCGCCAGACGGCAGTGTTGCAGGCGACAGCCACTGATTTAGATGCCACCGCGAGCGCGTTGGGCTACGTGCAGACGACCGATCTCGTCATGAATGCGGGCAGCCACTCCGTCGTTGTGGTTGCCGCTGGGGAAGCCACACTGGATCAATCCGGCGTCCAGGTGTTGGTCGCTCAAGAGGTGAAGGAGGTGAAGTCGTCGGCACTAGGTGTGGTGGTGACCAACAGCATGGCGGTGCGTGATTCACCGGTTGGCATATTGATTGCAAAGAACGTCGAGGGCAATGTGTCGCCGCAGTTGGATACACGTGGTGCGATCATTGCAGGCGCGATTGCTGGTGCAATCTTGAGCGTGGTGGCCGTTGCCATGCGCCTGCTCACGTTGCGCCGTCGTCGTTAACGGCATCTCCTGTGCGCGTGGTGGCAGTATGGCTGCAGCGAGGATAACACAGCACGTTTGGTGCAGTCGTTGCGGTAAAATCAACGGGCTGTTCGACCTGTTACATGCCGTGTGGGTGGTAAACGTGCCGGAGTGGAATTACACGACGTGAAATCGGTAGCGGTAGCCCTGGACAGCAAACTTAAGCTTAGAGTGAGCCTAAATGAAGTTCTTCCGACCAACAGAAAATACGAAATTTCACATCGACTATTCCTGGTTTGAGGAGAACGGCCAAGACGTTCGCGTGCTTATCCATAAATGCCTGACGCCCGAACAGCAAGAGCGTGTCGGCGCACCGGGCCAAAGCGAGCTGTACGACTACGTTGACGACCAGACGGGTGAAGTACAACGTGTCGATCAGGCTTTGCACATCATCCGAACAGAGAATGCCAGTGATCCGAACTTCATCACGCCACGTACGCCGGTCTTCGAAGCCGCCTTTCGCATATTTCTACTGAACAACAATCAGCCGCTGACGCCAGTGGACCTATCGACGATGATGAAGCGCAAAACAACAGAGGTGTTGGCGCAGTTGAGTGGGCGCACTGTGTATAATGGGATCAAGCCAATGTTTGATGCGTAACCTCTGCGGCTTAACCAGAACCAAATAGGGTAAGCCCCCATAGCTCAATGGATAGAGCGAAGCACTTCTAATGCTGAGGTTGTGAGTTCGAGTCTCGCTGGGGGCGTTTTGTTGCGACGCTAAAGGAAACCCGGCTTCTGCGTGAAGCCGGGTTTCTTTATTGCATTGCTTGCTGGCGCAGCTTCTCTCACGGATACAGGCGGTTCAGCAGGCGCGGGAACGGGCTGGCTTCGCGCACGTGCTCGATGCCACAGATCCACGCGACAGTGCGCTCCACGCCCAGGCCGAAACCGCTGTGTGGCACGCTGCCGTACTTGCGCAAGTCGATGTACCACCTGTAAGCTGCCTCTGGCAGACCCTGTTCGTGAATGCGCTTGAGCAACAGATCTGGATCGCTGATGCGTTCGCTCCCACCGGTGATCTCACCGTAGCCTTCCGGCGCGAGCATATCGGCGCTCTTGCACACCTCGGGGCGGCCTGGGTAAGGTTCCATGTAAAAAGCCTTCACAGCCGAGGGGAAACCAGTGACGAAGATGGGTTTGTCGTACAACTGTGTCAGCGCGGCTTCATGCGGCGCACCGAAATCCATCCCCCAAGTCATCTCCAGCAGTTGGCGCTGCTCGTCGTCCTGGGCCTGCTCACGCAACTCGTGCAGTTTCTTGACGGCATCATCGTAGGTGACGCGTGGGAAGGGCGGGGTGATCGTGGCCAGTTTGCTCAGATCGCGGCCCAGCACCTTGAGCTCGTTCTCGTTCTCGTGCAGCGCCGTTTGCACGATAAAGCTGACGAACTGTTCCTCCATCTCCAGCAGTTGGTCGAGATCACAGAACGCCATCTCCGGCTCGACCATCCAGAACTCGGTCAGATGGCGGCGCGTCTTGCTTTTCTCAGCCCGGAAGGTGGGGCCGAAGCAATAGACTTTGTTAAAGGCGAAGATATCGGCTTCGTTATAGAGCTGGCCGGTCTGGGCGAGATAAGCCTTCTCGTCGAAATAGCCGACCTCAAACAGATTGGTCGTGCCTTCGGCGGCGGAAGGTGTCAGCACCGGCGTGCTCATTTCCACATAACCCTGCGAGTCCAGCCACGAGCGGATGGCGCGCATGACGGTGGCGCGTACACGCAAGAGTGCCCATTGGCGTGACGAGCGGATCCACAGGTGCCGATTGTCCATCAGGAATTCGACACCGTGTTCCTTGGGGCTGATGGGGTACTCCGCGGCGCGTTGAATGACCTGGAGCGATTTAACCCCTAACTCGTAACCGCCTGGCACGCCCGGAGCGCGCGGGTCAGCGCGCACCTCACCGGTGACGATCAGCGAGGATTCCTGTGGCAGGTGCAAGGCCGACTCAAACGTTTGTTCGTCCACCTCGCGCTTGAACACCACGCATTGTGCAATCCCGGTGCCATCGCGCACCTGCATGAAGACAAGCTTGCCCTTATCCGTTCGGGCATATAACCAGCCCTGCAACGTGACGATTTCGCCGGCGTGCTTCGACAGTTCGTTAATGGGAGTAACCATGAGACCTC
>JAMDDR010000125.1 GCA_023488685.1 Chloroflexota bacterium | reverse complement strand
CACGTGCCGCAACGGCTCAAGCAGGCGATGTTGTTATTGATCGGGCATTGGTATGAGTCTCGTGAAGCTGCCGGCGGTGCACGTGGCGAGATCCCGTTCGGGGTCGACGCGCTCATCTGGTCGTTCAGGGAAGCCGCGAGGATTAGGGGATGAAGCTAAACGTCTCTCGATTTTTGAATATCCGGGTGGTGTGCGTTGACAGCAATGACAACACCATCCGCGTGACCTGGAAGTGGTGGGCAAGGCCGCTGGCGGGGCTGCTGGTAGCACTGCTTACAGCACTGTCAGTGTCCAGGTTGGCCATGAGGTGGGAACGCCGTGAAAGCCGGTGACTTGCGCCATCGCATCACGATTCAACGCCAGGCGTCAACGGAAACGCAAAACACGCACGGCGAACAGACCACGCCCTGGGTGGAGCTGGCCACCGTGTGGGCCGCCATCGAACCGCAATCGGGCGGTGAGGCGACTGAGCAGGACCGGCGCATCGCCACGGTGACGCACCGGGTGCGTATCCGACATCGAGAGGGTGTCACGCCGGCCATGCGTGTGCTGCATGGCGCGCGTGTGTTTGAGATCCTGGCGGTCGTTGGGTCCAACAAGCCGGTCGATCTCGTGTTGCAGTGCCGGGAGGTGGTGTGATGGGCGATATCCTCAGCGCAAAACTTGAGGGTGGCGAGGACCTGCTCAAGCAGTTGAAGGCGGCCGGCGGGAACGTGCGCAAGAGCCAGCGCGCGGCCACAAAAGCGGGCGGCGAGGTGATCAGGGTCGAGGCCGAGGCGAATGCGCCGGAATCGCGACGCAAAAAGAAGGTCATCATCAAGGCGTCGTTTCCACAAAAGGACGTCTGCGAGGTCAGCATCCAGATTGCCAAAAAAGCCTGGCATTTGAAATTCGCTGAAACCGGTGCGACGGCGCATGAGGTCAGTGGCAATCCGCTGGTGTTTGAAGGTACCCAGGGGCTGGTGATCACCGGTGGTGTGCGGCACCCAGGTGTGCCGGCACGGCCATTTTTAAGGCCCGCGTTCGATTCAAAGAGCGCTGAGGCTGAAGCGGCCATGGGCGAGGTGCTGCGCCAGGCGGTGGTCGACGCGCGCGTTGCTCAGGCTGAGGCTGAGGAATCCGACGAATGACCCCCGAGGAAGCATTGGTTGCACTACTCACTGGCGACACGACGATCAACACCATGATCGGTGCGCGGATCTACCCGCTGGTCGTGCCGCAGACGTCGATACGCCCGGCGATCGCCTACCAGGTGATCTCGAACGTGCCGAGTTACACGCACGATGGCCCTGCCGACCATGCACGCGAGCGCATCCAGCTCACGCTCGAAGGCAATTCCTACGCGCAGGCGCGCGCACTGGCAGGCGAGGTGAGGCGCAAACTCGGCGGCTACCGGGGTGTGGTGGGCGACTTGACCATCGGCAGCAGTTTTATCGAGAACGATGTCGACAGCTATGCCGAGACCACACGGCTGCCGGTGGTCCGGATGGATGTGGTGATGCAGCACAACGGCTGAAAGTCCCTTACAGGGCTGTAAGCCTTTAGGGAGGTTGATATGGGTGACGAGACTATTTCCACGGCGAGCGAAGCCGTACCTGACGAGCTGATTGAGGGCCAATGGCGAAAAGGCACCTGGAACGGCATCGAGATGCTGTCTTGCGTCCGTTGCCAGTGGGACACCTTGGAGGGCATTGAGGCTGCCAGGGCACGCAAAGCAGGTTGTCCGCACTGCAGACCACCAGAACCGCCGGCGCCGGCGTCCTCGTCAATCGTGCTTGTGGCTGACCGGTGGGGGAACGAACGAACGGAGGGACAGGGATAGCACAAGGCAAGGACTTACTCATTGTGCACAACACGGGCGCCACGTCGCACACCTGGACGCTGTCCAGTACCGCGGATCGCTTCGGGCGGACGAAGGACATCTCGGCGGAAACCATCGCCGCCGGCGCGATCCGCATCTTTGGTCCGCTTGAGTTGGAAGGGTGGGTGCAAACGGACGGACGTGTCTACGTGTCGGCCAACAGCACCGAGGTTGAGTTTGGAGTCACCACGCTGCCGGGCTAGGCGGCGTGTGAATTACCGATCCATTCGGATCGACCGATCCAAGAGATCGCGTTGTTAGGAGGTACGTACACATGGGAATTGCAGCATTTGGCACATTATTGAAGATCGGCGACGGGGGTACGCCTACTGAAACGTTCACCACCGTGGCGGAGGTGACGGATATTGGCGGGCCGGAATTGTCGCTGGAAACGATTGATTTCACCCACCACAGCTCACCGGGTGGCTGGCGCCAATTTCTGCCAGGCCTGAAAGATGGCGGCGAGATCTCGTTTTCAATTAACTTCATCCCGACTAATGCGACGCAGGGGCACGCGACGGGGGTCCTGGGCGATCTCGACGACCGCACGCAGCGGAACTTCCAACTGGTTTTTCCGGACGCCGGCAGCACGACCTGGACGTTTCCCGCACTCGTGACCAAGTTCGCACCCAAGGCGCCCATCGACGACAAATTGTCGGCGGACATCACCCTCAAGGTCGCTGGCCAGCCGACCTTAGCGTAAGCGCATAGGAGCATTCAATGGCATTTCTCACCAAAGATCAAATTCTCGCGGTAGATGACCGGCAAACCGAGATTGTCGGCGTACCGGAATGGGGCGGCGACGTGCTGGTCCAGGGCTTCACCGGTATCGAGCGTGACGCATTTGAGGCCGGCGTGGTGACGCAGAAGGGCAAAAACACCACCGTCAACCTCAATAATTTGCGTGCCAAGATGGTCGCCAGGTCAGTCGTCGATCCGGAATCACACAAACGCCTGTTCACTGATGCAGACGTACAGGGACTTGGCAAAAAGAGCGCTGCCGCGCTGGAGCGCGTGTTTGATGTGGCGCGCCGATTGTCCGGTATGAGTGATAACGATGTGGAGGAACTGACAAAAAACTCCGGGAGCGAGACGAACGACGATTCTGGTTTCGTCTCGCAATAGCTATCGGTGGTTGCACTGTCGCAGAACTGCAGCGGCGCATGAGCTCTCGCGAGTTCAGCGAGTGGATGGCCTATTACAACCTGGAGCCCTTTGGGGAGGAGCGCGCGGATCTGCGCATGGCCATGCTGGCGTCGTTGATCGCGAACGTGAATCGCGATCCCAGGAAGCACAGCAAGCCCTTTGAGCCGAAGGACTTTATGCCGAAGTTCGGCGAAGAAACGCACCAGACCCCCGAGGAGCAGCTTGCGTTCGTCGAGATGCTCAATGAAGCGTTTGGTGGGCGGGATCTGAGGCCCGGTAAATCGACTGAATCGACTGAATCGACTGAATCGTCTGAACCATGAGCACCCTTGCGACACTCGTCGTGAAACTGGTTGGCGACATCGGCGGCTTTTCGAAGTCGATGGATGAGGCCAATAGCGTTGCCGAGAAAGCCAACACCAGCCTTGTGAGCAAGTTGGGCGGTGGCCTGGCCACGGTCGGTAAGGCCGCGGTGGGTATCGCCGCGGCCGGCATCATCACGGCAACCACGGCGATCACCGGCAGCATGGTCGCCGCCGGTGACTGGGCTGGCACCCTCGATAGTCTCGGCGATGTGATGGGCACGACCGCGAATGAATCCGCCACGATGGCCGTCGCAATTCGCGGGGTAGGGGGTGACGTCGGGGCCATCACCGGCCAGGTTGCCAAGCTCGCGACGGGGATCTACGACTCAAAAGGCCAACTGAGCGAAGCGGGCAAATTGATGCAAGGGATGGGCATCAAGTTCGCCGATGCCCAAAACAAACTCCTGCCCGCACCCGCGCTGATTGCCAACATCGCCGACAAGATATCGCAGATGCCCGATGGCCTCCAGAAGACCGAGGCCATGATGACGCTGTTCGGCAAGTCCGGCAAGGACATGACGGACACACTCAACGCCTTGACGTCCAGCGGCTTGGCCGAAGCTGAAGCGAAGGCGAAGGCGTTCGGCCTTGCGATCGGGGACGACGCCGTAAATGCCACCATCGAGATGGGCAAGTCGATGGCGGACCTAGAGATGATGGGCCAGGGCCTGGCTGTGTCACTCGGCGGGCAATTGCTCCCGGTTATCGTGCCGATCATTCAGCAGTTTACGCAATGGGCTGTCTCGGTTATGCCAGCGGTGCGCGCTGGCATCGATACGATTGTCAACGCCATCTCTCCGTTCATCTCGCTGATCTATAACCTCATCTATGGCCTGGGCGCCGGGGGGGATTCCTTTGGCACCATCACCAATGCGGTCTACACATTTTTGACCGCGTTGGGGATCGGGCAGGGGCAGGCAGCGCAGTGGGCTGTCGCGATTGGGGGCTTTGTCAGCGAGACAATCGCCTGGCTGCAGCAGGCCGTCGCGTGGGTCGCGGCCAACTGGCCACAGATCCAAGCGCAGATTACCGGCGCATTCGAGCAGGCTCGGACGATTGTTGAGCCGATCCTAACGGCAATCTGGACGGTCGTGTCGACGATTTTCGGCGCGATCGTGGCCTTTTTACAGACCAATGGACCGCAGATCGAGGCGTTTGTCGGCGGGGTATGGCAGCGCATCCAGGGCATCATTGCCGGCGTTCTGGCGATTCTGCAGGCTACCGTCATTCCCGCATTCGAGGCCATCGCGAAGTTTGTCAGCGACAACCAGCAGTACATCCAGGGAATCATTGAAATCACATGGGGCGCGATCAAGATGGCCATTGAAGTCGTTTTGACGGTGATCGAGGGCTTGATTAATACGGCCCTGAACATCATCAAAGGCGACTGGAAGGCTGCATGGGAATCGTTCAAGGGCATTGCGACCGGGGTTTGGGATGCCATTCAACGCTTCTTTGCTGGCATCCCGGCCAGCATGGTCGAGTTGGGCAAAAACGTGATCGATGGGCTCATCAAGGGTTTGGAGAACGCCGCGGATGCTGTGCGCGCGGCGTTGGTCAAGATCATCGGGGATGCCATTGGTGGGGTGAAGGAGTTCCTCGGCATCCACAGCCCATCGACCGCTGCCGGCGATATCGGTGACGACACCATTTTGGGGTTTGTCAAACGCATTCTGGCCGGCAAATCCATGGTCGAGCAGGCAATGACGAAAGTGGCCAGTGCGGCGATCGGCGCTGGAGATGCGCT
>JAMDDR010000498.1 GCA_023488685.1 Chloroflexota bacterium | reverse complement strand
CGGCATCGCGCCGAATGACGCGATCGGTGAGAAGTTTGAGGACGTGTTGCCCGTGCAGAACCCGCGGGCGGGTATTTCGTTGCTGGACGCCGAGGCGAATGGATGGCCGCTCGTCGGCGCGTCCACGCCCGTGTTTGTGGAAGGGGATCTGCGCCATGCCGATGGCAAGCGCGTCAGCGTTGAAATCAATTTTGCGCCTTTGTTCGATCGTGATGGGCGGCTGGTGAACATCATCGCCAACGTGCGGGATATCACCCGTTTCCGTGAGGCTGACGAGATGAAGTCCACCTTTATCTCCGTGGTCTCGCACGAATTGAAAACGCCGGTGGCGTTGATCAAAGGCTATGCCAGCACGTTGCGGCGCCAGGACGCGAAGTGGGATCAGCAGACGATGCGTGACAGCCTGCAGGTCATCGAAGAGGAGAGCGACCGTCTGGCCGAGCTCATCGACAATCTGCTCGACGCATCGCGTGTGCAAGCGGGCAACTTCCGGTTGGCTTTGGTTGAACTCGACATCGATGAACTCGTCGTCAGGGTGGTGCAAAAGTTCAAGCCACAGGTGAAGAACCACCTGCTCAGCGCGGATGTGCCGTCCGATCTGCCGCTGGTGCACGCTGATGAGGCGCGCGTCACGCAAGTCCTGAGCAACTTGCTGTCGAACGCGATCAAGTACTCGCCCGAGGGGGGCGAAATACGCATCACCGGCACCAGCACGCCCAAGGAGGTCATCATCACGGTGAGTGACCAGGGACCCGGCATCGCCCCTGAGGAACAGGCCCAGTTATTTGATCGTTTCTACCGTGTCGACAACGCCATGACACGCAAGTCACAGGGGGCCGGCCTGGGCCTGTACCTGTCGAAGGCGATCATCGAGGCGCACGGCGGGCGCATCTGGGTTGAGAGTGACGGTCACAACGGCTCTCGCTTCAGCTTCAGTCTGCCAAAAGCGTAACGATTTTAGATTTTAGATTTTGGATTTTAGATTTTCGATTGCAGATCGAGCGTGATACGATGTCATGCCGGGACGGCGCGCCTCAGAACGTTTCACGCCCTAATGGCCGTATAATCACCAATCGCGTAAAAATCGAGAATCCAGAATCGAAAATCGAAAATCCAAAATCGGAAATCCAAAGTCGGAAATCCAAAATCCTAGGAGAGATATGCCGCAACTGGTGACACCAGGAGGTGCGTCACGGCAGCAACCCGTGACAGCACAGGTGATTGACGTCGGGCGCGACCCGGCCCTTAAGTCGGCGTTGCTTTCGGGGCGCTTACAGAACCTGACCGCGCCGTTTATCTACCACGACCCTGCCAAGCAGATCGCGTTCATCTTGATGCCCATGGAGCTGGGCATGCGCGATATGGAACAACAACGCATCATCGGCCAGTTGACGCAGGCGGTCATGCGCGGCTTGCCCGAAGATGCCCCGCGCGGTTACCTGTTGCAGCCAAAGATGTACTTTTCGTTCCAGTCGCTCGTCGAAGCCATCCTAGAGAAGGACGGCATTACGCAGGAAATGCTCAAAGAGCAGCAAGCGCGTGCTGACCTCATCCGTGAGTGGATGCGCGCGACGGACGAGGCGACGCTGCGCAACGCAGTGCGCGAGAACGAAGCCAAGGTGGATGCCAACCTGTTCGAGTTGCTTGGCGCCAGTATCGACGCCAACCTGGAGGCCGGGCGCGAGCAGGCGGCACAACAACTGGCTGGTTTGCAGCGCATACTGGTGGAGGAGACGTCGTACGGCAAACAACTCGGCGCGCGCATGGCAGTCGTCGAGGCATTCCGCAATAACCCCACTCGCGAAGTGCTCATCGAGCAACTCGTCAATGCGCCCGATGCCGAGACGCGCGAAGCCCTGGTCGCAATGGGGCGGCAGTTGATCGATTACCTCTTCTTCCAGATGCTCACCGGGCGTGTTGACTCGGCCACGGCGGCGGATAAGCAGAAGCTGATCGATCTACGCAAGGAAGTGCAGGACATTCGCGATCGGCTCGACGCCGCGTCACGCGCGTTCATGCAGCAAAAGGCGGAGCTGATCAACACCATCCTGTCGAGCAACAAGCCCGACGAGACGGCGCGCGAGCATGAAGATGAGATCGACGATGTTTTCGTCAGTATGCTCCAGGCGAACATGCAGGAGGCGCAGCAACGCCACGACGAAGAGCTGTTCCGCGCGTTGATGGGCGTGTACCAGATCGCCATGCAGATCATGGCCGAGCGCCAGCCGCCGGAGATCCAGATGATCAACGCGCTGCTGGTGGCCAAATATCCCGAAGAGTCAAAACGACTGCTGGAGGAGATGGCGAAATCCATCGACGACCGCTTCATCCAGGTGATGGTCCAGGTGGCAGACCGGCTGGCACAAGAGGATCGCACGGACCTGGGCGCCAAGCTTACCCAGGTCATCATCCAGGCACGCGACATTCTGCCGAAGTATGATCCGTCAAAGGATCCCAATGCTGGGCAAGCGGGCGATCAACCGAATGGCATGGGGCCTGCAGGGACAGGGTCGGCAGAACCTCCAAAGCCAAAGATCGAAATCGCGCGGCGGTAGATGGGGTAAGTAGACCGCTCAGAACGTGAAACGTAAAACGTAATGCGTAAAAGCTTACGTTTTACGTTTTTCGCATTACCTTTTACACATCAGGTTCTACTTCACCCCCACCAATTCCACGTCAAACGTCAGCCGGGCGTTGGGTGGGATGGACCCATAACCTTGTGCCCCGTATGCCAGGTCAGGTGGAATGATGAGCTTACGTTTGCCGCCCACCTTCATCGCGGCGAGCCCTTCGTCCCAGCCCGGAATGACTGCGCCGACGCCGAACTGGAACTCGATAGGCTGGTTGCGCTGCACAGAACTATCGAACACAGTGCCGTCGTCCAGGTAGCCTGTATAGTGCACGACAACCGTCTGCCCTTTCTGTGGCTGTGCCCCGGTGCCGACGACTTCGTCGATGTATTGCAATCCCGTTGCCGTTGTGACTGCGCCGGGTACGGATGTGGCCTGTTGTTGCGGCTGAGTCTGAGCCGGGTTCTGCGTGCTGGGTACCGCCTGCTGCTCCGGCAGTGCGGTGCTGGCGACCGTTCCACCACTGCCTATGAAAGAGATTGCCAGGAGCAGGAGCGCCACGACAGCGACGGACGCCGTGATCACCCACACATTGGTCAAGCGTTTATCCATGCTGAAACTCCACGATAGCGGGATCAGGCTGCCGGATCGAGCCGGCAGCACAGCACCAGTTCTTTGGCTGCCCGCACCTCGTCCAGACGGCGCAACGGAGTGTCGTGTGGCGCACTCTTCACTAATTCAGGGGACTGTTTTGCCTCGCCGGCAATAGCCAGCAGTGCGTCGACAAACTGATCGAGCGTCTGCTTGGATTCGGTCTCCGTGGGCTCGATCATGAGCGCTTCGGGCACGGTCAGCGGGAAATAGTTCGTCGGCGGGTGGAAGTGATAATCCATCAACCGTTTCGCAATATCGAGCGCCCGCACGTCCGGGGCGCCATCAAGCTTACCCTGCGCCACGACTTCGTGCATACAATGGCGTTCGCCTTGTGGCACCGGATACACGTGCTTGATGCGTGCTTGAACGTAGTTGGCATTCAACACTGCGTTCTGGCTGACGGCGCGCAACCCTTCTTCGCCGTGCACACGGATGTAGGTGTACGCTCGAACGTGCATGCCAAAGTTGCCCGAGAACGCTCGCATACGCCCAATACTCTTGCGCGGCGTATACCATTCATACAGGGGCACGCCGGCTTCATCCTCTTCCCGTTCACTGCCAGGCTTGACGCGCACAATTGGCCCCGGCAGGAAATCCTCCAACCGTTTCGCGACAGCAACCGGTCCAGAGCCAGGTCCACCACCACCGTGCGGTGTGCTGAACGTCTTGTGCAGGTTATAGTGCATGACGTCAAAGCCAATCTCGCCCGGTTTGGCAATCCCCAAAAGCGCGTTCATATTCGCGCCGTCTCCGTACACCAGGCCGCCGGCATCATGCACCAGTTTGACCACTTCCTCAATGTGCTCCTCAAACATGCCCAGTGTGTTGGGGTTAGTGATCATCAACCCGCACACCGTATCGTCGAGGTTGGTCTTGAGAGCATCGAGATCGACATTGCCGCGTGAATCGGAGGGCAGCTCCACCACAGTCAGGCCGGCCATTGCCGACGAAGCTGGGTTGGTACCGTGTGCTGAGTCGGGGATCAGCATCTTCGTGCGCCTGGTATCGCCGCGGTCGCGGTGATAAGCGCGCATGACCAGGATGCCGGTGAATTCACCATGCGCGCCGGCTGCGGGTTGCAGGCTCACGACAGCAAACCCACTGATTTCGGCGAGGAACATCTGCAACTGGTACATCAGATACAGTGCGCCCTGCGCCGTGACCGGATCTTGCAGCGGGTGCACCATTGCGAATCCGGGCAAGCGAGCCATATCCTCGTTGATGCGCGGGTTGTACTTCATCGTGCAACTGCCGAGTGGATACAGGGTCGTGTCGATCGACATGTTGTACTGAGACAGACGCGTAAAGTGGCGTGTCACATCCACCTGGCTCACTTCGGGTAACGGTAAGTCATCGCGTAACAGAGCTGCGGGCAGTTCGTAACAGGGTACATCCGGTTCCGGCAAGACTGCGCCCTGGCGCTCTGGCGATGACAACTCATAGATCAATGGTTCTAACACGACAGCTCCTTACAGGCTGAGTCATCTGTTGCTGATTGTACTCTCAGGGAACATGGACGCGCGTCGCAATATTTGTGAGCGTGATCTGATCGTCCACCACATTCACGCGCACACGAATCTCGCCAGAGGGTGACGTGTAAGCGCCAGATATGCTGACCTCGGCCGATGAGGTATTCAAGCCTGTGATGACGCGGGTGTATTGTTGTGCGTGCCAGTCGTAGACTGAAACGGTCGTATTGCGTAATGCCGCCAGTGACGAATTGATGCCGGTCGCCAACGTCAGCGATATACCCACGTTGGCAGTGGTGCGCACACCCATCCATGGGGAGATGGCCAGGATGTGTTCACCCGGGTCCATGTTTAACCCGTTCTGGGACAAATCCACAGCAGACGAGGATGCCACCACGTTCCAGCCATAAACATCCGGCGGGATTTTG
>JAMDDR010000202.1 GCA_023488685.1 Chloroflexota bacterium | reverse complement strand
ACGATGTGTATGCCGTGTTTAGCGTGCAAGAGGAAGTGGGGTTGCGCGGCGCCCGCACGTCCGCTTACGCGGTTGACCCGGACGTGGGCATCGCGCTGGACGTGACGCTCACGGGCGATTTCCCCGAAGCGGCACACATGGAGGTGGCACTGGGGAAGGGGGCTGCGATCAAGGTCCAGGACTCCTCGGTCATTGCCGACCCGCGCGTGCGCAATCTGATGATGCAACGGGCCAAGGAAGCACGCATTCCTTACCAGTTGGAAGTGCTCACCGCCGGTGGAACCGACACCGCGGCGATCCAGATGGCGCGCGAGGGTGTGCCGTCCGGTTGTATCTCGATCCCATGCCGCTACGTTCACTCCATCAGTGAGATGGTGGACTCCGGCGACGTACAGGCCTGTATCGACCTGCTCGTGGCTATTTTGAGCAAACCAATCGACCTGGAATAATGTCCAGTCCACCTGACACACCTGACAGGTCTTCTGAGACCTGTCAGGTGTGTCAGGTCGTCGGGCTGAGCCGCCCATCGCGCAGTTGGACGCTCTGCAGGATGCGTTTATCGCAGGTGTCGCCAGGGTTGATCGTCGATGCCTTGACCGTCACATAGGTTCGTAACGGCGTCACCAGCAGCTTGCGCACCAGTGTCTGCTCCACCTGGAAGATGCCGGCCGAGTTGCTCATGAGCACCTCGATCTCGACGGGCATGATATCGCCGTGTTGGATGTTCACCTCTTCAATTGCCAGTGCAGAGACGGCGTGAATATCCACTTTGCCGAGGTCGAACGGCATACGCGCGCGGCCCTTGGTCATGTCGCAGCCATCTGCCACCGCCACGACCGCGCCCTCCATGAACAGGGGTGGCGGCGTCACATCGTGACACAGGATGGCCGACATGATGAAGTTTTCGATGAGTTGGCGCTGTTCGACGTCCGGGTAAAGCTGCGGCAAATAGGATTCAAGGAGGGGGTGGGCGAGTTGCATGCCGACCAGTTCGTGGTTGACGCGGTGCACGGCGTTGCCGATGTCGTGCAACATGATCCCGGCCAGCGTCACCAGGAAGGCGTCATCCGGGCCTCCCGATCCTGATTCGATGACGTCCAGCGGCACATTGGCGTCGACGAGCAGCTTTGTGATCTGCATTGCGTACGAGGTCACCACGCGCGCATGGATGGGACCGTGATCGTTATAGCTCAGTTTACTGACAGTCGTGTAGTTCGACATGTTCCAGTGGGCGCTGAGCCGCGCGTCACTCATCAGGTGGTCATACAGTTTCGCCGTGAGCGGGTACGCGGATGTCAATTCGCGGATGGTCGCCTCGGCGCGTTCGGCCAGTTCGCTGTAGTCGTCGGGGAGGTCTGCTTGCAGTTTGGCGCCGTTTGGCAGTGGCTCACGTGGAATGATCACTATTCGAGACACGGTTGGTGTTATCTCCCTTGGTCAGAAACGCCAAATGAGTGAACTTTCGTTCACCGAGCTGTCATTATATGCGCTGAGACAGGGGATGTCAGCTTGCTGGCTAGCGTTTCCCCCGCGAGCGCGTCTTCGTTGCCGGCGCATGGCCATGCATCGTACCCGCCAGTTCCTGCTTCGGTGACGTCCCGTTGCCAGACTCGCACAGAGCGTTGTAGGCGTGTAATTCGGAGCGGGCATCTTCCAGCTTGTTCAAAAGCTCCTTGTCGTTGCCCTTGAAACCCTGGATGGTACGGCGGGCGCATTGGCCACAGCCCAGACTTGCCCGGTAGCTGTCCAGGTCGCAGGTAAGGCAGTTGTTGAGCCGGATCATCATCAATGAGAAGGCCAGCACATCTTCGTGAGCTTCTGGAAGATTCACGAGTGCGTCCACAAGTTCACGCCAGGGGGTACCAGGCCGTACGTTGCGTAACTCAGGGATGCAGCGGACGGGAAAGAGAATTTCACTATCGGGGTACATGGGATTTTGGATTCTGGATTCTGGATTTTGGATTGCGGATTTTGGATTGGTGATTGGAGATTGACCAAGGATCAAGCATTCGGATAGCCGGTTAGGCTGGCACTATGATACCTCACTATGTGCCCGTATAATCGCTGCGATGAACTCCAGACAACTTTATACACGCACCGGTGACGATGGCTATACAGGGCTGTTGGGCGCCGGGCGCGTGGCCAAGTACATGCCGCAACCGGAGGCCTATGGCACCGTGGATGAGGCTGGCGCTGCGATTGGGGTGGCTCGTGCCGCCGCCAGCGGCGCCCAGACCAGGCAAATGCTGATCACGGTGCAACGCGACCTATATAAGCTGATGACCGAACTGGCGGCGACGCCGCAGACGGCCGGGCAGTTTCGCAGTATCGATGTGGCGCGTGTGCAGTGGCTCGAAGAGCAGACAGACGCGATCACCGCGCTGATCGAGTTGCCGCGTGAGTTTGTCATCCCAGGTGACACGCTGCCGGGCGCATACCTGGACCTGGCGCGTGCCATCGTCAGGCGCGCGGAGCGCGTCGTGGTTCACCTGCTGCACGACGGGATCATCGAAAATGTGCAACTGGTGCGCTACCTGAACCGCTTATCCTCCCTGCTTTTCGTGCTATCGCTGTACGAAAGTGCCCTGGCCGGCGTGGGTCAAGTGACGCTGGCAAAGGATGGCAGTGAATCTCATCTGGCATAATGAAAACCACTCCTGTCATTGGTTTTCTGGCGCCCTTTCTGGCGCAAGCCTGTAATAAATGCCCTGCTTAGCGTACAATGGCGCAGTTACGTGTCGGGCGTGGTACACCCGCGCATATAGGCGACGCTCGGTCGCGCGCCTGTATACTTCTTCCGGGTGTAGCATGGCCCGTTTTGTTGCAAGGTGTCACCACCGGGTGCACGCGAAAGCTTAGCGCAATGGGAATCGTAGCGCATGCACGCCGGCGGTGTTTGTTTTGGGGGTTGCTACCGGCGGCCTGGCGGTGTGCGGGTTTGGGGAGAGCGAGAGGGTGCCGGGCAAGCCAGCAATCACGCGGAGTAATGGTATGGGTATGGATATGAACAAAGATGAATTGATCGCGCTTTACCGGCAGATGCTGCTGATACGCATCTTCGAAGATAAGTCTGCCGAGATGTATGCAAAAGCCAAGATAGGTGGTTTTTTGCATTTGTATAACGGTCAAGAGGCGATTGCTGTCGGCGCGTTGTCGGCTTTGCGGCCTGACGATGACCTGGTCACCCATTATCGCGATCATGGCTATGCGTTGGCGCGCGGTCTCAACGCCAATGCTGTGATGGCCGAACTATTCGGCCGGGAGGGCGGCACGACCGGTGGCCGGGGTGGTTCCATGCACCTGGCCGATGTGGACAAGCACTTTTGGGGTGGTTATGCCATTGTCGGCGGACACCTGCCATTGGCCGTCGGCCTGGCATATGCGAACGTGCATCACAAGACCGATCGTATCGTGATGTGCGTCATGGGAGATGGATCTACCAACATCGGCACGTTCCACGCGGCGCTCAACTGGGCGCAGTTGTGGAAGTTGCCGGTGATTTTCCTGGTCGAGAATAACATGTATGCGATGGGCACGGCCATCAACGTGCACAGTGCCGTCATTGAGATTTACAAGAAGGCTTCTGCGCACGACATGTATGCCGAGCGGGTGGATGGCAAGGACGTGCTGGCCGTGCATGAGGTGGTCTGCCGGCTGGCAGAGCGCGCTCGCGGTGGTGAAGGCCCGGCGTTATTGGAGGCGGTGACCTATCGTTACCGCGGTCATTCCATGGCCGATTCCGACGTGCAACGATCAAAGTCTGAAATCGCCGAGCAAAAGATGCGTGACCCCATCCCGACATTTGCCGAGAATGTGCTGCTCAAGCGCAACCTGCTGACACAGGCGGACATGGATCGTATTCAGAAGGAAATCGAGGCCGAGGTTGAGGCCGCGGTGCAGTTTGCGGATGCCAGCCCCGAACCTGCGCTGAACACGCTCTACGAGAACATTTATGCGCACCCCGTGGCAAATATGCAGAGCGGTGGTTCTTTAATTGGACCCGCGACACTTTATTCAGGGAACGGCAAGCATGGCTGAAATAACTTACCGCGAAGCGCTTAAGCGTGCATTGCGCGAGGAATTGGCGCATGACCCCGACGTCGTAGTCTGGGGTGAAGATATCGTTGCCTATGGCGGTGGTGGTGCCTATGGCGTCACCGCCGGGCTGAGCAAGGAATTCCCCGGCCGCATCCGCGATACGCCGATTGCCGAAGAAGCGATTGTGGGCGTGGGTATCGGCGCGGCCATGGGTGGGTGCCGGCCAGTGGTGGAACTGATGACCATCAACTTTGCGCTGGTGGCGTGGGATCAAATCGTCAACCACGCAGCCAAGCAGCACCACATGTTCAATGGAAAGATCAAGGTGCCGATGGTCATGCGATCACCTGCGGGGTTCGGTCGTACGGCGGCTACACACTCGCAAAACTTTGACGCCTGGCTGTCGTCCATTCCCGGTCTGAAGGTGGTCGAACCCGCCACACCGTATGACGCCAAGGGCTTGCTTAAAAGCGCCATTCGTGATGACGACCCGGTTTTCTTCATCGAACATCTGCAGCTCTACGGTACGCGTGGTGAAGTACCCGACGAAGAATACTTTATCCCGTTGGGCGTCTCCGAGCGCAAGCGCGAAGGCAAGCACCTGACGGTCGTCACATGGGGGCGCATGCTGGTGGAGACGATGAAGGCAGCCAAGACGCTCTCTGACGAGGGTGTCGAGCTGGATGTCATCGACCTGCGCACATTGCGGCCAATGGATCTATCCCTGGCGATCGAATCTGTCAAGAAGACGAATCACGCCATCGTGGTGGAAGAGGGTTGGCGCAGCATAGGGCTTGGCGCCGAGATCGTCGCATCGTTGCAAGAGCAGGCGTTCAACTATCTCGATGCGCCCATTGCGCGCGTCGCGGGATTGGAAGTGCCAATGCCGTATGCGAAGAACCTGGAACGAGCTACGTTGCCGTTTGCCGATGATGTCGTGATGGCCGTGCGTGCGATGTTGGCAAATAAATACTAAATTATGGCTACCGAAATCACCATGCCCCAAATGGGCTTTGACATGACCGAGGGTGTGATCGCCAACTGGCTCAAGGCCGAAGGCGAAACCGTCCAGAAAGGTGAGGCGATTGCCGAGATCGAAACGGATAAGACGACCAGGTCGTTGAC
>JAMDDR010000523.1 GCA_023488685.1 Chloroflexota bacterium | reverse complement strand
ACGCAGAACGGCATCGATGTAGTGCCCGGCCAGTGCCCATTCATGTTCCTGCCCAACACCGCATTCTTCCATCGCGCACACGGGTTTTTCAGGAAGTTGACGGGCAGCTACCCTGTATAAAGGGGGGCGCTGCCGCAGCACCTGCTGCCGTTCTGGGCGCAGGAGTGCTGGAGGCCGATGCAGGCCGATAAATGGGCCTTGCCAGGATGACCGGGCACTGAAACGAATCAGTGCCCGGCGCTCATCAATTGCTCGATACGTGCCGGCTCGCCCAGCACGGCGATCATATCCCTGGCTGCCAACGTTCGATCGGCAGAAGGGTGCAGGTCAGACTGGTTGTTGCGACGCAACAACACCACGCTGACGTCGAACTTCCCCTCCAGCTCACTCACCGTCATCCCCACGAGCGAAGACCGTGCCGGCACTTCCATGCGCGCCAGGCTGAGCGCGTGTCCCTCGACCGTGATGGGGCGGGTGATGTCCACCTGCGCCGCCGCGGCGGCAAACACCGGCGCGGCCATGCCGGTGGCGCTGAGCGCCGTAAAACCGAACTGTTTTTCCAGCGCGTCGGCAAAATCATCGTCGAAGATGCGCAGGATGACGCGGATGTTCGGGTTCATGCTGCGCGCCTTCACCGCCATTTGCAGGTTGAGGCTGTCATTCTGGGTGCACAGCATGATCGCGTGCGCCCGGCGCACGCCGGCAGCCTCCAGCGCGGTCTCGCGCGTGCCATCCTCCTGCAGGACCGGGATGCCCATGGCGCGCACGCTGGCGACCAGGTCTGCATCGGGTTTCAGTTCGATGACCACCACCTCCTGGTGGACGTCGTACAACTTGCGCACGACACGAAAACCCAGGTGCCCCAACCCGATCAGGATGACGTGATTGCTAAATGTCGAAGCGACAGCCATCTCCCACTCCTTGCTGCGCGCGTGGCGGTTGAACAGCGACACGCCGAAATCGGCCAGCCCCTGGGCCAGGATGCTGATCCCAATCACCGGCATGACAAAATAGAACGCCTGTAGATACCAGGCATGCGGAAAGTCGCCGCTCGGCTGAAAAAACGAGAGCGCCAGCACCAGGTAGACGGCGTGGACGATGCCATCGGGCGACTCGCCGGCCTGTTCGGCCAGTCTGGAGTACAACGTCCCCGCCCCCAGCATCACCAGGACGAACGCCAGCAACGGCATGCGAAACTGGCGCACCAAAAGAACAGTGTCGCGCCAGATCGCCTGCCAGTGGTGGTGATGGATGTGCATCGTTGTAGTGTCACGCGCCATTACTTGCGCGCGACGATGAACACGCGCCGCTCGTTCTCCGGCTCCAGGATCGGAACGGCCAGGTCCTGGCTGCGCGCAAAATGGACCTCGCGCCACCCGGTGTCGAGCAGTGCCTGTCTGACCATTTCCATGTCAAACGCAGTGTTGTAGGCGGTCTCCTCAAATCGCTCGTAGCACCCACTGGCCGTGCGGACAAAGCCCGAGATGCGGATCGTCGCCCGGTTGTTCGGGACATCGTAGATGCCGCGGCTGACGAGCATCATCTCTTCCGTGTCCTCGATCGCGATGCTGTTCCAACCCGCCAGCGCGGCGCGGGTGTTCAGATCGAAGATGAAGGTGCCGTCATGTGCCAGTACGGCGAACACGGATTGGAAGCACCGGCGCAGGGCATCCGCATCATCCAAATGATTCAGCGCATCGTAGGTGGAGACCACCAGACCGAAGCATTCGTCAAGCGTGAACCCGGCTGCGTCGGCCTGGATGAATTTTGCCCGCCCATCTGCAACGCCATCTGCAACATTCTCGCGAGCGTAATTGAGCATCCCTTCCGACGAGTCAACGCCGGTGACGCGGTAGCCTTTGTCGAGGAAGTGGCGCGCAAGCTGGCCGGTGCCACAACACAAATCCAGTACGGATGTGTTCTGCCCGCCCAACGGCGTACGCTCATAGAACTCCAGGATACGCGGTGCCACCTGGGTGGCAAAGCCAGCCCAGCGCATGTTATACACACGGGCGAACTCTGTGCTATAAGCTTGCATACAGGTTCCTCCAATCGCCAGCCATGCAACCGCCAACCGCGCGAGCGCTGTTCAAAGCAGTTCCGGCAATGTTTGCCTTAACCGCTCGACATCCTGCTCGATCTGGTATTCGGCCTGCACGGCAGTAAGGCAGGCCAGGTACAGGTCTACCAATCTCTGGATGGTTTTGCGGGTCACGGCCTGGCATGAATTCTCCACGACCCACTTCTCCCCCGGCGACAGATGATCCAGGCCGCGTTTTGAGCCGGATACACTGCGCTCGACGGCACTGAACGACGTGCCCGGCGCATAGCCGTGTTCAAAACAGCCGGCCCGCACGGCCGCGGTGAAGTAGATGGCCTTGCGCATCTGCTCGGCGAGTGACTGCGCGTTCGCCCAGTCTTTGCGCCCAAAGGCCTTGACGACTTCGTAAACGTAAAAGGGATACCCACTCAGATACTGGCGCAGCTCTTGCTCGACTTCTTCCCTGGGTTTTTGGCGAGGGAGTCGTTCGAACTGTGCCTTGAGCGCTTCCGAGCGCTCGTATATGATTCGGTAACGGCCATACGGATTTTGTTGGCCCAGGTGTTTCAACTGGCTGAAGACCAGGTCGATTTCCAACCCGCTGGGTGGGAACTGCGTCTTCCCATACAGCGCGGAAACCATCTTGCAGTGTTCCCACTCCCGTTCGATCAGGTGCAATGGTTGTCCGATCTCGCTCAGAATGTCCTCACGCAGTGCGTACACTTTGCGAAAATCCTTCAGCGTATCCCTGGATACCACCCCCAGGTGGATATCGGAAAATGCGTCACGACGCTGATCTGCCAGGGAACCCGCCAGAAACACCCCCTCCACACCCGGTTCATCACTCATGCGTTTGATGACGCCGTTGATGCTATTGTTGATGACTTCCCGAACTTCCATCAAGCTTCCTCCTCTATCTTCCCTGGTCGGGTGCTTTGCTGCTGCAGTCCCGCGCCAACTCAAGCCAGTATCACGGTCCGTCCATTCCACGACAATGCCTCCAGGCCACCGGCGCTACGACGTCAGATTGTCACATTCCGACACTGCGGACATTTTAAGCACAAAATGGCTTTTGCCGGTATGAGGTTTGTAGACGTACTGGCACATACCCGGCCTGAATCACGCCCGCACCTGTAGGAAATCTGTCATTTCTTACAGTGTGCGCACGTCACGCTCCAGCTATCCTACCCTGTTAATCGAAGGATGGGTTGAATGACTGAGATGAGACAAATGATCGAGCATGTATCAAGTAACGGGTTGAGTGAATCCGGCCACCACGCGGGCACAGTCGCCCCTCAGAACAGTCTGGCCGCTCCAGATGACGAATTGCTGGACGCTTATTCGCGCGCGGTCACTCAGGCGGCGGAAAGGGTAAGCCCCGCGGTGGTCAATATCGAGGTGCGCCACCCGGTGGCGCAACAACGATCGCCGTCGCGCCAGCGCCAGCATGAGACGCATGGCACCGGGTCGGGCTTCATTTTCACGCCGGATGGCTTTATCCTGACCAACAGCCATGTCGTGCATAACGCCAGCGAGATTGAAGTGACGCTCCTGGATGGCCGGCATTTCCAGGCGGCGCTGGTCGGCGACGACCCGGAGAGCGATCTGGGGGTGATCCGCATTTACGATGCAGGCAACCTGACGGCGGCGACGTTGGGGAATTCACAAGCCATCCGTGTGGGGCAACTGGTGGTCGCGATCGGCAGCCCCTACGGCTTTCAGTACACGGTGACGGCTGGTGTCGTCAGCGCGTTGGGGCGAACGCTACGCGCGCAATCCGGCCGATTGATCGACAACGTCATTCAGACAGATGCGGCGCTGAACCCCGGCAACTCCGGCGGCCCACTGGTAACGTCGCGCGGAGAAGTGATTGGCGTGAACACCGCCGTCATTCTGCCCGCACAGGGCATCTGTTTCGCCACGGCCATCAACACGGCCAAGTTCGTGGCGGGGCAATTGATGAAGTATGGGCGCGTCAGGCGCAGCCGCATCGGCGTGGGTGGCCAGACAGTGCCGCTGTTGCGCCGTGTGGTGCGTTTCTTCGGCCTGCCGGTCGAGAGCGGCGTGTTGGTCGCCTCGGTCGAGCAAACCAGCCCGGCATACCGGGCCGGCCTGCGTGAGGGGGACATCATCGTGGGTTTTGCAGGCCAACCAGTCGCCGCGCTCGACGATCTCCATCGCCTGCTCACCGAGGAACGCATCGGCCAGCCATCCGTATTGAGCGTGATCCGGCACACCGAGAAGGTCGACCTCACCGTCGTCCCGGCAGAAGCAAAGCCGGCATAAACGACGTCCCCCTGCCACAACGCGACTACAATAGGTTGTATCCACATTCGCACCATACCGCCGCTGGACAGCGGCGGCTTGAATCCTTCTGACGTGGAGGGCTTGTCATGAACTCGGATTCTCGACACGCGAATCGATGCACCTTTCTCATGTCCTTGGTTGTCACTGCCACGCTATTCATGGCAGCAGGCTGCGGCGTGCGCATGCCGCGCCAACAGACAGTAGCACCGCCTTCGCCAGTGGTGCAATCGCAGCCGGCAGCTCGTGCCGCAGCCACGGCACAGCCATTCCCTACCGCACTGCCCCCCACGCCGGCCGTTACGCCAACGCCGCAGGATGTGACGAACCCGTTGCTGGCAGATGGCACAATGACACCGGCCAGCGGTGACTTGTTTGCAACCAACCCCACTTCGGCCAGCTTGCTCACCATGCAGTATCCTGACCAGGGATTTCTGAGTGAGCAACCGCGCAAACAAAGTGGCACGGCGGACGAGCAGAACCCGTTCCTCATCCTGTTCCCCGAACTGCGCCGCGCGACTGCGCCAGCCTGGTTGAAGGAAGGCGTGCGCGTCACTTACCGTTTCGAGAGCGCCAGCATCGCTCAAAAAGAGGGGGCTGAGGGTTCGAGCGGCGCCGGGTTCGCGCAATATGACCTGGTCGCATTGGATCGTCAGGCGGCTGTTACGTCTGTGCGGATGTACACAGACCTGGGCACGGGCACGCTATTGCCATCGATGGTGCTGCGCTTTGTCGACCTGCCGGGCGCGGGGGAATACTGGGTGAATCCCAAAGTGTTGCAGGATGCCGAGAGTGTCGCCAACGACAACCTCGCCGTGGTGCGTATGCCCCAAAAAGCCGGGGGCAAGACCTATCAGAGCGTGCGCTTCGTCTACAACACCGAGGGCGCGGAATACGTGTGGGCGTTCGACCAGTCTACCGGCCTGCTGTTGTTTTATC
>JAMDDR010000436.1 GCA_023488685.1 Chloroflexota bacterium | reverse complement strand
TAGCCTGGATCTCTCGCCTTATTACCGCAATGGTACGGTCTATACCAGCGACAGCCCCTTTGAACTGGTCGTGGACAACCTGACCCAGGATAAACCCACCTTCGTCGATTTCCAGGTGCGCCCGGTCATCACCGATCATCTGTGGTATGCCTTCAACGTGTTGCAATGGCCCACCGGCGACAAACAGGCGCAGATGCAGGACGTGGATGGCAAAACCTTTTACGACGTGGACGACAGCCGCTCCCGTTCGCCCGACGACAACGGCAATGTCAAGGTGATCCCCATGCTGGAGATCAGGATGTCCAGCCCGCCCTTCAACCTGCCCTCTGAGAGCGAGCGGAAGCATTACGGCATCACCGTTCAGGATCTGGACGACGCCGGCAACAGCAAGGCGGCTTACATCCCGCTGCAGCTCGTCACCCAACAGCGTGGGGGGCAACACGTTGCCTTCTCGGGCAGAATGCTCTACCGGCCTGGCGACCAGTGGGGCAAGGCTCAACAGGTGCGCCTGGTCTGGGCGGTACAGGCCCTGGTGGATGTGTGCGACCAGTACGAGAACGGCTCGTGCGTCCATTACGAAACCTATAACGACGAGCGAGTGCTCCATACCTACAACGACGATTGGCAGTTGACCGGCCTGAGAGTGCGCGAAGAACATGGCACGGACTATGCCATCGTCTACGAAGACCCGTCCGTGGATCAGGATCTGAACGACGATTCCGCACTCATCCGGCTAAGCTATGGCCTGGAACGCACCTTCCTGGCCGGGCGCGATTGCGAGAAATGGGATGGCCAGGGCGACGATGATCCCTCCAATGACAAGTGTATCCAGAGCGATGGCAGGCGCGATGTCACGATTGACGAGATCGCCCGCCGCTTCAACCACGCCACCAACAGCGGCGTCACTGTGACGGACACCTGGCACATCAGCGACACCTTAAGCGTCATCACGCACACCTACGCCACCATGGACGAGGCGGTGGCGACTCTCGTCACCACCGACACCCAGGCCGTCCTGGACGATCACTTTACGGCCTATTGGTCTGCCGGTCATCCGATCAGTCCCACGCTGTTGTTTGCCCGCGAGGAGCGCTCTCGCAGCCTGAACCTGGACGATCACCTGGCTTACACGGGCACCGTCGCCTGGTCGTCCGATCACCGCCAGGTCACGTTGAACGTCGAACCCGGCGCTGTGAAAGTGCAGACGATGGCCGGCGTGAACTGGGCGCCGTATCAATACAAGGATGGCCAATGGAAGGCGTATCCCATTGACGACTATTGGAAGCTTCTAAAAGATCGTTACCAGCCTGCCTTCGCCGATGCCTACACGGATGAAGCCCAGCCCGGCGAGTTGGCCGACGTGCGGGGCGGCGCTGTCGTCATGGGGCAGATCTATTACCTCACGCTGTACGCCGGCGTCAACGTCGTCGTGCAGGTGGGCCAGGACCCGCTCAAGACCCGCTATCAACTCGACGACAAACCCATCGGCGCCAAGATCGCCAAAGGCACCAGCGCCGCGGTGTTGTGGATGGTCAACGACATCCTCATCCTCGAGAACACCTTTTTCAGCCGCACCGATGTCTTAAAAGTCTTTTACCGCTACATGTCGGGGCAGAAATTCTTCAGCTCGCAGGGCAGCACGCTGAAATGGCTTGCCGGGCTGCCTGGCTCGTACAAGAACATGGTGACCAGGCTGACGTCGAGAGCATGGCTCAGAGCGGGCATCATCTCTCTCAGCGCCATCCTCGCGCTGGGCGTCATCTATGCCCTGCTGGTGGTGGAGAAATACTACATGGCCGATGCCGGTTGGGCCAAGGGCCTGGTGGGATCGGTCGCCGGGGTGTTGCTCGCTTATATCTTCATCTACACGCCGATCGTCCAGGTTGAAAACCTGATCAGGGCAACCATGGCGCTCTCCCCCAATCTGACCCGCGCCGCCGCAGTCAAGCAAGTCCTGACCAAGTCGTCGGAATACATGGGCGCGATGCGCCAGATCGCCATCGCCGGGCTGGTGATCTCCCTGGGCATTACCTGGGGTGTGTTCATCTGGGCCATGGCCTCGGGCAAGGTGAAGCGTGGCAGCCTCGAAATGGACGCGTTGATCGCCCAAACCCTCGCCGCTCATATGCTGACGGTGATCATGTTCTTCCTGTCGTTCACCGTCATCGGCGCGCTGATCGAGTCGGTCATCATGATGGTGGATCTTCTGTTGATGATATTGGGCGTGAAATGGACCGTGACCTACACCCTGACCTTTGCCCTGACCCATTACCTTTTCGGGTTTGAGATGACGATCAAAGACGACGATCCCAACATGATCAAGATGGGCGACCTGGATACGCGTCTCGTCAACCCGGCGCTGGGCATGTCGGCCGGCATGCAACTTGAATTCAAAACCACCATCACCAGCACGGTGACGAACAAGGACCCCAAAGACCCCCGCGCTTTCGCGTACCTGCCGACGAAATATAACGAGGACGACATACGCAAAAACAGCCTGGAATACAGCCTGACCTCGCAAGCCACCTCCCTTTCCACTTCGTTGAAGGATAGCGATGGGCGGAATCCCTGGGACGTCAACGTCGACCACCGCTACGCGGCGCACGACATGTACAACGCCGTCAAATATGATAACCTTTCGAAGGTCAGCACGCTGGACCAGCCCGGCGTCAATCGCACCGCGCCGTTGGCGCTCAATATAGGCTTTGCCATGTATGCGCTCGAGTGCTGGACGATCCCACCCTGGATCCCCATGTGCCTGGACAAGGCGGTCAGCGATTCGACTTCGGCCGACCTGGGTGCCAACGTCGTGGTGGACGTCTTTCCCAGGACGTTGGACGAGTTCATGCGCGTCAAGAACTGGGCGTCGAGCATCGCCATCAAAGACGCCGATGGCGATGGGCTGATGTCCAGAGCCTACGGCGGCGTCGATCCCGATGACGGCCGCTGGGACGGCGATGGCGACGGCCTCTCCGATGCGTGGGAGATGCAGATGGGCACGTTGCGCGCCGACGAGGGCGGTGCCAGCTTTGATGTGCGCCGCGCCGATACCGACAACGACGGCCTCTCAGATTACGACGAGGCTCGCCTGGGCACCAACCCCGCCAATGCCGATGGCGATGGCGATGGGCTTACCGACGCGGAAGAAGTTGCGGGCTGGGATTTCCACTATGCCAGCGGCAAAGTCACCCGCATCTATAGCGATCCTCTCGACCCCGACGCCGACCACGACGGGATGACCGACCAGTTCGAGCGCACATTGCACGTCGCCTGCGCCAACGAACCAGCCGAAAAACGAGATCGGTGTTATCGCGACAACCCGTACTCCCCCAACGTCTGGAACAGCAACCCCATCGGCGTGTATACCGAGGTGGGTGACCCGGATGGCATCGTGCGGGCCGGGGGCAATTTTGTCTTCACCACCACCGTGCAGAACAACCTGAAATCGGCGGACTGGCTGTGGGTGCGCGGCAACACGAAGCTGACCCTGGACACGCTGACCGGTTATCCCTTGACGATGCAGTATGATGTCGCCAAGGACAAGGCGCAGTCGTTGTACTCGACCCTCGGCGTCCCGGCGAATGTGGGCAACAAAGTGGTGACGTTGACGACAGACGTTCATTCCCAGTTGCACGCGCCGTCGGAATGGGCGTGGGAGAAGCTCCTGGTCAATAGCCGCACGCTCGCCGAGACGCCGCTATCCCTTGCCGTCGTGCCGGTCAAGCGCTGGGCCACCGCCTATGCGGCAGTGGTCCAGCAAGGCAATCGGGTCATGGTCTACCCGGCTACCGCCGACGGGGTCATGGGTGATGGCGTCTGGGCTTTTGGTGGGGCCAATGACAGCTCGCAGTCGGATGCGGATATGGCCTGCAACGATGCCGGCAAATGCCTCGTCGTCTGGGCCTTTAAGCATGGTAGCAATCAATATACCCGCTGGCGGCTCTTTCAACCGACCGCGCAACCAGTGGGGAACGGCATCACGCTCACCATGCCTGCCGGTCACCAAGCATGGTTGGCGAGCGTCGCCAGCGATGGCACCGACTTCCTCGTGACCTGGCTGCAGGAGGACTCGGCCAATTCGTATGTTCGCGTGGCGAACGTGAAGGCGGATGGCACCCAAAATGGCGCCATCCTCATGCTGGATTCCGGGGACGTGGGCCGCGCCAGCCTGGCCTGGACCGGCGATCGTTATCAAGCAGTGTGGGAACGCGCCAACGACATCTACATGGCGTACATCTCCGGCCAGTCCGCGACCAGCCCGCAGGCCGTCTCCGCCACCGCCGCTAACGAATTCGATCCCGTGCTGTCGTACGATGCGTTGAGCGACCAGACGCTCGTGGCCTATATCAGCCGCAGCGGCAGCGCCTATAGCCTGCGTGGGCGCATCCTGGCCGGCACGACCACCTCTGACGAGTTCGTCCTGGCGAACCCGCCCCAGGTGCCTTCCTGGCAGGTTGCCGTGGACGACGATCCCGTGAACGGTGGCTGGGTGGTGGCGTGGAGCCCCAACGGCGCGCGCCCCATCTACTATCAGGCGGTGGGGATGGACGGCGGCCTGCGCGGCAGGCAACAGAGCATCGAGCCGGGCGGCCAGACCTACCAGTTGAACCTGGCCGCAACGGCACCCCGCCCTGCCGCCCTGTTCCACTTTGATGAAGCCGCCGGCATCACGACCTTTGCAGATAGTTCCGGCTTTAATCACCCTGGCGGGTGCCGGGGCACCTGTCCTGACGCTGGACAGCCGGGCAAGCAAGGCCAGGCGGTCAAGTTCAAGGGCGGCTATGGTGATGTGGAAGTGAAGCAGGCGAACATCTCCAATGCTTCCTATGGCGTCATGTTCTGGTTCAAGGCGGACTGCCAATGGGTTTATGACACGAACAACACCTGTGGTATCTACTCCGTGGGCGATTATTGGGCGGACAACTATTACAACCATGACCGTGACATCTATCTGAGCAAGGGCAACGTCTGCGCGCGGCTGGGCCAGGGCGATCCCAATAGCACAAACTCGGAAGTCGTTTGCTCGTCGGGCCTAAACTTTGCGGACGGCAAGTGGCACCACGTTGCCCATACCTTTGGCGCCAGCGTGGGCGGCCAGCATCTGTACGTGGATGGTGAGTTGCGCGCCAGCGGCAAACGGACGTCGTCGGATCTGGGCGTGGAATTGCGGCTGCGCATCGGCCGCGCCGAAAACGTCGCCAGGGTATGTAACAGCTCTGGCTATTGTGGACAGGTACCGTACTTTCAGGGCTGGATCGACGAATTGGCGCTCTACCCGCGGGCGCTGGCTGCCCGCGAGGTGA
>JAMDDR010000289.1 GCA_023488685.1 Chloroflexota bacterium | reverse complement strand
ATCTACACACTGACGGCAGACAATGCCTTGCGCATCGATTACGATGCCGAAACCGACAAGAACACACTCGTCAATCTGACACACCACGCCTTCTTCAACCTGGCCGGCGCAGGCTCGGGTGATGTGCTGGCACACGAGCTACGCATCGATGCCGACTACTTCACGCCGGCCAATGAGCAGCGCATTCCAACCGGCGAGATCCGGGCGGTAGCAGGCACGCCCATGGACTTTCGCCAGATGGTTGCCATCGGTAGCCGGCTCGGCCAGGACGACGAGCAGCTCCGCTTCGGCAACGGCTACGATCACAACTGGGTGCTCAACCATGCCAGCGGCAAACTTTCGCAGGTGGCGGAGGTGTATGAGCCGGGGAGTGGTCGCCTGATGCAGGTCTACACAACCGAGCCGGGCGTGCAGTTCTATGGCGGCAACCACCTCAACGGTCGCATCACCGGCAAGGGAGGCGTGGCGTACGGAAAGAATGCCGGCCTGTGCCTGGAGTGCCAGCATTTTCCAGACGCGCCCAATCATCCCAACTTCCCTTCCATCGTTCTGCGCGCCGGCGACCACTATCAGCAGACGACCAGTTACAAGTTCCTGAGCAAGTAGCCAGCGGAGATACCCGATTTCCGCCAAAGATACCCGATGTCTGGCAGACATCGGGTATCTCGGCTGTGCCTCTCTATCTGGCGTAGTATTCCGCCACCTTTGCCAGGCCGCGGGCAATATCATGTGCGTCGGCTTCGCTCATCCCCTCGTTCCAGTTGGTGACGAGCGTCTCGTTGATTAGCTGCATGGTGCCCGGGTAGTGCCTGCGATCATAGCTGATACCCTGCCGTGCCTGGGGCAGAGTCCACGGAATACCCGATGAGCCAAAGGTCTTGCGCTCCCTGATCACGTCGTATTCGAAGAGTGGATTGGGGATATAACCCAGCCAGAAAGGCAGCCCTTCGGCCTTGATGGCGGTGACAAACTGCTGCGGCGTGACGCGCAGCATACTCTGGTCAAGGGTGAACGAGAAGATCCACCAGGCCGGATCGGCACCATCGATGATGTATGGAGGAATCAGTCCGGGAATCTCGCTGACCAGACGACGCAGCAGGCCTGCCGTCTGGCGCCGGCGGGCGACGATAGCAGCCAGCTTGGCCGCCTGGGCCAGCCCCACGGCGCCCTGCAGCTCGGTCATGCGGTAATTCATACCCAGGAAGAGGTGGCTGCGCGGCAGGTTGGGCAGGCCACGCGGCCAGGCTTTGTCGGCGAAGAGGCGGGCGCGGATAGCGAGCTGTTCGTCGGAGGTGATGACCATGCCGCCGTCGCCGGTGGTCATCTGCTTGGATTGCTGATAGCTGAAGCAGCCAAGGTCGCCCAGCGTACCGACGAAGTGACCTTTGTATTGAGCCATGTGCGCCTGGGCAGCGTCCTCGATAATCTTCAGATTGTGGCGGCGGGCCAGGGCGAGAATCGGGTCGAGATCGGCGGCCTGGCCGAACAGGTGAACGACAATGATAGCCCGCGTCTTGGGGCTGATCTGGCGGGCAATCGTCTCGGCGGTGATATTGCCGGTACGGGGATCGACGTCGGCGAAGGTGGGCACCAGGTTACAGGACAGAATGCCGATAGCGGTGCCCATGTCAGTGATGGTGGTAGTAATAACTTCGTCGCCCGGCTCCAGGTTGAGTGCAGCCACGGCAGTGTGCAGCGCTGCCGTGCCCGACGTGACAGCCTGGGCATAGGGCACACCCATCATCTCGGCCCAGTTATTCTCCAATAGCTCGACCTTGCTACCACCGTTGCGGTTGAGCGCCCCGCTGTCGATGACCTCCATCAGGAGTCGCTTCTCTTCCTCGCCCAGCCAGCGTCCGCTGACGTCGCTGATGGTGGGAAACGGCTTGCTGCGAACAGGAACGCCGCCATTGATTGCCAGTTGCCCAGTCATGATATGCATCCTCATGATGTGGAATATGCTGCCGAACAAGGTGACCGCGGTCAAGTCGCCTATGGCGATACTACCCACAGCTCGTGCGAGATCTGGTCCTCGGGCGTCAGAATCTCTACCCCATCCCGCGTCACCAGCACGACGTCCTCAAGTCCAAACTTCTCGGTGGCTGCCCAGAAGGGATAAACGCCGTCGAGCGTGATGTAGGGCTCTACCGAGAGGACCATGTTCTCCTTCAAGAGCGCAGTATTGGTCGCACTCAACCCCGGCTGCTCATGCACATCCTGTCCCAAACAGTGGCCGATGGCCGACCAGCCGTTCTCAAGACACCACGCGGAGAAGCTCGAGAAACCAGCATCATCGTTGACGCCAAAGGCTGCCTGCAAGGGCACATTCATTGGCACCCCTGGCTTCATGGCTGCGATCGCCGCAAACAGGCCCTGCTTTGCCAGCTCGTAGAAACGCCGCTGATCGGCCCGCGGTTCCCCCACGGCTGCCATACGCTTATAGTCGCACCAGTATCCTTCGTACAGGCAGCCGCCGTCAAACTGCACGAGGTCGCCCGGCTCGATCGTGTAGTTTGTGGGCATACCATCTGCCCACATCGCACGCGGGCCTGCGTAGAGAGCATTGAACCGTAGCTCACTGGCTCCCTCGGCGCACATGACCGAGGTCATTACAGCCATGACCTTCTGCTCAGTCATCCCCGGCTTCAGCGCCTCGAAACCGGCCTTAACGCCCTTGGTCGATATCCTGGCCGCTCTGCGCATGCGGTCGATCTCAGCCGGCGACTTGACGCAGCGGACATCCCACACTGCATCGCTGCCATCGACGATCTTTGCCCGCGGCAGCCCGGCTCGCAACCCATCGAAATGAACCTGCCCCATGTGCGGGTGGATATCGGGTCCAAGCTCCATGCCAATGACACTGCTGTCCAGTCGCTTCTCTTTCAGCACATCGATGGTCAACTGAACGGCATTCGATTCCTTGGCCATGTAGAAGGCCTTGGCCCACGGCCAGTAACGCACGTCCTCGATCCAGCACTGCTTGACGAGGTGATTGAAACCGTTGGCAACGAGCAGGATCGGGGCGCCCTCGGACGGCAGAATCGTCAGGAAGTAGAAATGGTAGGCGTCCCACGCGCCGTCCCGCAGCCCGGCGAAGTAGCGCAGATTCTGGCGCTGGGTGAGGTACAGCGCGTCCAGCCCGTGGCGCTTCATCGCCTGCTGCGTCCGTTCGTAGCGAGCCACGAACTCGGCGCGCGGGAAATCGGGAAACATCAGTTCTTTCATAGTACCACCCCCTCGTTATGGCATGGCCGCGATCAGCTCGATCTCAACAAGGTATTGCCCCCCCAGTCGCCCGGCCTGTGTTGTCGTTCTCCCTGGCGGATCGGTCGGGAAATAGGTGTGGTACACCTCATTGAACGCATCAAAATCCTCCCAATTGCGCAGGTAGACCGTCGCCTTGACCGAGTTTTCTAGAGACGTGCCGGCAGCCTGCAAGACAAGCTTCAAGTTCTCGATGACCTGCTTTGTCTGCACTTTGATATCCCCCGGTACAGCCTGGCCCGTCGCAGGATCAATGGCTACTTGTCCTGCCGTGAAGACGAGATCGCCGACCCGCACGGCGTGACTCAACAATGGGCTTGTCCACATCGGGACCGTGATGACCTCTTTGGACATTGTAATCAACCTCCTCCTTGCGTTGTTGGTTTGCGATGCACGAACTCAGGATAGAAACGCGGCCTCGCACGGCGGCACATCCGCCAGAGCGTGGCAATCGCCGGCTTCTCCAAGGTGGCGACATCACGAGGTAAGGGACAGGCCACCGTCGACGATTAGCGTCTGCCCGATGACGTACGAGCTATCATCGCTGGAAAAGAACAGCACGACACCTGCCACTTCGTCCGGGCTCGCCTGCCGGGCGATGGGCAGCCGGCCTCCCTTGATGTGCTTGTCCTGCCACTCTTGCGTCTTGACTGTTTCAACATTCCACCGCGTGTCGATCCAGCCGGGAGCCACGCAGTTGACGACGATGCCGTAGGGGATGAGCTCGAGAGCCAGCGACTCGGTCAGGCCGTTCAAGGCGCGCTTGGCGACGTGGTAGGCCGACAGACGCGGTGCGTTCAGGAATGCCATGATAGAGGAGATGTTGACGATCCGCCCGCCGCGCTTCTGGGCGATCATCTGCCTGGCAGCCGCCTGGGCACACAGCAAGGCGCCGTCGAGGTCGACGCTGAAAAGCTCGTGCATCGCGTCGAGCTCCAGCTCCCAGACATTCGCTGCGTAAGGGAAAGAGGCCAGAACCGCGTTATTCACGAGGATGTCCACGCCGCCGAAGTTCTCAACGGTCGTCTGGACCATGCGCTCGACCGAATCCGGTCTGGCGACATCGGTCTGGAGGAACACGGCCTTGCCGCCCTCATCGCGTATCTTCTGTGCTACGTGCTCGCCGATGCTGCGGCTTGCCACAACGACGTTCGCCCCTTCCCTGGCAAAGCGATAGCAGATGGCCTCACCGATGCCGCGCCCGCCCCCCGTTACGATTGCTGTCTTGTTATGCAAACGCATGTGATGCCTCCCATGTATCGATTGCTGTTGGTTGCCCTGTAGCAAGATCAGCAAGCATCAATCAACCGGTTGAGGCGCTTGCGGTAGTACAGGTAGTCTGCCAGTGGAATATCCGGTGCAATCACCGCATCGAGGCATGGGATATAGCCTCCACTACGCAGCACGGGTGGAACCTTCGTCTCGAGCTCGCAGTCTATGCTATCTCGCCCCGCCAACAGACAGAACTTGTCCAGCCCGCCATACATCACCAGGCGAGGATACTCTTGCCGCAAGCGCACGACATCCATGTTCGAGCTCGCTTCCAGCGGCAGGAGCATGGAGATCCCGGCTTCTATGAAGATAGGCAGAAGAGCACGTGAATCACCGCAGTTGCTCAGACGGAAGACCGTGATCCCGTGATCGTGCAAGAACGCGCCCACCTGCTTGTAACTGGGTAGCATAAACGCGCGCACGAGCGCAGGCGAGATCATGGGCCCGTTCCTGTAGCACATCTCCTCGGCGATGAACGCCAGGTCCGGGACAAAGCCAACCTCCGCCAGTATGTTGTCGCAGAGTGCAAGTGAGTAACTCATCAAGGCTGGCGATGACCTCAACGACATCCGCTCGCAGCGGCGTGGTGGGCTGGCCGACGGGTGGCCGGTTAAGATGCGCATTGTGTGCGATTTCATCTGTTAGCTTGCTTCCTCGCGGATATCCTTCGTTATACCAACGCCGCACAGTACCCGCCCAAAAGCCGAGCTCCCATTTCAGCGTGCGTACGCTGGTATCCAAGCTGGTCACCGCCAGGAACCGTTCACGAGTATTCAAGGCCCATCTCACAC
>JAMDDR010000526.1:1945-5330 GCA_023488685.1 Chloroflexota bacterium | reverse complement strand
GGTCGGGTCACAGGTAGAGGGGGTGAGTGGCAAGTGATGCCGGGCGGCATACACGAGCGCACGGTAGCGATTAAAATCCCCGCGTTTCATGTCGATCCACTGCGCCAGCGCTGCCGAAGCCTCGATGTTGATACGGGCCATCTCTCCGTCATCAATGCGACTCGCGTCTTCGATCCCCATTTCGGCGCAGGGCGGTTTGGTGCGGTCGGCTAACACAGCAAAGTAGGTGCCCCAGCGAACGCACACCGCGAATGCAGCGGCAACCTCTTCTTGCAAACGCAAAAAGTAGTGGGGTTCTTTATCTGGAACCTTAGAAAGATACGCGATGAGCTGGTCAAACAGTGTGGTTGCAGGTGGATGAACGAGGCGCTGCACCGAACCATCGCCGCCCCTCACCTCTTCCCACCAGCCGGCGTCGAGAGTTAGTTCAAAATCAACACAGACATTCAGTTTGTTCATCAAACCTGTGTTATGAGAAAACTGTGTATAGGGGCGATGTGGGCGCGCTCGATGGCGAGGGCGTCGGCAGGGGAAAAGCCGAGTTCGCCGGTGAGCAAAGGAATCGCCGTGTCCTCGACCGTGTAACCAAGTTTGCCGAACAGATGCAGCAACGTGCGCGGATCTTTGCAGAGATGAATGTCCTCAAGTATCACGTGCCGTTTTGACGTTTTACTCAACGCGACCCCCGTGCATGACAGATAAGCAACAATGGTGACAGGTTGAGTATAGAACCTTTTCGCAGTTCATGTGTCGCACGGCGGCGTGTTGATGTGTGCATCCGTCAGCCATGCCCGCGGGGTTGCACAGGCGCGATTGGGCTGGCATGCTGCGCGAGCCGGCCGCTACGTATAGGCCAGGGGGATGTGGGCACCCGTGGGGTTGCACGGGCGCGATTCGGCCGGCACTCTGAAGAGGACGCGCCAACGGAGTGGGCGATTCAGCACGCCGGACCCAGTCTTGCTACAATCAGGTCGAACAGGTCGAACTGCATACACATTTAAGGCCATGGACTCAGTGCCGGCTGCACTGTTCCGACCAAGGGCCGCCAGACCACCGTCCGGCAGCAGAATGGCCCATCCGGACACTCGAGAGGAGGTGCGCGCGTGAAGAACCAAACGGACCCCAATTGGCTCGAGGGTCTTCAACCCGAGCAGCTCGGCACCGGGTTGTTTCTACTACCTGACGTGTTCAGCGAACGGTACGCGGCGATGATCGTGGCTGCTGTGCCGCAAATTACCTATCCGCAATGTGTATTGCGTGGAATGTTTGCGGTGGCATACAAGTGGGTGCCGGAACGGATCGCCAGCTTTGAACAGTTGCAGGAGGATGTGGATTGCGGCGACACCATGCCGTGTGCGGGACAGTGCCGCCGCCTGGGGTGCATGTGCAATGACGCCACCGGTTTGTGCGTGCCGCTGGGCAACCCAACCCGCCGGCGGGGCACGCGCCAGGGCTAAAGCGTAATGTCACTAACCCGGATTTCGCGCGAAAATAGAGAACCTTTACCTCCATCCGTGCAATGTGTGTGAGCAACGCTCAGGCGGGTTAATGGCGATGCGTGTGCGTTGCACGTAGATTGCTGGCTGGGATGGTGTGTGTATAGCAGCCGCCAGGCCCGCTATCAACATTGTAAAAAGCGGCACAGGTGCGGAACGTAGCGATAATCGACCTGGCTGGGCAGATCGGTCTGCAAGGCCACTTAAAAAGCGCAAACAACTGTGGGGTAAATGATGAAGGCTGTGGTGGTTGATCCGAATGCGCCAGAGCACCTGGCGTTGGGCGATGTCGCGCCGCCCCAGGCGGCACCTTCCGAAGCGCTCGTCCGTGTCAAAGCCATCTCGCTGAACCGCGGCGAGGTGCGCGGCGCGCAGTCTGCCCAGGCGGGCGCCCGCCCGGGTTGGGACCTGGCCGGCGTGGTCGAGCAAGCGGCCGTGAATGGCACCGGCCCCAAAGCGGGCACGCGCGTCGTGGGTTTCCTCCCCACTGGCGCGTGGGCCGAGCAGGTCGCCGTGCCGGTCAACGCTCTGGCGGAGCTGCCCGAGCCGGTCACGTTTGCGCAGGCCGCGACGTTGCCCGTCGCCGGTCTCACCGCGCTGTACTGCCTCGAAAAGGGCGGCGGTCTGTTGAGCAGGACGGTGCTGGTCACCGGCGCGTCCGGTGGGGTGGGCCATTTTGCGGTGCAACTGGCGTGGCTGGCAGGGGCGCGCGTGATCGCGCAGGTGCGCCGAGAGGATCGGGTCGCGGTGGCCCGCGAAGCCGGCGCGCACGAGGTGGTCGTCGGCGAGGACGGCATGGCCGTGAGTCCGTTCGGTCCCTATGATCTGATCGTGGACGGCGTCGGTGGGGTGTTGCTGGGCAATGTCATCGCGCTGCTCGCGCCGGATGGCACCTGTGTGGCCTATGGCTCGACGGCGGGTGGGCAGCTCACCTTTGACCTGCGCCATTTCTTTCTCACCGGCGGCGCGAGCCTGTATGGCTTTATTCTGTTCCACGAAGTGCGCAGCCGGCCGGCCGCGCACGGACTGCACCGGCTGGCCCAGCTATTGGCCGCGGGCACGCTGCGCGCACCCATCGCAGTTGAGGCCGGCTGGGAGGAGATCGGGCCCATGGCGCAGCGCCTGCTGGATCGCGACTTCACCGGCAAGGCCGTGCTGCACGTTACATAGCCAGCCACAAAGAAACCCGATGTCTCAGGCGAACGCGGAGCGTTCGCACGACATCGGGTTTCTCATTGGTCGTAACCACGGCTGGCAGTGTGAACGTTGGGGGTGTCATCCCGAATTCACAGATGAATGGCAAACTTGCACTCCTGCGCCCCTGTCACACTGGATTCCAATAGTTCAACTTCGACTGGCCGGTCAAGAACACTCGACCAGAGTTTCTCGACAAACGCTCTTGAGCACTCGCAGTAAAAGCGCGGCATGGTCTCGTGATCGGGCAACCTGCGGACCAATCCGCAATAGCAGCGGATGGGAGGTTCCCCAAATTGACGAGGCGTATAGAATTGGTAGACCACGTTGCCTTGCCGGATCAACCTCGTTCCCGGCGCAGGCGCCTGCTGCATCGCCTCGATATATTCCTCTTCGGTAGCGTACTTTCTGCGCCTCACCCTGGCTTTGGTGATAAGGCTCCCCGCCAGAACACAGTTGTGACCGCAATTCTGCATGATCCGGCATCTGGTTTCTTCATCGGCCAGGGCTTCCAGCCTCTCGATCGCGCCTTTGGTCCAATGAGCAACCCGTTTCGGCTGGGTCGAATCCGTTATTTGTTCACTGCCCTCCATCACCTGTGCACAGATTTCCTTCCCGGCAAAATGCTGCACACTTTTCCCTAAAACGTTGATTCGAAGCACATTCCACTTGGACATGCTGGACCTCCATTCGCA
>JAMDDR010000526.1:0-1935 GCA_023488685.1 Chloroflexota bacterium | reverse complement strand
TCCTGCGCCCCCGTCACACTGGATTCCAATAGTTCAACTTCGACTGGCCGGTCAAGAACACTCGACCAGAGTTTCTCGACAAACGCTCTTGAGCACTCGCAGTAAAAGCGCGGCATGGCCTCGTGATCGGGTAACCTGCTTTTTCCAAATCGCTGATTCGAAGCACATTCCACTTGGACATGCTGGACCTCCATTCGCAGGGGCAACCCTGGTGCCATTCGAGAACAGATCGCTGAACGGCGGTCTTTACACAGACGTTCAGCCTGGACCTTTGCGCACGCTGAGCGGCACGAAGCGGTAGCCCTGCCCGCGCACGCTCACGATGTCCTCGCCTGTCGCCACCTGCAGCTTGCCGCGCAGCCGCGACATGGTCACCTGGATGCGCCGGACGACCTGGTCGTTGGCGCTGCCGTGCCATACGTCGCGCGCGATGTCTTCCAAGGTATGGACGTGATCGGGGCGCTGCCGCAGGTACTCGTACAAGTGCTCCTCCTGGCCGCTGAGGGGTGGCTCTTTCGTGCCGGGTGCGACGCGCTCGGGTGTGGCCGGCAGGGTGGTGCGAGCGAACTCGTCGAACAGCGGCGAGAACAGCCGATACTGTCGCATGGCTGGGTCGTAGACCACCAGCCCCTTGCCTGCCAGCGCGGCAAGCATGTGGCGCTGCGTTCTGTTCTCTGAGGTATCGTCACCTGCCAGCAATGCCTGGATGGCGGCGTGCTCTTCCTTGTTCAGGCGATCCAGGTACAGGTGGAATGGCCGGCGAAACTCCTCGGCCAGCCACCCGCGCAGGATGGGGCTATGCACGCCCAGTGGTTGGCCTTCCTTCAGACCCAGTTGTGTCCGCAGCTCCCACAGCACCTTCCCTGCAAGGATCAGGAGGTAAGGGTGCCCGCCCGTCTCGCGCAGCACGGCCGCCACGTCGTCAGGTGGCAGCGTCACGCCGGCATCGGCCGCGACCCGTTCGAGCATGTGCCCGGCTTCGGCGTCGCTGAACCCGCCCATGCGCTCCAGCGGGATGGTCTGGAAGAACGGCGAGCCGGCCGCCTCGGGATTGACTTCGTGGAAGGGTTTTTCGGTGGTGAGTACGAATGCGACCGTGTCGCGCCACGGCCGCATGCGCGTGGTGTCGGCCAGGGACATCTTGACCAGCGGCAGGTCGAAATCGTCCAGCAGCAAGACCGGCCGTACCGCCAGCCCTCTGAGCCGGGTGATGATGTCCTCCATGCACGTGGCGGCGCGCTCGGCATCCTCGGGGGCGCGCTCCGGGAGCGCCGGCAGGCTGGCGCCCTGCGCCTCGAACGTGGTGCCCATGCGAGCGAGGTAGGCGGCATACTCCTCGTGGAAGCGCCTGTACAGGTACACCAACGCGTGCTGGCCGGTCGGTTGCAGGCGGAACTCGACCAGGATGGGTAGCAGCAGGTCCGGGTTGTCGCAATAGGGTGGCTGCAACCAATCCCTTTCGCTGGCGTCATGCCAGGCGGCCCGCCCGGCCAGGTAACGCAACAGTGTCGTCTTGCCCATCCCCGGCAGCCCCAGCAACTCCACCGATCCGGGCGGCGTCGCAGTGACCTTTTCGAGGACGAGCCGTAGCCGGGCTGCGTAGCCGCCAAACTTCTCCGGGCTGAGCGTCAATAGCAACGCCGAGTACGGGTTGTCAATGCGGTTCATCTCGTTTCGATTCCTCCCCTGGCCGGGCGGTACGCCGGGTTACGTGCGTACGCACCGACCTGAACTCTCGAATGGCCGCATCCACATCCAGGTACGACCATACGTACTGATGGAACAACAGGATGGGGATGCGCACCCATTCCAGGTCGTCAGTCCCTTCGATCATGCCCTGCCGCTCCAGCGTCTCGGCTGCATTTTGCAGCGCCTTGCTGCGCAGCCACTTCGCCTTCAACTGCAGCGCGGCGACGACGCGCTCGAATGCGATCC
>JAMDDR010000114.1 GCA_023488685.1 Chloroflexota bacterium | reverse complement strand
ACAGACGTGAACACTGCATGGCTTGTGCCGAGATAGCGATCGAGTAAATGGCATTTGTCGCAGTCATCGTTAGGTCTCCTTGTCTATCGAACACGACACAGATGATGGGTCGTGATCGGGTGGTTATTCCTCGCCAGTACCGGCGTCATCGCCGGCCGCCTCTGGCAACTCCAGGTCGTCGCCGGCCGGCTTCTCTTCATCCTGTCCCTCATACGGCTCGCGGGCATAGCCATAAGCCACCAGCATGTTGCATATGAGGCGTGGATCTCTGTATTCATCAATCAGGCGCACGATGTCATCTATGTCTGTAACTTTTACATTGCGCCGCATTAATCGGCGGATCTCAGCAGGCAATACTTCACCATAGCGTTTGGATAAGTCCTCAAGCTTTTGAGAGTTTTCTGCGTTGTATTGGCGCAGAAAGTCGGTTAACTCAGCGACGAAGTCATTTCGATAATTCGCCTTACGAGCAAGCTGCTGGCCCAAGCCATAATGAACTTCATATCGCAGTTTGAACTTATCCTTCTTGGCTTTACGGTACTGAGCTGTGATCGTTGCTTGCCTGATGGCATAGGCTATATTTCTAAATCCTTCTGATTGAACAATTCGGCTCAGTACCCGTTCATTGCTGTTCATGAATAGCACCTCCAATGTAGTGGTTGAAAACTGACGGACATATTTGCCACTTTCACGTTGGCTGATGATGAAACCGCTGTAAGCGGTCGTGAAGTCGAAGAAAGGCTTGAGATCATTCGCCGACAGGAAGTCTCGGTATCGGGATAGCAGCTCGAACTGGTCGCCACGTGTCTCGTCAAGGTTACGCACAATGGCCAGGTGCTCGTCCAATGCCGCATGCAACTGCGATAACTCATCATGGTCGTGTGGCTTTACCCAACGTGGCAAATTGATTGACGCGATGTTCATCGTCGCAATGGCATTGCCCAGGCTCTTGTAAAAGGCCATCTGCATACCGCCAACCAGATCGGCGGCGCTGTGACCAAACAGTTCCGCCTCCAGGTCCTCGCCCCGTGCCGCCTCATAGTGTTCCAACAATGCCTGGGTATAGCGCAACGCGGCCAGAATATCCAACTGCACGGCGCTGGCGCTGCCAACCATGGCGCGCTGGAACTTGGCCATGACGTCCACGTGCCTGCCCCAATCCAGCCGCACCGGGACGAGCGCATAGGTCTTGCGATCCTTACTGTTGCGCACCAGTCGCGTAATCCCCCCGTAACGCAACCCCACCAGCTTTAGCCACTCCAATAACCAGAAACCCTTGATGTTATTGGGGTCACGCCACTCTGCCTTCGTATTGTTCACCCCCTTTCCCTGCGCCGGGTTGAGCAACTGGCTGGCGGTCGCGTCCTTCGGCTTGCCCAGGCCATGGTCTTTGCACGCTTTGAGCCACACCCTTTCGGCCTCCTCCAGATCGTTGGGTGTCCTGGCGGTCATCTGAAGCAGGATCTTGAGCAGGTCGGGAAACACACCTTGCCCACGCCACCACTCGGCCAGCAGCGCGTTGTAACTCTGCAATGCCGCCGGGTTCACGGCGCGGAACAGATCCCAATCGCGGTGCGGTGCGCTCGGACCGGCCGGAGCGCCATCGGCGGTGCGCAGTTCTCCGCGCATGACCTTACGCCGGTCTTCTGCTGATAACGTCTTCAACCAGGCAAAGTAGGTGGCATTGTTTTCCTTCTCGGCCTGGTAATCCGTCACCAGATCACCACCTTGCTGCGGCAGATCGTTGGCGGCCAGGGACGTTCCTTTGATCATTTTGGACTGTGTCTTGTTGTCGTAAGTCACCAGGAACGGTGCGCCCGTAAAAAACCGGCACTGCTCGACCCACTCGCGTCGTAACGCCGGTTCACACACGAGAGCGAACACACCACCCTGATCCTCCAGCCGTATGGTCGCTCGCTTATCGGCGATGCCGGCGAGCACGAACGCCAGTCCAAACGCCGCCAGGTTATCGGCAAATGTGTTGCTGGATTTATCGATGTAGTAGGTTGACTGGAACAATCATGTACCTCCTGGATAAATTGGCACCTGCGAACGAATTCGCGGCGACCATATGAAACCCATTTCGTCATTCTTCGCTCCGCTTGCTCAGAACATGACGCCGCCACCTGTCATTCTGAACGCGCCGTAGAGCTTTTATCGGCTCAGGCTTTTCTGCGCGTGAAGAATCTGAGCTGACATCGGCTCAGATTCCTCGCGCGCCAGCGAAGCCTGCGCCTGCATCAGCTCTGTGGGCGCGCATCGGAATGACAAACCTCACAAGACCCCTCCCGCAGGTTGCCATTACGAGCCACGGTCTGCACCAACCACCTGCGGGAGGTTGCCCATTGGCCCCACGAAATGCGCATCGATCCGATGTGGATGCTCCTGCGCGGTATTACATCGTCCCCTTTGCCGTGCCCTCCTGGTCAGCTCGGCGCAACGCGCGCGCCAGGATGACATAGGCCATCCACTCGAAATCATGCTCCGGGTTGACCAACAGATTCGAAAAGGAATTCGGCGCTAGCTTTACTTCGGGTTTGATCGCCTTGAGATCGACTGCCTGTCTGACCTCATCCGGGACAAATGCCAATGTCGCCTTGATGTGGCCTATCGCCAGTGGTTCCAACGTATAGACCTTGCACTCCTTTGCGAACGGTGTGTGATGCCTGGAGATGGCGGATATGACCGCGCGGATAAGCGGCTCACATGCCAGCGCTCTTGCCAGGACGACGCTCATCGCCAGGGCTCCCTCACCCGCGTGATTTGGCTTGGGGTGCCTGGTATGAATGGCTTTCTCAGCATCACGATGACTGGCGTTGCCCCACTCCCAATCCGTGTGCGCAGCAGCAAACGTTCCTGGCACAGGCCGGCCGATCTGTTTCTGGTAGGCGCGCGCCCAGCCTTGCCACCCTGCACTCAACTTACCGACATCGTGACAAAGGCAAGCCAACCAGGCGGCTCGCAACACACTACCATCCGGCCAGCCTGCTGCTCGCTCCAGTGCGCAGGCGGGTTGTTGCAACTCCGGCACAACGATATCTTGAAACGCCTGTAAAACCCGTTGAATGTGATCCTCGTAGGATTCCAGCCGATACGAAAGCCCATCCCAGGTATGTGCGGCGGCTTCCGGCGGTAAAGCGGACTCAAAGCTGGTATCGCCCCGATCAGCGACAAACCCTTCATCCTTCAAATAGCCGGCCAGACCTGGGTGAACCACCAATACCTGTACGCCGGCCAGCAACTTGCTATCGTTGATCTCCTTCCAACCATACTCCACCCGGTTGCCCTCTTCCTTGTCGAGCTCGCTGGAAACGAGCGCCTTCACCCGCCATTCCACATCCGCCTCACGCGTTTGCCACGACTTGAACATGCCGAATAGGGTGTGCAGGTCCAGGTTGAATCCTGTTGCAGCATAGGGATTCCTAAGCAGGTCGTCCGGCTCGGCGTGAATCAGCACCTTACGGCTGTCGGCATCACGCACCAGCAGGCGTTGATCCACCCCCGGCTGTCGATCGCCGGAAAGGAACCGCTGAATGTCGGCGCTGCGGGTACGCCGGCCGTCCGACAATTCCTTGAGCACCTGTGCGTCGCGCGGAGTTGCCACGGCATTCACCAGCGCCTGCTCCTGGCCGAAGTCGAACACCGTACCGCTATATCGGTCCAGCCACGCATAGGCCGCCTTCATCTCCCTGGCCCATACATCCTCCTTATCGGCATCATCGTTTGCCCTGCCGTATGGCATATAGCTCTCGACCGGGTAAACGACGACCTGGCCCTGTTCTCTGGGGTAGCGGGCGCAGCGCCCGGCGCGTTGGATGAGCGCGCTCGCCGGCGCCAGGTCGGTGTGCAACACTTCACTGGTGATGTCGAGACCGACTTCGATCGTTTGTGTAGCGACTGCGATGGCGTTCCCCTGCGCTGGAGCATCTTTGCCAAACAAACGTTTAAGCTCGTCTTCAATTTCTCGGCGGTCTGTGGGCAAAAAGCGACTGTGCAGCAGCAGTAGCCGTGTATCCAGTCCACGTTCACGGATCAACCGGCGCAATTCACGATAAAGCAACTGGGCGCGCTGGACCGTGTTACACAGCGCCAGGCTGCGCGTGTGATGCATGTCCAGGACAGCTTCAGCGCAAAGTGCTTGATCGGCGGTATGCCAGGTGCGTTGTCGTGGCGATTTCTCTCCACCCCTGGTTTCGATGTACCTGGCTTCCTCCGGCGAGACCAGCACCACTTCCGCGTTCAGTTCGCCTGCCAGGTTATCAAGCATGGCTGCGCTAAAGGTTGCGGTCATCAATAACACCGGGGCCAACTGCCGCAACTGCTTGATGACATACAGCACCGAAGGCAATGTTGAGCTGGGATCGAGCAGATGGAATTCATCCAGCACGATATATGACCCCACCATGGCTCCCGCGTTCAAGTTAGCCATACGACCAGGCAAGCTATAGGGCATGGTGAGATAGCTGCTCAAGAATTGATCCACCGTACAGAAGATCAGGTCACCTTCAAAGCGTATGTCTTGTGACTGGTCACCCGTCTGGATCTGCACCTTGAGTTCGCGGCGAAACCTGCGTTGATATGACTGAGCGGACTCGCGATACTCCTGCACAAACTGATTCGCCAGCACCCGCATCGGCACCGTATAAACGCACTTGCGTGGAAATGCCCCCGTAGGCTGCTCGAAAAAGCATTCGATAAACGGGGCCATCGCCGCTCGTGTTTTTCCGGCGCCGGTGGGAGCCTGCAAGACGACCGATTGCCCACGCTGTATCAACGTCTTGACGTGTTCCTGGTAAGGATAAAGAGGCACTTCAATTCCCTCCAAAAAAGTCATCCAGCGTAGACGAGGGTTGATCGGCCGGATGCGAATACACGTGCCACCCATATCGTTCCGCCATCACCTTCACCTCGCCCATCAGTGTCTCTCGCAGCGCCTTCGGCTCCAGCACCTCCACATCGGCGCCCCACCCGCGCACCCAGGGCACCATCTCGTGCCACTCCGCCACCTCCGCACGCCACACGCACCCGCCGTCGTCGCACGGCTCAATCTGCTGGGTCGGGTGCCAGATACTTTCTTGCACGCGCCGCGCGGCCTCACCGGGTGCAAAACGCAGCTTCACTGTCACCGGCTCCCCTTCGCCGTACCAAATGCCCCAGGCGAATTTGAGCAACGCCTGCTCGTCAAATGCCTCGGGGATCACAAACGGCTCCGTGGTCAGCGCCGCGTGCTCGACGCGCTCGATCTTGAAGGGCGTGACTTCGTTGGTGACATCGCTATACCCGATGACGTAAGCACCGTCGCTCCATAATGATGGCTCGATCAGATAGGGGCTGACGACGTGGCTCAGCG
>JAMDDR010000402.1 GCA_023488685.1 Chloroflexota bacterium | reverse complement strand
CGCGAAATCAAGGTGAACGAAGCCAAGCCGCCGGAAGCCCGCACGGGTGGTGGCGATCGTGGCCCGCGACGCAACAATCAGAGCCGCTGGTAACAGCGTCACTGGCGTAGTCGTCACAATACCCCCGCTTTTCGTGAGTGGGGGTTTTTCTTTGCAGTTGGACATGCCCATGAAAAAAACGTCCGCACATCCCAAGTCAATCGTGCTTAAAGGCAGCCCCACGCCGCGCATCCAGCAGACCTTCGAAGAGTGGCAGGACGAGCAACAACGCGACACGCGCACCCCCGAGGAGCGCGGCATCCGCATCGGCTCGCCGGTGATGTGGCGCTATCGCAACGGTCGTGTCATCGTCACTGAGCGCGCCACGGTGATGGCGATTTCGGACAATACGCTGACCTTGCTGGTGAAAGACGTGCCGGAGCGCACATGCCATGCCGACGTGCGCGAGATCGTCAGCAGCCGGGCCGAACACCTCTCGGCGGGTGAGCCAGCCCGACGCGGTTCCGTCGGGGAGCGGGTGGAGCCGATCTGATGAATCATCGCGATTGCGCCCTGGCCGCCATGCGCGGGCAGCCGGTGGATCATATCCCGTTCATTGCGCGCATGGATTTGTGGTTCAACTATCATCACAACCTGGGCACGCTACCGCAACCGTATCAACACGCCAGCCTGTGGGATTTGCAGCGCGACATGGGCATTGGCATCATGGGGTTCGGAGCGTGGGATATCCCGTTCTACAAACTGGTCCATCGCGACGTCGACGTGACCCAATCGGTCGATGCAGCCCGCGGCGGCCTGACCGTCACCCAGTACCACACGCCCTATGGCACGTTGAACTGCCGCGATGTGATGGCGGCGGAACTGCACGAAGCGGCGGGCAGCGGGGCGCGGGTGGAGTACCCGTTCAAGTCCGAGGCGGACTATGACGCCCTGCAGTTCCTCATCGAACATACGGCGGTCGTGGAGAACTTTGGCGCATACGGCCGCTTCGTGGACGCCATCGGCGGCGACGGCGTGGCGTTGCCCCAGTGCGGCCACCTGCCGGCACATCAGCTCATGATCAAGTTCATGGGTTACGAGCGTTTCTACCTGGAATGGCATGACCATCCCGACCGTGTCGAAAAGCTGATCGCGGCATTAGCGGCGCAATACACCCAGGTGCTGCAACTGGCGACGGTATGCCCGATCGAGGCGGTCGAAGTAGGTGGCAACTACGACGAGCACATGACGCCGCCGCGTGTCTTTGACGCCTTGTTCGCGCCGCTCTATCGTGAAGCGCGCGAACGACTGTCGGCGCGTGGCAAGGTGCTGGTCGTCCACGGCGATGGGGAGATGAGAGTTCTGTTGGAGAAACTGCGCGACTGTGGTGTGCAAGTGGTCGAAGCCTTCACGCCCAGGCCGATGACCAGCATCGACGTGGCGACGACCCGGCGGCTATGGCAGGGTAGGGTCGCCATGTGGGGCGGGGTCGCCTCGACCGTCCTGACGGATGTCTACACCGATGACGAGTTCGAGCAGTACCTGCAAGCGCTGTTCGCGGCGGTTGCACCCGGCGACCGTTTCATCCTGGGCTTCGGCGATAACGTGCCAACGGATGCATTGTTCGGCCGTATCCAGCGGCTGGTGGCGTTCTGGCGTGAGCACGGGCGGTTTTCAGTCGCCCTTTCACCTTGACTGGGGACCGGCGTCCTTCGCCGATATCACCAACCACACTTCCATTTCCCCTTTGCCCTTCACATTCACCGTGCCCCGCGGCTCGCACACAAATTCATCTTTGATGGACTCGTACGTCGCTCGCGTAATCTGAATCGTGCCGCTCACGCCATGCAACTCCATACGGCTGGCGATGTTCACTGCATCACCCCAGACGTCGAATTCAAACTTGCGGCGACCGATCACGCCCGCGACCATCGGGCCGGAATTGATGCCGATTCGAAAGCTCACGCGCCGGCCGCACTGAAACGTGTGCGCGGCAACATAGTCGCGCATCTCCAGCGCCATGCGGACGAGGGACTGCGCATGATCGGGGCGACGGCGCGGCAAGCCGCAGGCTGCCATGTAGCTGTCGCCAATCGTGCGGATCTTTTCGACGTCATATTTATCCAACAGCGAGTCAAAATACGAGAACGCCTCGTTGAGCAACTCGACCAGTTCATCGGGCGCTAACTCGGCTGAGAGTGGGGTGAAACCCACCATGTCGGCGAACATGACGCTGGCGCTATCGTAATAATCGGCAATCGTGCGACGCTCGTTCTTGAGAATCGCGGCAATCTCTTTGGGCAGGATGTTCAGCAGCAGGTTCTCGGATTTGGCCTGCTCGCTCCGTAGTAGTTCGAACAGCCGGTTCTTCTGGCCGACGAAATAGGCGAGCAGGATGATCGCGATGGCAGAAACGGTGCCGATGTTCAGGATAAAGAAGATGGTCACCAGGGAGGGTGATAGCGTAGAGGAGACCAGCGGGTGGGATTCCAGGAATCCACTGACGACGATGAGGCCAAGATAGGCGGCCAGCCAGCGCAGTGCCCGGCGTGGCTGGTCAAACAGGAGCGCGCCCAGTGGGGAAATGAGCGACCACAAGATGACGGCACTCGACTTGACGAAGCCACCTAGCGCCACCATGAGTAAGAATGGCAGCAACAGGGTGAGCAGGAGCTGGCTGAAAAGGAAGAGATCATATCGGCGTGTCAGGTGAAAGATGATCACACTGAGGAAGGAGATTATCGCGTAGGAGAGAGGGATGGACCCGGCGAGCGGTTGTCCGAACAGGAAGTAGAGTATGCCCCACAATGCTCCGGCGACAATGAACATGAGCGAGCCAAGTACCAGCGACGACTTCTGCAACCGCACATCGTCGCTGTCCATCGGATCGACACCGACGCGAGCCACCAATGCGAGGGCTTGCCGGAGCAACTTCTGGATCACATCGCCACCTCCTGTGTGGCCTGAATGCACTACACGTGGATTATTTCACAGGCAAGGAGGAATTGCGCGCACATGACGAGGAGAAGATGGGCTTCAGCCTGGCCGACCCGGTCGCGCGCCCGCTGCTGGTGCCGTACTTCGGCGGCGAGAGCGGCCGGCGCTACTACCAGGATGCCGCCATCCGCGCCGTGCTGGAGAAGATCGCCCGTTGCGAACACGAGGACCAGCCCGCCGCGCGTGGCTGGCCGGCTTACCCGGCGACACCGCTGCCACACTGAAGGCGCTGGCGGCGCAGTTCGCCTGACAGAGAATCAGTTGAGCTACAATCTTATCCGCCCACATGTCTTTGCGTGAGAGGAGGTGCGATGTGGATGCCGTGCTGGAGCAGATCCCGCGATCCGGGCAGATTCAATTGACCATCCAGGTATTGGCGCAGTTCAACTACTCGGCCCAGGCCGCGCAGCGGCGTATCGGGCGCTTCGTCGCCGATGAGATCGGCTACCTGTTGCGCAGCGACGCGCCGGCGCTGGTCGTCTCGGAGCGCCTGGCCTGGCGAGTGCCTGTCATCCTGGCGTTGCCGGACAGCGGCCCGCTGGGCGAAGTGGGCACGCTGGACGTCGACGTGGAAACCGGGCAGATTGCCGCCACCCCGGAGCAGATCGCCGCCATCACCCGCCGCGCAGAGGACTTGGCCAATGCCCACACTCCCCGTCCCGCACCGTGAGCAAACTCGGCCGTCAGATTGCCTGGCCGCCTGTGTGGCCATGGTGTTGGATTACCTGGGACAGCCGGTGCCCTACGATCGGCTTCTTGCCTTGCTGAGCATCGGCCCTTTTGGCGCGCCCCGGCGCAACGTGATCCGGCTGGAGCGACTGGGCCTGCGCGTGACCTATCGCGAGGCGACTACCCCACTCATCGCCGCACACCTGCGGGCTGGACAACCGGTCATTGCTTTTGTGGATACAGGCGAGCTGTCATATTGGTCGACCGCTAGTAACCATGCAGTGGTTGTGGTCGGTATCGACGTCGATATGGTATTGGTCAACGATCCGGCATTCGCGAACGCTCCGCAGCGTGTTGTTCTCGGCGAATTCGAGCTGGCCTGGCTCAACGCCGATAATGCCTGTGCCATCATCGAACGTTGACTCATGGACACGCAAAGAACACTGCCAGCCGGTTGGCGCTGGGCTCGATTAGGCGATGAGGTGACATGCCGCGGCGGCGAACAGGCTGTGATTAGATAAACATATACCCGCTGCCCCGGACGTTGACGATGCGATGGGCCAGCCGGGGAGCATTCTGCAGCTTATTGCGCAACCGCATCATATGGGGGCGCAGCAATCTGATGCCCGCGTCCATATCCAGATCGGATCTCATCATAGCCTCACGGATGAGTTCCTCTATGGTGACCGTCCGGTTGCGCTTCGCCAACAGCATGTCAAACACACGCCCTTCGACCGGGCTGAGGCGCACGTACTTGTCTTGTACGTAGATCATGTGCGTTTCCGGGTCCCACCTGAAATCGCTGCTCGGTGCCGCCGCAACCGTCTGTATCGGCGGCTGGGATGCCGGTGCGGGCGGCCGTGCGACGGATTGTGCCACGCTCTGCGGCAACTGGCTCTCCAGGCTGCACAACCGCTCTGCCATGATGCGGGCGCGCAACTCGCGCTGTGCGGCCGGCTCGCTGGCCAGCACGTATTCCTGCACCCCCATCTGGAGCGCTTTGATCACCAGTTGGATGTTATTGCCATCCTGGTCGAGCAGCAGTGTCGGTGGGAGCGCGATGCCGGCTTCCGGTAGCAGTGTCAGCAGGGGCAGCGCTCCTGCCTGCACCTCTGCCACCAGCATCAGGTTCGTCGTCGCTACATTTGTGGGATGGAGCTTCGCTTGCAGGGCGTGCATAGTTGCGATCACACCACGTGTGTGTTGAACCTGGCATCCACCCTCGATCAACCCTTTCACGATAGGTTGGTCCGGTATGCGTCCATCGGACATATAGACCGCTTCAGTAACCATGGTGTGCCCTCCATATAACCATCACATGTAACTTATCCTTATGTATAATACAATGAAGGTTGCTTTAAGGTTACTTGTTACCAGTATATAAAGCCAATAAATGATATAGACCTTAGGAGAAGCTTAATAATGCGTGCGTTCACCGTCTTTATTATGCATGAGTCGGCAATAGTGTGTGAGTAAACATGACGATTGGCGGGTCGTCTGGCACGCAAGGGGCATAAAGATGCGTGGCTGGATTGCGTCCACAGGATAGTGGCTGCCGGTGTGGCTGCCACACCGGCAGCCACCTTGATGATTTCCGCGGTCGTCGTGACACGGTCGACGGCGCTGAGTGGGTCGCGACAGTCGCTGGCGCAAGGACGCTTAGACGAACATATACCCGTTGCCCCGCACGCTGACGATGCAAGGGAC
>JAMDDR010000010.1 GCA_023488685.1 Chloroflexota bacterium | reverse complement strand
CGTGTTGCACACGGTCATGCGTTCTTCCATGCTGAGCCGGCGGATGGCGTCGCCGGTGAATTCGAACACATGCCCCGTGCCTGCGCCCACGCCGTACCTGGCGATGATGCCCAGGATGATGTCCTTGGCGGTGACACCTTTCTGGAGCGTGCCGTCGATGCGCACCTGCATCGTTTTTGGCTTGCGCTGGAGCAGGCACTGTGTCGCCAGCACCATCTCGACTTCGCTGGTGCCGATGCCAAACGCCAGTGCGCCAAACGCACCGTGCGTGCTGGTGTGGCTGTCACCACAGACGATCGTCATCCCAGGTTTTGTCAGGCCCAGTTCCGGCCCGATGACGTGCACGATGCCCTGTTTGTCGGAGCGCATGTCGTACAACGGAATGCCGAATTCAGCGGCATTCTTCTCAAGCTGGGCGATCTGCCTGGCGGCCATGTCGTCGAGACCTGTCAGGTCTCTCATCCCTGACAGGTCCGTTCGCGTGGGGATACTGTGATCCATCGTGGCGAAGGTGCGGTCCGTCCGGCGCACGTTGATCCCGCGCTTGCGCAGGCCATCGAATGCCTGCGGCGACGTCACTTCGTGCACCAGGTGCAGATCGATGTACAGCACGGCCGGGCTATCCGGCTCCTGCGCCACGACGTGCGCATTCCAGATTTTTTCGAACAAGGTTTGCGGCATTTTCAATCTCTCTACTGTAGTACGGGGCAAGGAGCAGTTAGCCCTGGCCAGTCAACATGCCTATGCCGACGCGCAAGGCGATCAGCAGGACGAATGTCAGCACAGTCACCAACAGGCACACGGCGACCCGGACGCCAGTCGATTGCCCCGAGCGCATGATCACCAGGTTGATAAAGAAGGCGGCGAAGGCGACCAGGAACGAATCGATCCCCAGGAGCAACACGCCGGGCAATAACGGCAGCCCGGCCAGGAACCACTCCCACGACCGCATCGGTTTGGCCAGTTGCACCCAGTTCTCGTTGCCCCCTTTAAGCGGGTAGAACGTGCCTGTTGCGCCGCGCTTGCCTTTGTGTGACGGATTGACGGTCGCGCCATCCACAAGGATTTTCACTTTCCCGGTGAACAGCGCGCGATCGACGACGACTCGTTGCTTAAAAGGTGCGGGTGTCTCGAATGAGTACTTCATGCATGTATCTTAATCCTTCGCAGCCCTTTGTTGAGCGCGGCCAGGTAGGCCTTGCCGCTGGCCACGAGCGTATCGGTGTCGGCGCTTCTCCCGCTGTAGACGTATTTCTTGCCGTCGTCGGCATGCATCTCGATGCGCATGGTCACGTCGGCGATGGCATCGATGCCCTCGGTCACGGCGTGAACGTGAAACTCGGTGAGTTTGGCGTCCGCGCCGGTGATGCGGTTGATGCAATTGCACACCGCGTCGACCGGGCCATTGCCGAGTGCGGCGTCCCCGTGCGGTTCGCCCTCCTCGTCGATCAGCCTCACGCTGGCGACGGGCACGCTGCCGGTGCCGCTGGTCACATTAAGCGTGTCGAGCTTATAGATCTCGTTGATGCTCTCGAATTGGTCGGCCACCAACGCTTCTAAATCGGCTTCGGTGACGACCTTCTTCTTGTCGCACAGCAGCTTGAAGCGATCGAAGGCCTTGTCCAGCTCTTCGCGCGTCAGGTCGTAGCCCATCGACTTCAACCGTTCTGAGAAGGCGTGCCGGCCGCTGTGCTTGCCCAGCACCAGGTTGGTGGAAGACCACCCCACGGTCTCGGGCTGCATGATCTCGTAGGTGAGCGCGTTCTTCAGGATGCCGTCCTGGTGAATGCCGGCCTCGTGCGCAAAGGCATTCGCGCCGACGATGGCCTTATTGGGTTGCACCGGGACCGACGTCATGGCGCTGACCATCTTGCTGGTGCGCACCAATTGGGTGGTGTCGATGTTGGTGCGCAGGTTGCCGAAGAACTGCCGGCGCGTGTGCAGCGCCATCACCACTTCTTCCAGCGACGTGTTGCCGGCCCGCTCGCCGATGCCGTTGATCGTGACTTCGACCTGCCGCACGCCGGCCTGGATGCCGGCCAGCGTGTTGGCCGTTGCCAGCCCCAGATCGTTGTGGCAGTGTGCCGAGATGATGACGTTCTCGATGCCGGGCACGTTCTTGACGATGCCTTCGATCATTGCCGCGTACTCGGCGGGTGCGCAATAGCCGACCGTGTCGGGGATGTTCAATGTGGTTGCGCCGGCCTGGATGGCCACCACCAGTACCTGCCACATAAACTCGGGATCGCTGCGCCCGGCGTCCTCGGGTGAGAATTCGACGTTGGAGCACAGGCTGTGGGCATAACTCACCATCTCGCCCACCTGTTCCAGGCAATCGTTGCGCGTCATGCGCAGCTTGTGTTGCAGGTGAATATCGCTGGTGGCGAGAAACGTATGGATGCGTGGCTTCTTCGCCCACTGCACCGCCGCCCATGAGCGGTCGATGTCCATCTTGTTCGCGCGCGCCAGCCCGGCGATGACGGGCGGGTTGTCCAACTGTCCCACGTCCTGGGCCAGCCGTGTCACCGCTTCAAAGTCGCCGGGGGAGGCGATGGGAAAGCCGGCTTCGATGATATCCACACCAAGGCGGGCGAGTTGGCGGCCGATCTCCAGCTTCTCCGCCAGGTTGAGGGTTGCGCCGGGCGACTGCTCGCCATCGCGCAGGGTGGTGTCAAAAATATAGACGGTATTTCGATCAATGGCTGGGGTGTTCACGCCATCCTTAACCCCATCGTTGTCGCTCATGTCTTACCTCAGTTCTGAGTTCCGAGTTTCGAGTACTGAGTGCTCAGTGCACAGTGTGTGTAGCGCTGAATGACTGTGCACTCGGAACTCGGTACTCGGAACCCGGTACTTCCCTAAGCGCCGCCCTGCCCGGGCATCACCTCTTTCGGGTTGAGCCACGGCATCATGCGGCGCAGTTGAATGCCCACATGTTCGATCTGGTGATCCATGTCGCGCTTGCGCATGGCATTGAAGTTCGGGCGCCCCTGTGCGTTCTCGTCGATCCACTCCTCGGCAAACGTGTTGCTCTGGATGTCGGACAGGATCGCCTTCATCTCCTGCTTGGTCTGCTCGGTCACGACGCGCGGGCCGCTGACGTAATCGCCATATTCGGCCGTGTCGCTGACGGAGTAGCGCATGTAGTTCAGGCCGCCTTGATAGAACAGGTCGGTGATCAGCTTCAGCTCGTGCATGCACTCAAAGTAGGCAACCTCGGGCTGGTAGCCGGCTTCGACCAGGGTCTCGAAGGCGGCCTTAATAAGGTGCGAGACACCGCCGCACAGCACGACCTGCTCGCCGAACAAGTCTGTCTCGGTCTCCTCGGTGAACGTGGTCATCAGCACGCCGGCGCGGGTGCCGCCAATGCCCTTGGCGTAGGCGAGCGCATTCTCCAGCGCGTGACCGCTGGCGTCCTGGTGCACGGCCACCAGGCAGGGTGTGCCGGCGCCGTCCTGGTACGTGCCGCGCACGCGGTGGCCGGGTGCCTTGGGCGCGACCATGCTCACGTCCACGTCTGGGGGCGGCACGACCTGGCCGAAGCGGATGTTGAAGCCGTGCGCAAACATCAGCGTCTTGCCGGCGGTCATGTGCGGCGCCACGTGCTCGCGGTACACCGCCGCCGCCGGCACGTCGGGCACGAGCATCATCACGAAATCGCCCACTTTCGCCGCGTCTGCGACGCTCATCACGGTCAAACCAGCATCCCTGGCCTTTTGTACGCTTTTGCTGGTTTCGGGCAGGCCAACGACGACGTTCACGCCGCTGTCATGCAGGTTCAGCGCGTGCGCGTGACCCTGGCTGCCGAACCCAATCACTGCAACTGTTTTGCCTTTAAGCAAGTCGAGATTCGCATCCTTATCATAGAAAACTGTTGCCATAATGCTCCTTACTGTAGGTTGCAGACGGGCATACAAGCAGATGGGCAAGCTCTTTGCTTGCCCATCTGCCTGCCCTCTGCTAATGTGCATGTCCGTTTGAGGAAACGATGACGTTTTCGCGCTCCTGTGTCGAGCGAGCTGCCCCGCGCACCATGGCGATACGCCCGGTGCGGACGACTTCCATCACGCCGTAATCGTCCAATACTTCCAGGATTGAGTTTACCTTATCTTCTTCGCCGGTCACTTCGATCATGAGTGAGTCCTTGTCCACGTCCACCACCTTGCTCTGGAACATGTCGGCGATCTGTTTGATTTCGCTACGCTTCTGCGTGTTGGCGACGCGCACTTTGATCAGCGCCATCTCACGCACCACCGTCGGCACGTTCGTGATATCCTGGACGTCGATGACGTTGACCAGTTTATACAGGTTGCGCTCCACCAGCGCGGCGTTGGTCTTGCTGGCGTCGACCACGATGGTCATGCGGGAAATCTGTGGGTCGTCCGTCGTCCCGACGGCCAGGCTGTCGATGTTGAAATTGCGCCGGCGGAAAAGGCTCGCCACGCGATTCAGGACACCGGGTTTGTTCTCGACAAGTGCCACCAGGGTATGTTTCTGCTGATTTTGCCGTGCAGCGGCGTGATCTACGAGCATGGTAAATCTCCCATCATCGATTTTAGATTTGTGATTTTGGATTTTCGATTTGGATCCTTGATTGCGAATGTGCCCTCGAACTGTAAATCCCAAATCCCAAATCCCAAATCCCAAATCTAAAATCCAAAATCACTTGACTGCGTCCATCCCGGTTCCCAGTGCCGCTGGTTGGCGACGCGCCATCTCGGACAGCGCACTGCCCGGCATCACCATCGGGAACACGTTCATTTCGGGTTCGACCATGAATTCACACAAGACCGGGCCGTCGTGGGCGCGCGCTTGATCGATGATGTGGATCATATCGGTGCGGTTCGTCGCACGCAACCCCAGGATGCCGTAGGCTTCGGCAAGCTTCACGAAATCCGGCGTCCACATATACGTCTGCGAATAGCGTTTGTTGTGTATCAAATCCTGCCACTGGCGCACCATGCCCAGGTAGTGGTTGTTGACGATTGCAATCTTGACGTTAAGCTTTTCCTGTATCACGGTGGCCAGTTCGGGGATGCTCATCTGAAAGCCGCCATCGCCGGCGATGGCCCAGACTTCATCTTCCGGGCGGCCGAACTTTGCGCCGATAGCGGCGGGCAGGGCAAAGCCCATGGTGCCCAGCCCTCCGCTGGTGAGCAACTGGTTGCGGCGCGTGTGCTGGAAGTATTGCGTCTCCCACATTTGGTGCTGGCCCACGTCGGTGGCGATGGTGCATTCACCCCCGGTCGCCTCCCAGATGGCGCGGATGACGTGCGGGGCGAGCAGCATGTCGTCGGGAAGTTCCTGGTTGAGCACGTCGCGCGCCTTGGTGTCCTCGCGCCATTCGTTGATCGTCTTCATCCAGTCCTTGTGGCTGCTGTTCGCGACCATTTCGATCAACGCCTGCAGCACGTCCTTGACATTCCCGACGATGGGGACATCGGCCGGCACATTCTTATTGATCTCGGCGGCGTCAATATCCACGTGGATCACCTTGGCGTTCTTCGCGTATTGCGACAGGTTGCCCGTCACGCGGTCGTCGAACCGCATCCCCAATGCAATCAGGAGGTCTGCGTTGGCAATGGCCGTGTTGACAAACGCTTCGCCGTGCATACCCATCATGCGCAGGTTGAGCGGGTGGTCTTCACTCAGCACTCCGATGCCCAGCAGGGTGGTGGTCACCGGGATGCCCGTCTTATTGATGAACTCGCACAGTTCGCCGTGCGCTTCGGCATGCTTGATCCCTTGCCCAGCCAGGATCACCGGGCGTCTGGCATGATCGATCAGGTTGGCCGCCGCCTGGAGCAGGCTGGACATATCCTGTTTGTGCATCGGCTTGACGGCGCGGTAGCCGCGCATCTGCACATTCGTGATCGGCGTGTACTCGATCGACTTCTGCTGTACGTCTTTGCAGATATCCACCAGCACCGGGCCGGGGCGCCCGGACTTGGCGACGAAGAACGCCTCTGCCATCACCTGCGGCAGTTCATTGATGTCCATAACGAGGTAATTGTGTTTGGTGACGGGGAGGGTGACGCCGGTGACGTCGGTTTCCTGGAAGGCATCGGTCCCGACCAGGTGGGAGGCAACCTGGCCGGTGATCGCGACAATGGGTGAGGAATCCATCATCGCATTGGCGAGGCCGGTCACCAGGTTTGTGGCGCCCGGCCCGCTAGTCGCCATACACACGCCCACCTTGCCCGTTGCACGAGCGTAGGCGTCTGCGGCCAGCGCGGCGTTCTCTTCGTGCCGCACCAGCACGTGCCGGATGCGGTCCTGGTAGTCATACAATGCGTCGTACGTGGGCAATATCGCGCCACCCGGATACCCGAAGACCAATCTGGCATCCTGCTGGATCAAACTCTCCCAAATGATTTGTGCGCCTGTCAACATCATTTTGCCTGCTCCTTTTGCGATCTGGTGTTGCTGTCCGGTGTCGATGTATAAAAAAAAGAGCCTTCCGTTTAGGAAGGCTCTTTTTGTTTAACCTGCTAGCGCTTCAGCTACTTCGCGCCGCCGTCCTAGACGAAACCAGCTCCTGCCTGCTAAGGACCAGGAGCTCGCTAATAACGACGACGACGAGCACGAGCACTAAATGCATGACGATTCTCTTAATCGCTAATCGATCACTGTCTACGAATGAATGGGTTGTTTATACACGACGCATTCCCAGTTGTCAAGCTACTTCTCGACAGAGACGTTGCGGTAGTTCAAGCCCAGACCGTTGATATACAGACCCTTGACGTGGGGCTTTACCAGCACGTTGCTCTGGCCGTAGTAGAGTGGGATGATGTAGGGGTTCGTGACGATCAGTTCCTGCTGAGCCTCCTTATACAGTTCGGCGCGCTTCTCGGGCTCTGGTTCGCGGCCACCCTGGGCCACCAGCTCTGTGAACTTGGGATTGTCATAGGCAAGCTTCTGCAGATCCGCATCGATCTTGCCATCGATCTTGCTGTTTGGGCTATCGAGACCGTGTGCGTCCACGATGAATTGCAGCGAGTTATGAGAGTCCGGGAAGTCCATGCCCCAGCGCTCGCGCCACAGGTGCAGCTTGGTGGGTTTCTCGTTGCGCCATGCGCCACGTGCGCTGGCATCCTGCATCGCCAATTCGCTGTCGATACCCAGGTTCTCTTTGATCATCGATTGCAACGCTTCGAACATGGTGTTGTAGAAGTCCGTTGCATTTGAGTTCCAGTAGAACTTGGGGAAGTCCTTGCCATCAGGATAGCCGGCTTCGGCCAGCAACTTCTTCGCCTCGTCGAGATTGTAGGCCAGCTCCTTGCCCAGTTCGGGATCGTAACCCAGCATGGTGGGCGGCAGGAACTGGTAGGCCGGCTGTACGGTATCGCCGAGGATGGTGTGGCACAACGTTTCGCGGTCGATGGCCATCGCGAAAGCGTGGCGCACGCGGATGTCGTCGAAGGGCTTCAGTCCGGGAGGGAAGATGACGTACTGTGTCAACAGCTCGGGGAACGAGAGCAATTCCTTGCCCAGGGTTGCATCATCCTTGATGCGCTGGAGTTCGCCCGCGGGTGCGTCGACGATGTCCAGTTCGCCCGTTTCGTAGGCGGCCAGGGCGGGCGCTTCCTGCTTGATCATCTTGATCACGAGCTTGTCCACACCCGGCTTGGTTCCGTGCCAGTACTCATTGGGCACCAGGACCATCTGCTGATCGACGGTCCATTCGACCAGCTTGAACTGTCCATTGCTGATCACCGTTTCCGGCTTGGCCCAGTTGCCCTTGTCACTGTTCTCGACGATATCGCGGCGCAACGGCGCGTAGGTGGGGTACTGAACCATCTGGATAAAATAAGCCGCCGAATTTTCCATCGTAAATTCGAGGGTGTAATCATCCAGTGCCTTGACGCCCAGTTTGTCCAGGTCGGGTTCCGATTTGTCATAGATGGCAGCGCCATTCTTAAGGATGCTCATCATGTAAGGAATGCCGCCCCCGCAGTTGATGTCGGGCGAGGTGTTGCGCTTGACTGTCCACTCAAAGTCCTTGGCAGTGATGGCCTGGCCATCCGACCACTTCAGATCTTTGCGCAGCTTGAATGTCCATACGGTCGCATCGTCGTTGGTGGACCAGGATTCGGCACAGTCGGGCTGTGGCTGTGAATTTTCGTCCAGGTACACGAGCCGGCTAAACATAAAGTTATTGGTGAAGACAGTGTTGGCGCCGCCGGAGCACCCGGGGTCAACGCCTACGCCTGGATCACCATAGAAAGCGGCCATATTCATGTTTAACACGCGCTCCTGGTCGCCGGCTGCCGGTGCCTCAGTCGCTGCAACCGTTGGTTCAGTGGCGGCAGTCGCCTCGGGAGGCGTGGTGGCTTCCGGCGGGGTGGTCGCTTGTGGTGCGGTTGTGGGTGCTTGTGCGGCTGGCTGTCCGCAGGCAGCCAACACAGCGGTAGCGCCCGTTGCGGCACATGAACGAAGGAACATGCGGCGAGTTACTTTTGCTGCTTTCATTTTATCTCCCCTTGCCTCAAACTCAGAGACATATAACGAACACTTACGAACACTTACTGTTGTACAACCTACCCGAGGCTCCGGCGACGCGGGTCTCGTGCAGGTTGCCATTACGAGACGATACAGATAAATCGATCCGAACGATACGACCAGCTACTTATGTGTCATGCGGGGATCGAGCGCGTCGCGCAATCCATCCCCCAGGAACAAGAACGCCAACTGGGTGAGGGCCAGCACAATACCTGGGAACAGGGCCATATGCGGATAGCTGCGCAGGACGGCAAATCCGTCGTTGAGCATGATGCCCCAACTTGGGGTTGGTGGCACGAGACCGATCCCCAGAAAGCTCAAGCCTGTCTCGGCCAGGATAGCGCCGGGGATGCCGAATGAGAATGACACGATGATTGGCCCCAACAGGTTGGGGATGAGGTGCCGCCCAATAATGCGTGCGTCCGAGGCGCCCAGACTGCGCGCGGCCTCGATGAACTCGCGCTGTTTGATCTGCAGCATCTGCCCGCGCACCAGGCGTGCCAGGCCGACCCAGGCGGTGAACGCCAGGGCCACCAACAGATTGATAAAGCCACGTCCGAACGCCGCCATCAAGATGATCAGGAATAGAAAGGTGGGGAAGGCGTAAAACACATCGGTCAGGCGCATGATGATGGAGTCGACGTTCCCGCCATAATAGCCCGCCATGGCGCCAGCCAGGATGCCAACGGTTGCGACGAGCAACTGGCTAAGGAAGCCCACAGCCAGTGACACACGCGCGCCGTGGATAATCCGGCTGAGGATATCGCGGCCTTGCTTGTCCGTTCCCATCAGGTGTTTGGCGCTGGGTGCCTGGCGCACAGAAGCAAAGTCGGCCTTATAGGGGTCATACGGGGCCAGAACGTCGGCAAAGACGCCCATGAAGATAAGCAGGGCGATAATCAGCAGCCCCAACATCGACGCCTTGTTCCGTCGCAGACGGCGGAATGCGTCCTGCCACAGGCTGGTTTGAGCGCGCAATTTTTCTAAAGGGGCTGCCTTGAGATTCTCTGCATCTGGTTGGGTTGCTGATGCAGTCGGCAAGTTTTCCATGATGTGCCTCTGTCGTCAGTCAAAGCGAATCCTCGGATCGATCACCCCATACGCGAGATCAACGCCGAGATTGAGAAAAACGATTAACGCCGCGTAAATCATGGTATTTGCCATGATCATTGGGTAGTCGCGGGTGGCAGCGGCACTAATGAACGCGCCGCCCATCCCTGGCACCGTGAACATGGTCTCCACGAAAAACGAGCCTGTCAACAAACCTGCCAGGATGGGCCCGGTGATGGTTACCACTGGGATCAGGGCGTTGCGGATGACATGCTTCATGATGACGACGCGCCGGGTCAAGCCTTTGGCGTAGGCGGTGCGCACGAAATCGAGGTTGATCACCTCCAGCATGCTGGTACGTGTGTAGCGGGCGACGCCCGCCATCGGCCCCAGCATCAATACGAATACCGGCAGGATCATGCGGTCCACGCTGCCCCATCCGGACACCGGGAACCAGCGCAGTTGCACCGAAAACAGGACGATGGCAATGATCGCCAACACAAACGTGGGGATCGTCGTGCCGACGACCGATATGAACATCGTCATGTAATCGATGATTGTGTTCTGATTGACTGCCGCGATGATTCCAAGCGTGATGCCGAACATCAGCGCCAGCGCTGTCGCGATCAGGCCCAGTTGCGCTGAGATGGGCCATGTGCGCGATATGATATCGGACACATTTTGGTTGCGAGATCCGAACGAAACGCCAAAATCACCGCGCATGGCTGCTGTCAGCCAGTTGAGGTACTGAACAGGCACGGGCTTATCCAGGCCATAAATCTCCCGATAGCGTGCGCGCATCACTTCGGGGATGCGTGCGCCGGAGTCAGGATCGTCAAAGCCAAACGGCCCGCCAGGGGTTGCCTTGGCAATGCCGAAGGTGATGACCGAGATGGCCAGGAGAATGAAGAGGGATTCACCAATGCGGCGAACGATATATTTCCACATCACCAGACCTTTTAGCGCCAGCCCTGGCGAGAAACCTCGTCAGGGCTGGTGTGTACGTGCCGGACACTACTTCTCAATAGTTTTTCAAGCCTTTACATGCCCGTCGTCTGGCAGCTCGTGCTGTCCTGGCGACAGACGGCTCCCACGTACGGGTGTTAAAGCGCAACACAATAAGCTGGATACCTGCATGGGTGTACGAGTTACTCGCTCATCCACCCGTTTTGTGGCTCAAGCGGACACGCCCGCCGCACATGGTTGCAGACCGCGCAGGTTGCGAGACGATGCAACCAGGCGACAAGCTGGCATCGGACGAGCCGCTACATCGTGGTAAGCAGCCCTACGAATGTGAGTCTACACCTCGCTGCTTATATCCACAAATTCAAATGTTAAGAAGTTGGGCGCCCTTATCATTTCGCATGTGAATCAAGCAGGCTGCCGGTTGAATGTGCTATGTGTCTTCACGATTGTCGTTTGGATCGGCTGACGTAATGATAAGCAACGCCAGCCAGCGCATACAACCCGATGGCGATACCGAACAAGGGGGTAAAACCCAAACGGTCCTGCACCAGGCCGCTCAATGGCGGCGCAATCGTCGGCCCTACATTCGCTGCTGTCGAATAGATCAGGTTGACCACGGCGTACTCGTGGGGTGGGGTGTGATCGATGATGTACGCGCGATACAAGGGCAGCGTCATGTTGAAAAGACCGGACCGGATGACGATGACCGCCGCCACAAGGCCAAAAATGCTGCCATACCCGACGATGGCGAGGCACGCGGCAGAAAAGAATGCGCCCCATATGACGACGCGCACCCGTCCCAATGCATTCGCGGCCAGCGGCCCGAGCAGTGCGCAAACGCCGATGGCAAGGTTGATGGCGCCGAAGACCACTCCCAATGTGGCGTCGTCCACGGCGAAGCGTTGTTTCAGGTAGATGTTCAGGAAAGGGAAGATCAACGAACCGCCAAAGTAGGTGATGAGCACGGGCAGTGCGTATTTCCAGATCGGCGTTTGCAGCCGCAACAACACGCGCGGGTCAAAATAGCTGAGGGTGCGTCGGCGTGTCCCACCCGATGGCGCGTTTTCCGCCGCGATGGCGCCGGCTGAGTCATGGATGAGCGCGAGGGGCAGTATTCCCAGGCAGCGCACCGCCAGCGACGCGAGCATCACCGCGCGGTATGCATCGGCACTCTCCGGACCGCTGTTCAACAGCGGCGCGACCAGGCCCGGCAACGGGCCGGCAACCACACTGCCGAAGAACAGCGCCAGGGTGCTCAGACCTTCGCTCATGCTGAAAAGGGTGGTGCGTTCGTGCGGTGTGCTCAGCTCGGCCAGCAGCGGAATGACGGCCAGTGCGTACAGCACAGCGCCAAAGCCACTCAGGAACTGGATGATGATGATGAGCCGGGCGTCGATCACCAGGAGCGTGACCGCGGCGCTGGCAAGGCTGGCCGCGGCGCCGATGATCATCGCACGCCGGCGGCCGATGATGTCGAGCAGCGCGGCGGCCGGGATACTGGCGATGGCGCCCCCCAGTTGTGATGCTGCCGTGGTGATGCCGATGAAGGTGCGATCAAAGTCGAGCGCCTGCAGGTAGAGGTTGAAGAACACCCCTGGGACCGCGGTGGCAAAGGCGAAGATGGTGAGCGCTACCAGAAATAGCCACGCCTCATGCCTGAAACGACGCAGGTGGGTGAAGTAGAGTTGCATGAGTAGCTGGTGGCTGGAGATTGGAGATTGGAGATTGGAGATTAGTCTTTGGTGGCTGGTCGCTGATCATAAAACGTCAGTGAAAAATCACCAATCTCTAATCTCCAACGACCACCCGCGCCGTTTAGCCGACAAACATAATCCGACCGCAGCCGCTACATAGGGCCAGGCTGCTGCCGGTGCGCGCATGCTGTAGCAGGACGGAAGAAGGGGACTCACCGCACTGGCTGCACGCGCCTCCCTTCACCAATGCCACTGCGACGCCACTGGCCCTTTTGGTGCGCAACGCTGTGTAGATCTCCAGGTCGCCGCGCGGGATGGAGACGCATATCGCTTCACGCTTTTCCTCGTCGGCAGTGATGCGATCCTTCAACTGGTCGCGCGTCTGGCGCAGGCTGACGCTGTCTTCCTGCCAATGGCGCGTGGCCTGGTCGAGTGCATCCCGGCAGTTCTTCTCGGCGGCCACAGCCTCTTCCAATACCAGCATCGCCGCAAAGAGCGTTTCATCCATCTCGGCGCGATGCTTTTTGAGGACTTCGACTTCGCGCTGCAGGTCAATCATCTCTTTAGGAGCCTTGATCTTGCCGGTGTACAGGCGGTCTTCATCCGCCTTGAGTTTCTCTTCCTGCGACCGGGCTTCCGATTCGAGCGATTTCACATCGTTGGCAGCGCCCATGCGGGTTTTCTGGGCGGTGGCTAACTCTGCTTGTGCGTGTGTGACCGCCGGATTGCTGGCGAGCGCGCTCTCTATCTCCCGCAACTGCTTGCGGGCCCTGTCGAGATCGGTGTCCAACAATTGCAGGCGATACAGTTGCTCAGCTTTCGACATGGGGACAGTATATTCAATTTTATCCCGAACGCGTTTCAATCCCACTACGGGAGTCCCTGTGATGACGATGACGCCGGAATGAAAAGAGCCTGATCCAAGGTTACCGCCGGTGATCAGGCTCCTGCACTTCTGGGGGCGCCCAACAGGTTGCCCTGTTTGTTGCACCCATCCATGGCCATTATACCGTCCTACTGCCCATAACGCCATAACGGCCATAGCGTGAGTGCAACACTGGAGTTTCGTAGACGATGTCGAATTGCACTTCTGAAAAGTTAACGCATTTACGACGCATTGCTGCTCTTGGGGGCCGCGCACGCGCAAAGACCTTTACTCGCGCCCACCAGCGCCAGGCCGGCAAACTCGGTTTCGCCGCCACGGCTGCCAAATACGGCAAGGACTTTGCCGTCTGCAAAGCGGCCGCCTGGCGCCAGATCCACCCCACCCTCCTGGAGCGACGAGTCATGGACTCCCTCAGCCGGATCGGCGTCACGTATGAGCGCGAAGTCCGCATCGAGGGCGCCGGGTTCGTCGACTTCCTGCTCGTCGAGTGCGGGGTCGTGATCGAAGTCGACGGGGAATACTGGCACTCGGTTGATGCCCCTGACCGCAAACAAGCCCGGCGCGACTGGCTGAAGGACAAATGCCTAAAGACGCTGGGCTATCGGGTGGTCCGGCTCCAAGAACACCAGATCGACGCCACAGATTCCAACACACTCCCCACCCTGCTACACCAAGCCATCGAGGGATTCGCATATGCCTAGACGCAAGACCACATCCACCGCTGTTGCGGAGCATTTCTTCACAGGCCAAACAGACGGCTGGGTGCACTATCACCCGGCTGTGACGGAAGCACTGCGGCGACATATTCCCCATAGGCACGATCAGTCGAAAGCCATCCCCACGGCAATCTTTCTGGCGCTGTGCTTTAGGTGGTGTGGACGATCCACGCGCAACAAAGGCGGCTGGTTCGACAAAACCGACCGGGAGTGGTGTAGAGAGATTGGCTGTAGCCAGCGCACATGGTATTGGATTCGGGATTTCGTGTGTGTGGACGCTGATACAGGACAGCCGCTGGGCGTGCCGAACCTGGGCCTTGTACTGACTCGAACCGGGGGTGTAGACAACCGCTCTCATTACCTTCCCAATCGCCAGCAGATTGAACTCTGGTGGCTGAATGCTGGCCCACAGCCAGCATTGCCAATGGGGAAAGACCTACTTGACTTGCCGGCTGACGACGATTCCGGTTGCTCCAACAGTGGTGTAACCGGTTGCTCCAACAGTGGTGTAACCGGTTGCTCCAACAGTGGTGTAACCGGTTGCTCCAACAGTGGTGTAACACCAATAGAAACTTCATTAGATTCTTCAAATCAAACATCAGATTCGGGCGGGGGGTACGGGGTAACGCCGCCGCCGCTGGCGGTATCGGTCTTTAAAGAAGCCACTGGCTATGACATTAAGAAGGCGCTGTGGGGGCGTGTCGTCGACGTGGTCGGCACTGACCACAGCCACATCGAGCTATGGCGCGATACGAATTCACTCCGGCTGTTGCGGAACAAGCTGGTGCTCGACCTGGAGGATGCGTTTGCGATGTTCCAGGAACGACTGCCCTATGCAGTCGAGAACTGGGAGCATAAGAAGCGGGTGGGGCGATGGTTCTTGGCACAGCAGCGCGGGTTGCAGACATCGGAGGAGGTGCCCGAGATAGACGGGTTTGATGGGTGGGTGCAGGTGCGCTCTCAGTACTGTGAGGCGCACGGCCTGCCGGGCAGCAGCCTGGTCACAGGCGACATGGTGGCCACCTGGTTCAGCGATCTGAAACAGCGATCGCCGAGCCGTGGCGTTTGACCTACGGGGAGGTTTCTCATGGAAGTCGTCACTTACAGTGCCGTCGGCATTGACACAATCAGCACAGTCAGCACGATCGACATCGACAATTTCCAGTCGCGACAGATCGTCGTCAAGCCCTTCGGCTGGATCCACATGGACCGACCGAGTCCGCGCACGGCGACGGTGACGGCCTTGGAGATAGGCGACAACGATCGGCGTCCGGATATGGCGTGGACAACAGAGGTTTCATGCGAAGACCCGGACGGGATCGGCGTCCTCATTAACCGCGCTGTGGCCGAGGCACATGCCTTCATGCTGGCGCCGTCGCTGCTGGAACTGGCAGCCGCGATGATCCAGCTCGCCGAGGCGCGCAAGGGTCTGGCCGTGTCGGCACGTACCGGGGAGCCGGCGCCGATGGAGGCCTATCACGAGGCCTGGACGGCGGCGCTCAACGTGATCGCGCATACGCCGGCGGATGTGCTGCAACAGGTATGCCGCCTGGCGAAAGTCGAGGGTTCACGATGAGTCTGATTGACAGCCTGATCGTTCTGTTTGAGATCGCCGTCATTGCCGGCATGGTGATGGTCACCATCGTCTCATGGCGTCAGTTCAGGCGGGATCCCAGGCGATGAGTCATCTAAAGATGACCTTTAGGTCATTAGGGTGAATTTGCGTCCCTGGCCTGGCCACCAGTGGTTGGTGTGGCGGCATCGAAGCCGGTGACCAGGTCAGTATTAACGAGGTCAGCATGAAGATCGACGAGTTGCATGTCAGTCAACGAGTGCGTGTCCGCCAGATCACCATGATCGGCAATAACGATTTGGGTGTCTTTGGCCAGGTCAAGGATCTGAACGCGGTGAATAGGACGGCGCTGGTGTGGTTTGAAAAATCAGGCCGTGAGATGTGGATCAACACCAGCCGGCTGTCCAGGCCGGATCCGCAAGTTGCACAGAATGGAGGGGAGATGAGTCAGCCAACCAAGCAGGCAAGCAAACCCGTGAAGGGGGTGAAGGGGATTGACGTCACGAAATTGTCACTGAACCAGCAGATCATATGGCGCAAGCCCGGCAGGCGTTTCTCGAAGCCGGTGCACGTGGTGGCGGTCAACGATAACGGCCATGTCGTGGTGTCCGACCAGGACCAGAAGCGGCATTGTGTGCCGGCCGATCAATTGAGCTACCGATAGGAGGCAGGCGCGATGACCAAGGATGAAGCCATTGACTACTTGTTGACGCACTATTTCACGTCCCAGGAGATGGATATCGCGCGCAAGAAAGGTGACCCGGAGGCCTATCTGAAGGGGTTGATGGATACGCGGCGCAGCGTGCGCCATGAGGGCGTGCCACGCTGGGGGACCTATGGCGGTCGGGTGCACGTGCGGTTGCCTGATGCGCCGGCGAAGGCGCCAGCGGATATTGTGCTCACTGCGGACGAGCTGGTCCGCGCGGTGTTGGGCAAGTCGGGCGTTCAGTTGGACATGTTTTGACGGAGGTCATGATGGCAGAGGATTTCATGGTGACAATCACCAACCCGGAGCGGGCGGCAGAATGGCAGGCGGTATTTGGTACGACGACAGTGCATGTCCAGTCCCCTATCCCGTTTGAAGCCAGTTTGCCGGGCCGGCCACGCAGCCTGGTGTATCTGCTCGATCTGCGCTTGATCAGTGATGATCAGCGGCGCAAGCTGGTGGAACATCTGGCGCGCAAGTTTGGCCTGGCTAAGTCGTTCGTCGATGCCGAGCTGGACGCTCATGGCGTGCCGCTGTTAGCCGAGGATTGTGTCGCGACGGTGGACCATCCTCAGAAGTGGTTTTAGAAATGGAAGCGCAAGATGACACGTTTGAGGGCTGGATATGTGTCTGTGGTCACTATGAGGAGACACCCTACCACTGCTCGTATTGCGGCGCCGAACCTCCGTGGGGTTGCGATTGCAGCCAGTGCCAAGACTTGGTCGATGAGGAATATGCTGACGATTTTTCTGGCGAGGATATGCCATCTAAAGATGGTCTTTAGACCATAAGGAATGAAGGGCATGAATGACATGACGAATCAAACGGACAAGGTTGAAACGGTTGAAACGGTTGAAACGAATGCTCAGGCTGAGGTGGCGCTGGTCCAGCTCGGCGAGGCGCTGGCGGCGCTCGTCAAAGCGGGCATCGGCATCACGATGATTCCCCAAAAGGGCGGGTACTCCACCCTGCGTCTGCATGGTGCACGTGTGGAGGATGTGGTCGATGGCCGGATACGGTTCAGGCTGACGGACCAGGACGAACTGACGCTTGGGCCGGACACCCCACACATCGAGATTGAGTCGTTTGAGGTGGGCATCTCTGTGCCGGATGTCCCGGACGAAGCGAACCCACGGCTCATCCATATCGTCATTCGCTTGCACGGCATTGACGCGCCGTTGGTTTTCCGCATCAAGTCCAAGCTCACGGTGGACTCGATCATCGATCTGCTTCAGTCCTGCCGCGACGACGTGTATGGCCCGGATACCCGGCCACTTTGAGTGCGTTGGAGGTGATCAGGTGAAACCCGTGTTGCGGCCAGCATTGCCAGTGAGAAATGCCGATGAGGCATTGGTGTGGTTGACTGAGGAATATTTCGACGAGTGGGAACTCAGATATGCGCGCCAACAAGCCGATCCAGCCAAATGGCTGACCAGCGAAGCGCGGCATTCTGCTCGCGGTCAGTGTGATGGCCGGTTATGGCTCGAAACCCGTCGCGGCTATGTGTGCATGTGGATCAACGGTGACGACCCTTTGAGATCACCCAAGCCGGATGTGGAAATCACCATAGAACGGGTGGTGCGGCTGGCGCTAGGTGAGAATGTTCTGCAGCTCTCGCTATTCACGGAGCCAGCATGCCCATGAAACCCGGACGTTACCCACCGGACTGGCCAGTGATCAGCGCGCGCATCAAAGCACGTGCCGGCCACCGGTGCGAACGTTGCGGCGTGCCCGATGGCGCCTTCGTGTACCGGCCGGCCAAGGGCCGCACGGTGCGCATTGTGTTAACGGTCGCCCATCTTGACCATGACACCACGCACAACGACGACATGAATTTAGCCTGCCTGTGCCAGCGTTGTCACTTGAATCACGATCGCCGGCGAAACCTGCGCGCGGCAGCCCGGACAAGGGCGCGCCGGCGCGGCCAGTTGGAGCTGGGGCTCGTGTATGTGTATGGAAGTGCCGGCCATCAAGATCGCGTCGTCGAGCGGGCCAGGGTGGCGCTGTGCCGGTGGATCAGCGCGGTAACGTCCTTTAGGGCTGATGGCGCCAGGCCTGCAGACGGAGCAGGTGACGCGGTCGACTTCAGTAGAAATTAGTGATTGACCCTATTGACCCTATAGGAGGTTTACCTGTGGACGAACGATCAGGCCAGATTATCTTCATTGCGATTGCCGTGCTAGTGGCGATCAGCGAGCCACAAGAGCTGCTGATCGGCTTGCTGGTGCTGGCGGTAGTGGTGCCATTGTGCCTGATCGTGAAGAAATGTAAGAGGTAAGCCGGGTGTTTACCCACCCGGCTGGCATGGCGGAGTGACCGACCATGCCATGAACAATTTTATTCATTTCGAGGAGTGACAGAAATGGAATCACCAGATAAGAGTACGTCCGTTTCGACAATCGGCGATGTGATGGCCGAGGATGATCACCGCGCCAAGCGTACCCTCGTGCAGGGCGCTGCGGGCGGCTTAATCACGATCGGTTTGTTATTCACCGGTTTCCTGAACTTCATGCTGTATAGCAGACCGTTCCCGTCGGAGATGAAGATCGTGGGCGTCATCCCTGCCCTACTGATCGAAGGTAGTCTAGCGGTCTTTCTACTGGGCTCGTTCGTCTGGTTCGCGCACGGTGTGCAGTCCGTGCTGGCCAAGATCTTCGGGTGGCTCATGTTTCTCGTCGTCGGGTTGAACGCCGTCGTAGAGTTCAACAGTATGTCAGGCGCGGACATGGGCGAGTTCCTGCAGGTGTATGCGTTTTGGGGGATCCCCCTCGTCGTCGTAATGACCATCGCGTTTTGGAAAGCGGTCGTGGACGCCGACCCCAGCATCCAGCGCATGCGCCGTCGCCGCAAGATCCGCTTATCGATCGAAGAAGCGCGCGACCTGGCCTTCGTGCAGGCGCTCAACTCCGATTCCACGCAGGCAGCCGTGATTGATAACGGCGAGATGCAGGCCGGCGAAGTGCAGCGCTGGCTACGCGGCCAGGCGCCTCGCAAGGCCGAGTTGCCGGCCGGCACGCCCTCACCCATTGGCATCCCGGCAAAGGCCGAGGCCAAATACAGCACCAATGAAATCCTGGCAGCAATTCCCGAGCAATATCGGGAGGCGGCGAAAGGCTTTATGGCCAACCTGCCCGGTCAGCAACAGCCGACGCAGCCGGCTTCGCGGCGCCGGCCTCGACGTGGCAACCTTCGATTGGCCAAGGATCGGCCGTCCGATGGACCGCAGCGGATGAATGCGCTGAAGGCGGCCATCCTCGAAGAGCTGCGAATGGCCAAGGATCGGCCGTCCGATGGACCGGGTAACAAATTCACCATCGACTACCCTGCTGAGCAGGCCAGGAAGGATGCTGCTGAGGCCCGGAGATTGCGACGCGAGAGCGAGGGCAATGGCGGCCCAAAAGCGTAGATGAGGCCGGGGAGGAACAGTCAGCTTTGGTGGCAAATGGGGTGACCGATTTGCCACCAATCCAGACTGCGCCGCCTGAATTGGTGGCAAAACTGCCCTTGCCACCAATCTTGCCACCAATGATGGGTAAGCTTTTGCCACCAAGCCAACCACTGGCGAAGCAAGAGCAGGTGTGGCGTACCGAAGTAAAGAATGGTGGCAAATACTGGCAATGGAGGAAAGGATCAAATGGCAACCGACAATCCAAATATGGTGGCAAATTCGAATCCCTCTCAGAAGAACGCAAAGCCGCGTACTTCGAAAACATCAAGAGTAAAAGTAGACGACATCGTGACCCTGGTTGACGTGGCGGAGTTCTTCAGGTCATCCGTGGCCTACGCGCAGCGTGCCGGCAGCCGGGTGGTGGCCGAGGTCCAGGGCGATATGCTGGTGTTGGGCATTCCTGGCCTTACGCTAGCCGATGGGCAGATTGTTGCCAATGTTGCCACCAATATTGCCACCAATATTGGTGGCAAAGTTGGTGGCAAAACCGACGTTGCCACCAATATCGACACTGCGGAGGCATCATGACCGCGGGCAAAATCATCAAATACGGCGTGATTGCGGTGATCGTTTTCTGGCTGTGGAACCAGTTCGGCAGTGAGTTAGGCGTACAGGCGTCCGCGCTTCGGTTGACGCTCGATCGCATTGATCCATTGCTGGTACTGGGGATCGGCTGTGTCATTGGTTGGGGTGTACGCAGCTTCAGGAGGGGATGATGGACGCGAACAATTCCGACCTTGACACCAATCTGATCGAGCACTATACCGCGCTGTTGCATGAGTGGCTTCGGTCGCACGAACCGACTAAGCAACAATCAGCGATGTTGGTCGCCCTGGCAGCGGATATCAGTCGGGCGGTATGCCCAGTTGTCGTTGGGGTTGCTGAACATAGCAAGGCGGCAACCAGTAGCTCCCTAAAACCTCTGTGATTGCACCACAGGCCCCCACGTGGCCCTTAAACACTTAATGGCTATGTGGGGGCATAAGTTCGATGTAAACGTCTAAAACAGTGGGGCAGGGGCCTTGTAGTGGTACTTGGGATATGCTCCGGTGAACCGCTGGCGAGAGGTGAGGCGGCATCCACCGCCAGCGGGCCGGCTGAAATGGTCATGACGGGCTGTGGTGGTGGCGCGACGTGCGATAACGGTTAACGTAATGCAATACAAACATCGTTGCAAAGGGGTGAAATCCTTCGCAGGAATGCAAGGGAGGGTGATTGATCATCGGTGAAAATCAATGAACTATTTCCGTCGAAATTCGTGCGCGGGCAGGATCTCTCGCATACGCCCGTACTGGCCAAACTCGGGGTGATCGAGCAGGTTGAGGTGCATCCACGGCCAGGCGTGAAAGAACAGAAATGGGTGCTGCTCTTCGAAAGCGTCGATCCTGCCGGCAAGGCCAGGCCCATCGCGGGTGTAAGCCGCACGGCTGCCGGCTACGCGGTCATCCTTCGCAAGGCACTGATGGCCCAGATCCTGGAGGCCACCGGAACCACTGACACTGACGAGTGGCCAGGCAAGCAGGTGGTGTTCCATGCCTGCGAATCGCGGGCCGGCCTGACGGTTTGCGCACGCGCGCCCAAGACGAAGGCTGAATAAAGGTGGGTTTCTAATGACGCAGAGGGAGCAACATATGGCAGCACAAGAACCGACGAAAGAGCGCTTAGCGCGTGAGCTTGAGAAGCTGAACGACCCGCGATTGAAGGAGATCATCGCGCGTGCGCGCGTAGGCAAATATGACGATTATGAGACGGACGTGGCAGCCCCACAAATGCTGCTGGTCACCGAATTGCGCAAGCTGGGGCTAAACGACTTCGTGCAGCGAGTCATCGACGGCGAGTTTGACGGGACCAAAGAAGAGGCCGAGGCATGGTATGAGCGCGAGGGAAAGCATCTGCTGTTGAGTGACGAGGAAGTGCGGACGCTCTTTGAGAGTAAAGGGAAGCCATCGGCACAGAAGCCGCCCAAGTTCAAGTGGGGATCGATAAAGTAGTACAATCCCAATATCAGTACGGTACAGCCAGAGCTGATTTACGGCGCGGTTGCTCGAAATGAGTGACCGCGTTTTTTTATTGGTTGACTGGCTGCACTACGCGATCCAGAGGATCGACGTTGACAGAACGACTGTTCTGAAAGTATAGTGACCGCGAGGGACTCAGGATGCAAAGCAACGACGCCAATCAGTCCATTCCAATCGATGGGGGGGTAACACCCCGAGAAGCATTGATCAATGCGTTTCAATCGGTACTCGCCGAGTTTGATGCCCGTCCGGAAGGATTTCCCCTGTACTGTCGTGTTGAAATCGACGTAGATCCATTTCGCGTCTTGGGGTTTGGAACGACCAAGTTCAAGACGGAGATCCACGTCGCCAGGAGATCCCGGTCACCAGGTTCACCAGGTCCCAGTTAGCTGCCTACTAATTGAATAGGCCAGAGCGTAATTAACGCGCGGCAATCTCACTCAAGTTGAGGTTGCCGCGCGTTTTTTTGTCGCAGTTTCGCAGTTTCTTTGGAGGTATGCCATGCAACTGAATCAACTGAATCGCTTCACCATCATCAAAGTCGTTGTTTGCGTGTTGGTCGTGGCCCTGTGTGCGGTCGTCGTGGGCCCAGTCGCTGCCCAGACCGCGATCGTGATCACTCCGGAGGCGACGCCGGTGCCTCCTCCCACGGCTGAGACACCTGTGCCGTTTGTGCAGTTCCTCAACATCCTGCTGACGACCATGGTTACGGTCGCTACGCCGATCGTGGTCGGCTTTGTGATCGAGCTGATTCGTCAATCGCTTGCGCGTGTCAAAGCGAGCGTCAGCAACCAGCAATGGGGGATGCTGTGGTCGTTGGCTTCGACAGTGGTGATGGCTGCCGAGCAGAGCGGTTTGTCTGGACAAATCGTCAATTCTGGAAAAGCCAAAAAGGAGTGGGCCATCAAGGAGCTGCAGCGCATTGCGGCTGAGCGAGGGCTGGCCGGCCTGGACGTACAGACGCTGAGCGGCATTATCGAAACCGAAGTATTCAGGCAGTTCAAGCAAGCCAAAGAGGCAGACCACGGCCTGGTCACCGGTACGAAATCTCAATAATGCCGGCGGGGGGACATGGCTGACACAACGGCAAGCACCAATGATGAGCGCACCATCCCGGAGAAGGTTTTGCAGCTCGAAGTCAGAGTCTATCGAATCGAGCAAGCTCTTTACGGCGATGAGCGTATTGGACTGAAGGGCATCTTGGGCAAGATTGACAGTATCGAAGCGAAGATCGACGGTTTGTTGAGCGAGCGAAGGCGGCTCATCAACATCCTCATCGGCCTTGGGATCGGGCTGTCGATTACTGGCGGGGCGGGCATCCTCACATTGGTGAAAGTTTTAAGTATTGCGGTGGGAGCGCCGACACCGTGACATGCCAAAGCGCGCAGCCCATCCATGTTCGTGCCCAGGGTGTCCCAACCTGGTCTACATCGGGCGTTTCTGTGCAATCCACCAGCAGCAACAGCGCCAACGCCAGGATGCCGAGCGCGGCACCGCATCGCAGCGCGGCTATGGCGCGCGCTGGCGCCGATTGCGGTCCATGTTCCTCAGCGCGAACCCCGTGTGCTGTGACCCGTCCAAGCTCCACGTTGGCCAGGTCAAAGCAGCGACCGATGTCGATCACATCGTGCCGCGCGAGCGGGGTGGCAGCGATGCGTGGAGCAACCTGCAACCCCTGTGTCATTCGTGCCATTCATACAAGACTGCCACCCAGAATGGCGGTTTTGGAAACTCTGGAGGGAGAACATCATGACGATTAGAGCAAAGTTCAAGGTGGTCGCTGTCACTACCCGGATTGGCTATAGCAACGTCGAGTTGATGCCCATGTACGACACAACGCTGCCAGAAGATCAGCGCTTCCATAGCGCAACCCCATCCGGCAAGATCGAAATGGTGGTTAACAACCCCATCGTGATCAAGGCGATGACAGTCGGTCGCGATTTCTACGTGGACTTCACGCCGGTGGGAAGCGATGGACAAGACACCCAATAGTCGTTGCTACCTGCGTGGGCTGACACCATTGGGGTTGTTCAACACCCTGGCCGGCTGTCTATTCAATCGCGTGTTGGTGCGCCATACGTGCGCGGTATGTGGCCGGACGTTGTACTGGTCACTGCAGAAAGCCGAGGCGTTCCCACCCACTGATGCGCCTGCACCTGATAAGGAACGCGGCAATCTATTTATGCGCGGGCTGCTCTGGCTGGCCGGCCATCACAGCCAGGTCATCACGCTGCGGCCGGATGACATCCTGGTGCTGTATAGCCCACTCGTTATGAGCGCGCGAGAGACAGCGCATGTTGCCGCGGCGTTGCAACAACTCGTCGATAACCCCGTGCTCATTGTGGACGAGGGCAAAACGTTGGGCGTGATTCGGCGCGAGCTGGCCCAGCAGATAAAGGAGAGGGGGTAGGGGGATGCAAATCTCTATGGCCTTTTGGATAGAGACCGCGGCGCCCGCCTCTTTTTTGCGTGCGCAGGTTTCGCTATGGGGGTATCGGGCGGCCTGCTGGCCCGCTCCAGGAGGCCAGCCGTGACCAGGGGCCCTGCACCCAAGCCCACCGCCCTGAAGGTGCTCGCCGGCAACCCTGGCAAGCGGCCGCTGAACGGGAGCGAGCCGCAATATCCCACCGAGCTGCCCACGTGCCCGCGCCCCCTGTCGGCGATTGCAAAGCGCGAGGGGCACCGG
>JAMDDR010000455.1:16341-24275 GCA_023488685.1 Chloroflexota bacterium | reverse complement strand
CTGTGGCGCGGGACCTGCTGGCGCACCCGCGCGCCCGTGACATTCTGGATGCCGGCATCCAGTTGAACATCCTGGACGAGGATTTGAGGCGCGACGACATCCTGTTCTTTCACCAGTTGCTCCAGGAGTACTTTGCCGCGCGGCTGCTGGCGCGCCAGCCAGACCCCGCGCTGATCCGCAGTGAATGGCTGGCCGATCGCATCCAGCCCAGCCTGGCTGAAACGCTCGCGAAGCTGGCCGACAGTGATCCGCTGCCGTCGGCGCCGACGACCGGATGGGAGGAAACAGCGCGACTGGCAGCGGCAATGACAGTTGCTCCCGATGACTTTGTGCGGGGACTGATGCAGACGAACCTGCTGCTCGCAGCGCACAGCGCTGCGGCGCCGGACGTTACCATTTCGCCCGCATTAAAGGAACGACTGCAGCAGGCGCTGATCGAGCGGACGGAAGATGCGGCCGCCGACCTGCGCGCCCGTATTGCCGCTGGGTTGGCGTTGGGCCGGCTGGGCGATCCGCGCTTCGAGCGCCGCCATGGGCGCATGGCGATTACCTGCTGCCGCCATCGGTCGATATCCTTGCTGGTACATACACGATTGGTGATGATGATAGCGTTTATGATGACGAGAAGCCGGCACACACGGTGACGCACGATGCGTTCCGCATCGGGCGCTTTCCCGTAACCAACGCCGAGTACGCGCTGTTCATTGCAGCCGGCGGCTATGACGACGAGCAGTGGTGGGATACAGATGCAGCCAAAGCCTGGCGCAGAGGTGAAGGCCAGGTGGAAGGAATGCGGCAAGGCTGGCGGGAAGACCGCGCCACGCTGCAACAGAGCTGGACAGAGGAGCAGATACGTGCGCTTGTCGCGCAAGGGCGCATCACCTCGCAGCAGGCCGATGACTGGATTGCGATCAGGAACTGGAGCGATGGCGAGTTTGAGACCTGGCTGGAGAAGTCTTTCCCCAGCGGCGAGATCTACCGCCAGCCACGCTTTTGGAACGATCCCGACTTCGACAACCCGGCACAACCCGTGGTGGGTGTGTGCTGGCATGAGGCGCGTGCCTACTGCGCCTGGCTGTCGGCGCAAACGGGCATGGCATCCCTCTACCGAATGAGGCGGAGTGGGAGGCATCCGCGCGCAGCCCGGCGGCGCGCAAGTACGCTTACAGCGATCAATTCGATGCAGCGCGCTGCAACACGTTCGAGAGCCACATCCGGCGCACCACACCGGTGGGTGTCTTTCCTGGCGGTGAAACGCCCGATGGCATCGCCGACCTGTGCGGAAACGTGTGGGAGTGGACCAGCAGCGCCTATCTCGATTACCCGTATCAGCCCACGCCGGAGCGCGAAGGCCTGAGCAGAACGGATGTTCGGTATCGGGTGGTGCGTGGCGGTTCGTGGAACGACTTTCAGTTCGTCGCGCGCGCGGCGTACCGTGTCAGGTACGGCCCGCTCAATCGTAACTTCGACTGCGGTTTTCGCGTTGTGGCTGCCCCTGTTCTTCAACTCTGACTCTGGTTCCTCTGATCTCTGTGCTCTGAAAAGCGCGCTGCAGGTGCGCCGCGACGAAGTCGCGCCCTCTGCCTCCCCTCGCCCGCCGAAAAACGTCACACCACCCGGCTGCCCAGGATGTGTTCGCGCAGACCCCACGTGTCGGCGTAGCGCACGTGGTTGACCCAGCCCTGCACGCTGGCGTCCAGTTCGGCAAAGGTGATCCGGCCGGCGTGGTACAGGTCCAGGTTGTGCTCGATACGACGAACGAAGTTCACCGCGTTACGCCGCTTCAGCAGCCGGTGATCGGGGCAGACGACGAAGCCAAGCCAGGGGATGCCGTTGCCGGTTGGCATGACCTGCGCCTCGGCCTCATGAATGGTGAGCCGCAGGTCCGCGAGCCGGCCGACGATGGCGCGCTTCCAGGCCAACAACTCATGCTTGTTATCACCGAACAGGGCGAAATCGTCGAGAGCATAGAGCCGCGCCCTGAATGGTCGCCCACACCGACCGCGCCTCGGGAGCATTATGCTTCTGGTTTTGGCAGCTCAAGGCCCCGTCTCGGGGCCGGTGGTGAGCAACTTACTGCGATTGACCACGTCCCCTCTCAGAAGCGTGCTACAACAGCCATCATGAGTTTCAGACCACAGCATGATCCAGCCCATCTGTACTTCATCACCGCCACACTCCTGGGCTGGAAGCCCCTGTTCGCACAGCCTGCATACACTGCCATCGTGTTGGGCGCACTGGACTGGCATCGCAGGCATGGACGCTGGAACCTGTTTGCCTTCGTGGTCATGCCGACGCACATACACGCGATCATCAAACCGCTCACCGATCACACGATCTCGACCGTGCTGCAGTCCTTCGGGTCGTTCACGGCGCACGCGATCCTGCGCCAACTCAAGCACGAGCGGAATGATGAGTGGCTCGTGTTCTTCTCGCACCGCCAGGATCAGGACACCGACAAGCAACACCAGATCTGGCAACCCATTCAAGCTAAGAACGTGTTCTCGCCCGAGTTCCTGCGTGAGAAACTGGAGTACGTGCACAACAACCCGACGGCCAAGAAATGGAGCTTGGTCAGAGACCGGGCTGACTACGCGTATTCCAGCGCATGCTTCTATGATCGAGGCGCTGTGCCGGCGGTTGAAGTGGATGATGTTGGTCCGTGGCTTGCATAGCGCGTATGACGACAGTCGCGCCCGGCGAATCGTCCCACCTCGACCGCGCCCCGAGACGGGGCGCTGAGCGTATATTGGGGCGGGCAAAGAGCACCTCTGCCATCACAGCTCCATCCATGCCATCGCAGCTCCCGGCCCCGTCTCGGGGCCGGCAGTGGACACTGGGCCACGCCCGGTAGGTGATTGACCGCCCGAATCGTGCCTCGGGACGGGGCACTGAGCGCATGAACGCTAGAGCCGCTATTACAACTGATGGTTCCCCAGGATGTGTTCGCGCAAGCCCCAGGTGTCGCCGTAGCGTACATGGTTGATCCAGCCCTGGACACTGGCATCCAGTTCGGCAAAGGTGATCCGACCCGCCCGGTATAGATCGAGTAGGCTGGGCACCCTAGCTCGCGGATGACGAACCAGTCGAGCGTGTTCATGTACACGTTCGACCAGAACTGCGACGTCAAGTTACCAATGGGCAGACCGCGCGAGCGATTGACGGCGAACAGGTCGTCACCGGGGAAGTAGACCGGCGTATATTCCGCGCTCGACTCCAACTCCTGCAAGCGGCTGATGTGCACCTGAACAAGCTGCGGCTGTACCTGCGGCTGGCGCATCAGTGGCAGTGGTTGAGCAGTGGCCAGTATGAGCACATCAGCGGAATGATCGCCGAGATAGGCAGGCTCCTGGGCGGCTGGATCAGGCAAACAAAGGGGCGGGCATAGTGGGGGCCGCGTTCACGCCCAGGCTGCGCCCCGGCTTGTGTATATGCTTGGCGCCAGCAGTGCCCCGTACCGCCGTAAGGCGCGCAGACCAGACAGGCCCGGCGCTGTTCCTCTTCCTTCACCTCGGGGCGCTGACCTGCATCACCGCCCATTACTGGAACGCCACCGCGTATGGGAGCGCGGCGCGCCGCGCGCGCGTTGTTCTGATTGTTGTTCCACGAACCGCCACGCACCACCTTCCCGGACCGCCTGACCGGACCTTGCGGCCCGGCGGGGCTATCATAGCCCAAATCACCCAACTCGCTTTTCGCGGTGGGGGAAGTCTCCCCCACACCCTCTCCAGAGGCAGAGGGCGCGCCGCAGGCGCGCTTTTCAGAGCTACAGAGCGCCGAGGGAACAGAGTCAGAGCTGGGGAACAGGGGCAGCCACAACGCGAAAACCGCAGGCGCTGCTACGTTCGTACGGGAGGTACCTGACACGGGACGCCGCGCGCGCGTTGAACTGAAAGTCGTTCCACGAACCGCCACGCACCACCCGAGTGGACGCGCCTTCGAGTTGCATCCTGGTTGGATCGTCGTACTTGTTCAGGCACCACTCCCACACATTCCCGCTCATGTCCATCACGCCATACGGCGACACGCCCTGCGGGTACATGCCGGCAGCGGACGTGGACTGCAAATAGTGTGGCCCTGCCTTGTCATAGGTCTCGTTGATATTGGCGTAGCCGGCGATGTAATACTTGCCCCATGGATAAGCGCGCCCATCCAAACCACGCGCGGCCTTCTCCCATTCCCATTCCGTCGGCAGCCTCACCTCGTAACCCAGCTTCTCGCTCAGCCAGCGGCAGAAGGCCACCGCGTCGTACCAGCTCACGCGCTCGCGCGGGTGATTGGCGTACCGAAATGCCTGCTCGCCCGGCTGTCGCCGGTGCTCGTTATCGGCGGTCAGTCCTTGCCACCATTCAGGATTGTGGAAGCCGTCCGGCGTGTCCACGAACGCCTGGAACTGCGCGTACGTGACCGGATAGCGCCCAATCTGGTAAGGCGGCAGGCGCAAGCTGCGCTGTGTCTCCCCTTCGCCGTAGATGAACTCGCCGTCGTCGGGGATGGGCACCCAGTCGATGTCGGGCACCAGTTCCCCTCTCCCACTGGGAGAGGGGTCAGGGGTGAGGGTCACCCCCGGTCGCGGGTCACCCAGCGTGGACAGCACCTGCCCGGCGATGAGTCGCCGTTCGGGTGTGAAGTCAAGGTCAATGAGCAGTGTTAGAGCAGTCTGCCGCAGAGCTTTCAATATGGGGGCACTGGAGCTAAGCTCGTCCCATGTCTCCGACAGCAAGCCTTGCTCCTGTGCAATCTCAAGCGCCAGCAACGCTACCTGGCGTGCCTGTAAATCGGTCTCGCTGCGAACCAATGGACGGATCAGTTCGGACAGCAGGCGCCACAGGTCGTCATGCCTCACACCGCTCAACTCGTCGGCGGCCAGCCACGCGACATTGCGCCACAGATCGGGCTTGACGAGGATGCGTTGTGCCAGACCCAAGGGGAAACGGTTCTCCAACGCAACAGGCGGCACGCGCGGTTGCCCCGGCGGGTAAGTCAGTTCGCAGGCGGCCAGGTGTTCCTGGAAGCTGCGGTGGGCAAAACGAAAGTACTTGCTGCGCCCGGACACTAAGATGCCCGCGCGCTGCTCCAGGTAATCCCACACCCGGTCGGGTGGCACCCCCTTCTTCAGGTCGGCAATCACGTCCGCCAGATCCTTGCGATGGAACTCGGCCGTGCCGCCTTCAGCATCGCTTGCGCCGTGTACGGCGCTTGCGATGATCTGCAGTGCGATGCGCAACTGCTCCGGCCGTAGATTCAGCAGATCAGCCAACGAGCGTGAGTAGATCTTGCGCTCGGCCCACTTTGCTAGCATCAGGTCCAGGCTGCGACGGTACAGTTCGCCGCGAGTCTCGGGCAGGTGGTGATCGCCGGGCGAACGTAGCCAAATGGCCGCCAGAAGGGTGAAGAACAGCGGGTTGCGGCGCAGGTCATCCGGCACCTTATTGAGCGCCTCGAAGAAGGCCTGGGCTTCGGCATCCGCTTGCTCGCTCAGCAGGTTCTTGAACAACGCCTGCGCCAGTTCGTGCAAACGATCCCGGGAGAGCGGGCGCAACTCCGCACGGCCGAAGCCTTCCAGCGCCCAGTCGCCGCGCCGGTAGGCATAGGGCCGGCTGGTGACAATGATGCGAGTTCGAGAATATTGCGCCAGCGTGCCGACGAAGGCTTTGACTTGCTGGCGGCGGCGCGGATCGGCGGCCTCACTCACCTCGTCCAGACCGTCCAGCAAAATGATAGCCTGGCCTGCCAGCAGTCGCTGCAACAGATGGGGCTGGTAGGCTGCCAGCACCTCGCCGAGGATGTGGCGTCTGACATAGCGCCAGAAATGCTCGATGTCAGGCAATGGCGCTGGCTTGGCCTCATCAGCAGGTAAGGGCGCGAAGACCTCTTGCACCAGGTGGCGCAGCTCGATATAGATTGGCGTGTACGCACCCAGCAGCCAATCGCGCAGCGCCTCCAGGCTCGCATTCGCGGGCACATTCGGCACGCCCAACTCGCGCAGTTGCGCGCCGGCCATGCACAAGGCCAGGTGCCTGACGAAGCTGCTCTTGCCGCTGCCGGGGTCACCCACCAGCACGAAGCGCGGCTGTACACTGGCGGCGTCGTGCGCCTCCATATACCAGATATGGTCGCCGTCCTTTGCTTTCTCTTCACGCTGGTCGATCTTGCGCTGGATGCCGTTGATGATCTGCTGCAGTGAAACCGCACCCACGCCGAGCGATGGCCAGTCGCGGCGCTTGGGTACTGATTCGAGCCTTGCGTCATGTGCTATAAGTCCCGCCTCTGCGCGCTCGTCCGTCGCCCACCAATCTGTAATCCTCTGATCCTGCGTATGAACGGTGATGGCAAAGTCAACTCGCAGTGGCACATACACATCCAAAAGGCTGACACGCTCCTGCCGATCGCTGAAGTCCGCCAGCGATACCCACGTCCATAGCTTGCCAAACCAGCTCCACAGATATGCTTGATGCAGGCTGGCTGGATCAAGTGTGGGTGTAGATGGGGCAGAGAAGGTTGGCTGTGGGCGCGCAGCCTGCCCTTTGGATGTGTATGGTGGCGGTGGCTGTGGCAATGCCATCCGGCCGGTCAACGACAGCAACATCGCACTCAGTTCGGGAAAACCCTCGTGCACACTGCCCGATCCTCTATCCACGACTGTTGCGCCGGCTGCGCCCAATTCCTGCAATGCCTGTGACAGGTCGTCCAGCGGCGCCAACACCAGCACGGCGAGCGGCGTTCCAGTCCGTTGCGCCAGCGCGACGTCGCGCCGTACGCTCGTGCTTGACTTTAGTGCATGTGGGGTCAGCAGCACCACAGCCGCAGCAGCTTCCTTGATGGCTTCCAGCACCGATTGCTCCCACAACTCCTGGCTGTGCAGGCCATCGGTGTCCAACCAAGGGCAGTAGCCAGCGTGCTGTAGCGCGCCAGCAGTCGCTTCTGCCGACGGACGATCCTCCGGCGCGTAAATCAACCAGAGTTGTGGGGGAGGAGGAGCAGTTGGACCAGAGCTGGTTGCGATGGCCTTGATCAGGCGGTCTATCTCCACCTGTTTATTTACACCGAAGTCAGAACGCAGCAGAGCGAGCAGGCGCGCCAGCGCGGGCTGCCCATCCAGCAAAGTACCGTAGTTTGACAGTGCAAACACAGCTCTCCGCGCTGCTGCGCGTGGAGCGCCGGCATAGTCGATGTCTGGTGCGCTTTCGGCATCGAGGAATACAAGCTTGATGAGCGACGGGCGATCTCGCTCACTCTCCCACTGAGGGTGTTGCATCAGCAAGTTGACGATTGCATCGAAGGTAACCGTATCCATAATTCCTGTTGAGATCACCTGGAGCAGGGTCGCCAGCGTGTGCATCCGCCCGGCAGGCAACCATAGTCGAGCAGCGCCCGCGCGCATTGAACCGCGAACGTGTCGGGCCGGCCCTCGCGCGCGATGGTGTAAAACAGGCTCCGCTCGCGGATGTAGAACGCCTCAATCAGTAGCGCTTCCCGGTCGCCGGCCTGAGTCACATGCGGCAATAACAATTGTTTCACACACGTGAATAGGTCATCCGGAAGTTCAGCAGTCATGGTCAATGAGAGATTGTAGGAGTGGAACGATGCGTGCGCAACTCTTGGTGGCACACAAACCCACATGTTACCTTCGCCTGTCAACCCTCCCGCGGGTTGTTGGCGCAAATCGTGGCCTGTCACAGCAACCCGCGGGAGGGTCCCACATGTTACCTTCGCAAGGGTCCGGGGTACATTTCACAAAAGGGGCAGGCACCTGCACGGCCCACCCCCCCCCCTTGACAAATCACTTAAAGGTAACTACACTTGCTCTGTGAACAGAACATTTGTTCCGAACAAGTTCCCGTCTACCGGCTGGCGCGGCTCGTGGCGGCTCTTACCTGGGACGGTCACCGCCGGTGTGACAACCAGTGACAACAGTTGTCACTTGTCACATG
>JAMDDR010000455.1:0-16331 GCA_023488685.1 Chloroflexota bacterium | reverse complement strand
TTGTTCCGATAAACACCACCCGATTTTATGACCCATCTCAAAACCAGCGCAGGGTCGCTGCGCGGCCTCAGCCCCACTCCCCCTCCCATGAGTTCCCGTCTACCGGCCAGCGCGGCTCGCCGCGGCCCTTACCTGGGACGGTCACAGCCGCTGTGACAACCAGTGACAACAGTTGTCACTTGTCACATGTCACAACGCACTGCCGCGCCAGACCACCAGCCACCATCCAGTTGTCACGTTGTCACATGTCACAACCCGCCAATAACCAGCGACCAGCCACCAGCTACCAGTTGTCACACTGTTACCGCTCCATTTACAGAAGCCCGCTCTCTCAGCCCGGTCGTCAACGACCGGGCTTCTGACTTCTGACTTCTGACTTCTGACTCCTGACTCCTGACTCCTGGCCGTAAAACCCGAATCAGGCGACAATTCCTGTTGAGAGCCACCCGGTTTAAAAGGAGATCGTCATGCGCACGGACATCACTGAGCGCTTTTACCGCGTTTATACGGACGGAAATGTTGACCGCGTGCCGGATATCGAGTTTGGCTATTGGCCGCAGACCATCCGCCGCTGGTTGGCGGAGGGGATGCCGGTGGACCTGAGCGAGGATGAGCAGGAGGAGATGTTCCCGGCCCGGCTGGACCGCTTCTTCGGCTTCGAGCCGGAGGGGCATGGCATCGATCTGCAACTCAACATGATGCCCCACTTCAAGGAGGAGGTGATTGAGCGCCGAGGCAGCTCGGTCATTATGCGCGACACTGCCGGCGTGCTGGCCGAGCGATATCAGAATGAGGTGGACGAAAGCTCCATCCCGCGGTTTATTCGCTTCCCGGTGGAAACACCCCAGGACTGGCAGGCGATGAAGCAGCGCTACCGGCTGGATGACCCCTGTCGTGTTATTTTCCCTGGGGATATTCGGGCCGCCAGGCTGGCGATGCAGCGGGGTCAGATGATCACGGTGTTTTGCACCGGCTTCTATGGCCAGTTGCGCAACTGGATGGGTATGGAGCGGCTGTCGTATGCATTCTATGACGAGCCGGCGATGATCCATGACATGGTCGATCATTGGTCGGCGCTGTGCGCACAACAGTTTGAGCGCCTGCCGGCGGATATCGTCGTGGACGCCGTGTTTTGGTGGGAGGATATGGCTGGCAAGAATGGGCCGCTGGTCAGTCCCGGCGTGTTTCGCAAGTTCCTGCAGCCGGGCTATCATCGCGTCATGACAGCCGCGCGCAAGCGCGGCTGCAGCCTGAGCATGGTGGACTGCGACGGTGACCCGCACGACATCGTGCGCAATTGGCTGGAAGAGGGCGTCAACATCATGTTCCCGCTGGAGGTGGCGGCGGGCGTCGATCCGTTTGCATGGCGCGAGGAGTTTGGCATGGAACTACGGCTGCGTGGCGGCATCGCTAAGCAACCACTGGTCGAAGGTGGCAAGGCCATTGACCGGGAACTGGAACGCATCAAACCGTTGCTGGAGCAAGGCCGCTGCATCCCGCATCTCGATCACCTGGTGCCTCCGGACATCCCTTACGCCCATTACTGCGAGTACCTCGATAAGAAGCGCAAGCTGATAGGCAAATAGGTAGCAGCAATAGAACCACCAAGGCCACCCTAAAGGGCTTTCAGCCAAGAGCACCAAGAAAAGAAATAGTATTCTTGGTGCTCTTGGTGGCCTTGGTGGTTGGTTATTTTCGAAGGAGGCGAGATGAGTGCTCAGAGGACGTGGCAGCGGTTAAGCGATCACCTGTACCTGTTCGAGGACACCTGCAACGTGTATGCCGTGATCGACGATGGCGAAGCAGTGCTGGTCGATTTCGGGAGTGGGGCAGTGCTGGATCACCTGGGTGAGATTGGCGTGCGACGCGTGCGCGCCATCCTGCACACGCACCACCATCGCGATCAATGCCAGGGCGATCTGCGCGCGGCGGCCGAAGGCATTCCCATCTACGTGCCGGAGCACGAGCGCCGCCTGTTCGAGCATGCCGAGTTATTCTGGGCGAGCAAGCAGTTGTTCGACATGTACAACGTGCGCAACACCTACTTCTCGCTCACACACAACGTGCCGGTGGCCGGGTCGCTGCACGATTTCGGCACGTGGTCCGCGGGTACTTTCGCGTTTGACATCCTGCCGGCACCGGGTCACAGCTATGGCTCGCTCACGTTGCTGGTGAGTGTAGATGGCAAGCGGGTGGCCTTTACTGGCGACCTGCTATACGCGGCCGGCAAGGTCATCACCATGTATGACCTGCAATACAACTATGGCGCCGTGGATGGGGTTGAGTTCGCGATCCTGTCCCTGACCAACCTGGCGCAGCGCGGTGCGCAGTTGTTGTGTCCTTCACACGGTCAACCGATGGATGATCCTGAGAACGCCATCCGCCAGACACGCGAAAACCTGGCCGGTTTCTATCGATTGATGACAGGTGGCGTTCAGCCCGTGGACGAGATCGACTTCGTGCCGGTGCTGCCGCACGTGCTGGCGGCGACCTATGCCTGTGCCTATTTCTACGTCATCATGTCGGACTCGGGCAAGGCGTTGCTTGTCGATTATGGCTCGCCCAATTTTGCCTTGTTTGCGCCGGCAAACCGCTACTTTGAGGACTTCGAGTTGGTCCGCTTTGTCGAGCATTCCCTGGGCCGTCTGCGCAAGCAGTACGGTGTGCAAAAGATCGAAGCGGTGCTGCCCAGCCATTATCACGACGACCACATCAATGGCATCCCATACCTGCAGGAGCACCTCGGCGTAGAGTGCTGGGCTTATGAGAACATGCGCGATATCCTGGAGAACAACCGCGGCGAGTTGATCGGTTGCGTGCTGCCCACGCCGATCAAAGTGCATCGTACTTTCCACGATGGCGAGCGGTTGTGCTGGGAGGGGCTGGAGTTCACCATTCACCATACGCCTGGTCACGCGGACTATCACATGGGGATGTTCGGTAACATCGATGGGCACTCGATTGCGTTCTCCGGCGACAATATCTTCCCCCCTCCTAACGGCAGCCCCATCCCCAGTCTCATTTACCGCAATCACGTGCACAAGACCAGCCACCAGCAGACGGCGCGGCTCTATCTTGAATATCAACCCGAGATTCTGTGCACCGGCCACGACCTGAAACGCGAGGTCGGGCCACAGGTGTACCAGGCGTTTGCCCAGAATGCAGCCCAAATGACGCACCACTTTGAGGCGCTCCTCCCTGGCGAAGCTAATTTCGGGCTGGAACCGAGCTGGACACAAATTTATCCATACCAGTCGCTGGCAAAGCCTGGTGATACGCTCAACCTGCAGGTGCGCGTGAACAATTACCTGAACCATGCGGCTGACGCTGAGATGAGCCTGGTGCTGCCGGGAAGTTGGACGGTGACACCAGCATCGGCGCAACTCAACCTGGCGGCTGAACAACGTGGCGCCGTCAGCTTCCGCGTGCACATTCCGCCGGATTTCGTATTCGCATACCCGCGCGTCGCTATTGCTGCTGACGTTACGTTTGATCGCCGGCGACTCGGTCAGATTGCTGAGGCAACTGTTGAGGAAGTGCGTTGAAGGAATCGGATCTCTGCACAAGGAAATGTCAATGCTGGTTGTTGATATGATTGTCGTAACAGGATTGGGAGTTGTTACGAAGATTCAAGGAGTGATGCAATGCTAAGCAAGACCATTCAGGAAGCGATCAACACTCAGATTAAACATGAGTTTTACTCGTCCTATTTGTACCTGTCGATGGCAGCTTACTTCGAGGCGAACAGTTGGCCTGGTCTGGCGGTATGGATGAGGGTGCAGAGTGGTGAGGAGATGGCGCACGCCAGGAAATTCTTCGAGTACATCGTGGACCGCGGCGGGCGTGTTGTGCTGGAGGCAATCGATGCACCGCCGTCAGAGTTCAAGTCAGTCCACGATGTTTTCCAACAGGTGCTTGTGCACGAACAGGAAGTCACGGCGCTCATCAACGACATCAATGCGCTGGCGATCAAGGAAAACGATTACGCGACGCAGGCTATGTTGCAATGGTTTATCAACGAGCAGGTTGAAGAAGAGAAGAATGCTTCGTTGATCGTCGATCAACTCAAGCGGATCGGCGAGAGCAGCAATAGTCTGTTCATGCTGGATCATCGCCTGGGAAAGCGCGGCACGGCGTAGCAGATAACGCCTTGTCCAGGTGCGGCGTGCATGCCGTACAAGGCACAAAATGCCCCCTCTATAGGATGGAGGGGGCGAAGGATCTTATGAATCTTGTAACCCTCACCGAAATCCCCTTCAAAATCGACGTCGAAGCATTGTTCAAACACATTCATCTGCATCCTGATAGCGATGATGCCGCGCAAGTGAAGCAGATGGTGCGGGAGGCAGAGGCGATCGGCCGGCCGAAGGCGATATACCAGCTCTCGTTTGTGGATGATAAACGGGAACGGCAGGTCGTCGTCGACGGTGTGACGTTCAGCAGCCGCATCCTACGCGTTAACCTGGACAGTGTGCACCGTGTGTTTCCTTACATCGCGACGTGCGGTATGGAACTCCAGGCATGGTCGGACCAGTTTGACGATATGCTGGTGGTCTTTTGGGCCGATATGATCAAGGCGATGGCGCTTACTGCCGCGACCAGTGCATTACATCAGCACTTGCAGAACCATTACATGCCTGGTCCGACCGCCACGATGAATCCAGGGTCGCTCTCGGATTGGCCCATCAGCGAACAGAAGCCTTTCTTCCGGCTGTTTGGCGATGCCGCTGCCAGCATTGGCGTGACACTCTCCAGCAGCTTTCTGATGACGCCGAACAAGTCAGTTACGGGCGTTCAGTTTTCCACCGAGAGCGCATATGTAAATTGCCAGTTGTGCCCACGTGAAGATTGTCCTGGCCGGCGTGCGCCGTACGATGAAACCTTGTTTGAGAAGTACGACCTGGTGAGGTGACTTTATGAATGAAGGCGCGAGTGCCGGCGAGTCTCATCCGACGCGCGTGGTGGTGGTTGGCACGGGGAATGTGGGGGCAACGTTTGCATATGCACTGCTGCTCAGTGGCCTGGCGGCAGAGATCGTGCTGGTAGACGCCAACAAGTCCAAAGCTGAAGGCGAGGCGATGGACTTGAACCACGCCGTACCGCTCACGCGACCCACCCGCATCTGGTCCGGCGACTATGCGGATTGTGCTGGCGCCGCCGTGATCGTGATTACTGCCGGCGCAGCGCAACGCCCGGGTGAGTCGCGCCTGGATCTGGTGCAGCGTAACGCGAGGATCTTCCAGGAGATTGTTTCGAATGTGGTGCGCTACAACACGGATGGCATTCTGCTGGTGACGACGAACCCTGTCGATGTGCTGAGTTACGCGTCATGGAAGATATCAGGGTTTCCTGCGCAACGGGTGATCGGCTCGGGGACCATTCTAGACACCGCCCGTTTCCGCTACCTGCTCAGCCAGCACTATGGCGTTGATGCGCGCAGCGTGCACGCCTACATCATTGGCGAGCATGGCGACAGTGAGGTGCCTGTGTGGTCGCTGGCGAATATCGCCGGCATGCGCCTGCCGGACTTCTGTGCGGCGCACGGATTGGGTTGTGATGACACAACCTTGAGCAACATCTTCGAACAGACGCGCGACGCTGCGTATCACATCATCGAACGCAAAGGCGCCACTTATTATGCAGTGGCTGCAGGGCTGATTCGAATCGTCGAAGCCATCTTGCGCGACCAGAGTACGGTGCTCTCTGTTTCCAGTCTGATCCAGGACTATTACGGCATTGATGACGTGTACTTGAGTTTGCCGACCGTCATTAGCGGCTCTGGGGTACAGCGAATGCTGAGGCTGCAACTGAATGAAGAAGAGGCTGCGGGGCTGCGTCACTCCGCTGAGGTGTTGAAGGGTACTCTCGCGCAAGTGTCATTGAGCGGGGTCAAGGGTGGCTAAACTGCATCGTCGCACAGTGTTGAAGTGGGGCGGGACGCTGGCTGTGATTCCGTTCGTCCGAATCCTACGGCCAGTCGCCGCTCAGACTGTTCCTGGCGCTGGTGGCAGTCTGGCGGAGAGTCTGGAAATTGCTCTGGTGCCACGCCCTTTTGGACGCGCTATCCAGGCAGGGTTAGTGCTGCGCGAAGCGCCGTCCTCGAAAGCCAAGCTGGTGCGCCAGCTCGCACTCAATGAAGTCGTAGCGCTGCTTGGGCAAGTGAACGGAGATGGACCAGTACACAATATCATCTGGTACCAGACACAGGAAGGCTTTGTTTACTCCGCGTTTATGCAGCCATGCGAGAATAGCGTGAACACGCCGTTGGTGTCAGTGGATAAAGACAGCTTGATTTGGGGCGAGGTCACAGTGCCCGTGACCGAGGCACGTGCGCAACCCGGTTCACAGGCAGGTGTGCGCTACCGGCTGTACTACAGTGCCATGGTGCGTGTGGCGGCGCTGGTCGTCGATCAGGAGAATGTCTCCTGGTACCAGGTGGATGATGGGATGACCAATGGTCTGTTCGTACGCGCCGAACACATCCGGCCAGTTGAGCAACATGAGCTTGAGCCGATTTCGCCCGATGTGCCGCAGGATGCAAAACGGATTGAGGTGGACCTGGCGCAGCAGGTGGCCACGGCCTACGAGGATGACCAGCCTGTGTTCAGCGCCAGGGTGGCAACTGGCTATGCGGGCTTTCGTACCACGCCGGGTGAACATCGCATTTTCCTCAAGACCCCCTCGCGGCGTATGATTGGCGGGGCGCGCGGCACGAACGATTTCTATGATCTCCCAGGTGTTGGCTGGGTGTCTTACTTCACAGCTTCGCGCATTGCTTTCCATTCGACATACTGGCACAATGATTACGGTCGCCCGCGCAGCCACGGTTGTGTCAACATGCTGCCCGAGGATGCAAAGTGGGTGTTCCGCTGGACGATGCCAAGCTCACCCTATGAAGAGCGGTGGACGCGCACGGGGGCGCCAAGTGAAGGTACGCTGGTGAAGGTTAAGGTTTCCTAGTGGTAACCATCACCCGGGTCTCACGCCGGGTGGTACTGATCAGGCCGGCGATTCTTATTGCTGTCGCTGGGCTGTTGTGGATGTGGTGTTGAACATCTGGGCAAGCTGGTGTCTGCCCTGTCGCGCGGAGATGGGTGTGTTGGAGCAGGCGCACCGGGATTTTGCGGAGCGGGGTGTGATCGTGCTTGGTGTCAACCAGATGGAAGCGGTGTCAGTTGTAATTGTTAATGGAAACGGAGGTGGCTGTTCATGCCCAAGACCAACTTCTCGCCCACTACGAATGGTTTTCGTTTCGCGAACCGGTTCTTGAACCACATTGTCAAGCTGCCTGTGTACGGTGATATCACCACAGCAGGCCGCTGCGGAGGGATGTCGTACGCCGCGCTGGATTGCTACTTCAGCGGTGTGCCAGTGCCGCCTCAGTCTGAGAGCGACTTTGCCTCCTCGGGTGGTGTCCCTGCCGATGGCACCCCTCTGGCCGATTACATCTACCGGCGCCAGATCGAGAGTTTTCTGGTGCCCAGCGCGGCCAAATTTATCATCTGGTCGCTCACGCCTGACGAGTCGACATTCTTTCGGCGCGGCGTCCTACGTTGGACGAAAGAGGACGAGTTCGCAAAACTGCGCAAAGCCATTGACGCAAACACGCCGGCGACGCTTGGATTGGTGGTGGCAAACGAATTGATTGGTTTGGCTCGCAATCACCAGGTAGTCGCCTACGGCTACGACTACGACGCGGCCAGCGAGTGCTATACCGTTCACATCTACGATAACAATCATCCAGGTAAGGATGTCACGCTGAAGTCGGATAAGACGATGCCTCATTTCCAGCAATCCACAGGCGAAAAGTGGCGCGGCTTTTTCGTGCAGGATTACCTGGCGCAGCGGCCCCCGGCAGCGGGGTTCCCGCCAGGCATTGCCAAGGCAATTGGTGCAGAGGTGTCGCCTGCAACCCCTGCGGGAAAGCGACGCCCGGGCCGTTTGACTGTGCAGTTTGAAACAGTCACCTTTCACGCGGATGGCGCCCCGGAAGGTGCAGCTAAGATCGCGCTGCTGTTCAGCGTCAACGGCCGAGCATCACGCTGGCCCCGCTCGGGTCTGCGAAGTGTCAAGTCTGGCCGCACGTACGTCATCAAGAAGTCTTTCACAGTGAATCTCTTACCAGATGCCTCGTTGTCACTGGCAGTCAGCGGGTTAGAGCCGATCGGCGAGGGCCTGCCGGTCGTCGACAACGACGAGCCGGTAGCGGTGATGAGCAGGACATTCGCCGGCGCCGACAAATGGGGGCGTGGCAGGCACAGGGACCGCAGTATTGGGCCGTTGGGCGCTTACACTATTTCATACTCTGTCAAATCTGGAAAGTAGTGGCGATGCCAATTAGACTGTTCGTAACCTGGGTGGTGTTGGTTTGTGTCGCCCTGACCGTGCCGCATACGGCGAGTGCCGGTATACTGCGGGAAGCCGGCGCTGCGAGAAACACTGTGGCGCAGCGTGGTGCCATCACAGCCCCTTCAGAAGACGCAGAAGACCTTTACGCGGATCTGTACATAGACAGTTTGCGTGCGCGTAGCTATGGGGGTGGCTCGCTGAATGTGGTCAAGACGCTGGCTGTCACAGCAGCGTTTACACGCACACTGATCACCTACACCAGTGATGGCCTCAACGTGCAAGGTTTCATGAACACGCCGCGCGGGAAGGGACCATTTCCTGTCGTGCTGGTGTTGCATGGCCACGTCAACACGGCGACCTATCGCACGCTCGCCTACACCACACGTTACGCGGATGCGCTGGCGCGTGCCGGATTTCTGGTTATCCACCCCGATTACCGTGGCCACGGCGTATCGGAGGATGGACCGAATCCGCTACGTGTCGGTTATGCCGTCGACGTGTTGAACCTGATTGCGCTGGTGAAGCAGTTGCCCCAAGCCAAACCCAGCGCAATTGGACTGTTAGGGCATTCGATGGGTGGCGGGATTGCGTTGAGGGTGATCGCGGTCAACAAAGACGTGAAAGCCGCCGTGCTGTATGGCGCGATGAGTGGTGACGAACAGGCAAACCTGGACAAAATCCAACACTGGCGAGGGGGTGGGCCTCTGCCAGAACAGGACATCCCTGACGAAGGGATGGCTCAAATCTCCCCCATCAATTACCTGGCAGATGTGCAAGCCGCGGTGAGCATCCACCACGGGGCGCGGGATGCAACTGTCCCTCCGGCGTGGTCGGCCGACCTGCGCGATCGGTTGGAGAAACTCGGCAAATCGGTAGAATATTTTAGTTATACTGGACAGCCGCACACGTTCGTGGGCAGTGGCGATGCTCTGTTCATCCGGCGTGTAACGGCATTCCTGAGCACCCATCTGAAGTGAGCGTCTGAAGTGAGCGTAACACTGTAACACTATGGTCCGCATTGCATATCGGAACGGCAAAGGCACGTTTCGCACTGACTCGAACATCGACAATCTCCCGGCGCTGTTAAAGCAGTGCGCTGGCCGCGATGGCATGCTGTGGGTGGATCTGTTCGAATCCTATGACGACAAGTCGGAGCGGAAACCCCTGCTCGAAGTTGAGCGGTTGCTGCGTGAGACGTTCGCTTTTCACCCGTTGGCGATCGACGACGCGTTGACGGAGAGTCACGTCCCCAAGGTGGATGATTGGGGTGACTATCTATACATCGTGCTGCACGCCGTGGTGTTCGATAAAAACCTGGACGAGATTGACACGCGTGAATTGGATGTCTTCCTGGGCAGGCATTACATCGTGACCTATCACCATGAGGATGTCCCGGCTTTGGAGCGTGAATGGAGCACCGTGCAGGTTGACGATCGGCATGGCCGGCGCGGCCCGGATTACCTGCTGTATCACCTGTGTGATGCAATCGCCACCGACTACCTGCCGTGTATGGAGGCAATCGACGAGGTTGTGGATGACATCCAGGACCAGGTGTTCGAAGAGCCATCGCCCCGGTTGGTGGCGCGGGTACTAAAGTTGAAACAGGCTGTGTTGAACCTGCGCCGCATTCTTAGCCCGCAACGCGAGGTGCTGAGCCGTTTGGCTCGCGATGCCTATGCGGTGATTGACGAGAAGGATCGCATCTATTTTCGCGATATCTATGATCACTTCGTGCGTTTGGTGGATCTGAACGAGTCTTCCCGTGATATCATCGCGGGCGCACTCGATACCTATCTGTCGGTGACGGCCAATCGAACGAACGAGGTGATGAAGGCGCTGACCATCGTCACGACGTTGTTTATGCCGTTATCCTTCATCACCGGCTTTTTCGGCATGAACTTTTTCGGCGGTTCGACGGAGGTCGTCCTGCCATTTAGTCCGATAATACTATTTGGCGCCACTGCACTGCTGATGGTGAGCATTCCGGTGACCATGATTATGTATGTGCGCAGGCGCGGTTGGTGGTGAGGGTTTGACTGAGGGTTTGATTGAGGGTTTGACAGGGTCTGAGAGAGTCTGAACGGGAGTTCGCTTGAGGGGTCTATGACCAACCTTCTAGTGCGCAGTTTAGATGGATTGGCACGGTTGTGTTATTTCGCTGGCCGTAACCGTGTCATGAGGATGAGCCTGTTAGCGCTCTGTGCCGTTTCCATCGGTATCATTGGCTGGGCGCGCACGGCGAGATTTGAGGACACCGTGGTCTACACCCTCACGCCGAATACAGTGCGTTCAACGTTGACGAACCGTTACGTCAGTGTATCCGGGCAGTTTGTGCTGGAAGGCGTCTACGAGACCACGACGACGATCGCTGGCCTGATCTCACGCTCGGTACGCTTCATCCCGTTGAACGTAGCCGGCGACGCTAACCCACTCTATGTCTTGGATGAGGGACTCCCACAGATTATTGAAAAACAAACCGTTACTCTGGTGGGGAAGCTCTTGGAAGGACGTGCACCCGGTCCTAACCGCTACCTTAAAGTGATGGTTCCTCCAAGCGCAACTTTATTTGATCTATTGAATGGCGTCAGCGTCGCGCTGCTCAGTATCGTGGCTGCCGGTGTCGTTCTAACCTGGTTGGTGCGAAAGCGAGACTATGTATTGAGTATTCCATTTGGGCTCGCTGATGACGCTACCGCAAGCACCAGCCCTCGCCTGTTATGGTTCGGGAGCTTGGGCGCAGGTTACGGTGATGTTATTTTGCGCCAGATTCCAGTCTCATTCAGGGCCATCCCTGCAGAGGCACGGTTAATGCCCACTCATTATCCTGATCTGTGGTCCGTCAATATCCGGCGCCCGTGGTTGGTACAACACACTGTTGTGGCAACATCGTATGGCGCGTTGCCGGCAGTGAGGATTCAGTTTGAAGATGAACGGGGCATTATGCGTGAAGGTGTCATTGTGGCTAACAAAACGCCCACGCTTAAAGCCATGCTCGACGTGCTGCGGTTCGTCGGACAGTAGATTGCAGATCGATGATGGTTGACTGGCGATTGACCTTACAAGATGCAATCGCCAATCCATCCTGGCTAGTACTTGCGCACGATGCTGCGATAGCTTAACGGTTGGCGCGTCTGGAAGATCTGCGTTTCCTCGCGCAGACGGCGGTTCTCATCGACATCGATCTTGGCGACGATGTAGCCCTCAGTCGTTTCATCCAGGTCGACGATCACTTCACCACGCGGACCGACGATCATGCTCTCGCCGCAGAAGGTGGTGGCTGGTTCCTCACCGATGCGATTGGCTGCGCAGATGAAACATGCGTTTTCAGCCGCACGTGCTGAGATGAAGGTACGCCATTCGGCAGCCCGCGCCGTGTCCCACGCGGCGCACACCAGGACGATTTCTACACCGTCCAGGCATAGACTGCGCACACCCTCAGGGAACATCATGTCCCATCCCACTTGCAGACCTACCAGCCCAAAGGGTGTCTCGGCCGGTTCAAGCCGGAATCCCGGCCGAAACAGCATCTGTTCCTCGCCCCGCAGGTGAATTTTGCGGTAATGATGAACCAGGTCGCCTTCGGGGCCGACGAGTACGGCAGCGTTGAACAAAATACTCTCGACACGCTCCTTGCTGGCCATGCCGAATGCGATGTGCGTGGCCGTCTCGTTTGCGCGTTGTGCCATGACGTTGGCTGATGGTCCCGGAACGCGCTGGGTGAGCTGGGTGAACTTCACGCCGCACTCGTATCCGGTGGTTGCCAACTCCGGGAACACGATCAAATCCACTTTCTGCTCACTGGTAATCTTGCGCACGAACTCGGACATCTTCGCCAGGTTGACCTCCGGTTCCCCCAGCTTGGTGTCCATCTGTACGACGGCAACAGTGATCTCTCGCATATGATTCCTTTTGGTCTCCTTCGTCCTTGTTCGATTGGCTTAGTTTAGCATGCAACACTCTCAGGAGACACTCTCAGGAAACACTCTCAGGAAACACTCATACAACTTGATAGAATACGCGCCATGAATCAGTCTCCTGTATTGTCAAACGCTGATGCGAATGTATCGGGTGTGTCGGGTGCGTCTGCAGAGAGCCAGTTAAATCGAAAGTTCGGTTTCTGGTTGTTTCTCAGTTCCGAGTTGTTGATCTTTTGTGGGCTGATCGGGGCATTTTTGGTGACCAAGCACTACGCAACATCGTGGCCATCTAGTAAACAACTCAGTATCTGGCTGGTCAGCATCAACACATTCCTGTTATTGACGAGCAGCTTGACGGTGGTGCTCGGCATCGACAATATTCGTCAGAATAAGCAGCGTAAGCTGGCGCTGTACATTTTGGCGAGTGCGCTGTTGGGTGTGTTGTTTCTTGGCGGGCAGGCCATTGAGTATCAACATCTCATCTTTACTGAGCATTTCGGTTTCGGTGATTCGTTTGGCACCGCATTCTTTACACTGACCGGCTTGCACGGCTTGCATGTGCTGGTGGGGGTGCTCTGGGCAGTGGCCGTTGCGTTGCGCGCAAGACATGGCGCATTCTCGGCGCGCAATTACACCACGGTTGAGATGTTCGGTCTGTACTGGCACTTTGTCGATCTGGTCTGGATCCTGATCTTTACGATCGTCTATCTTATCTAACTTGTCGAAGCACTTGGGTATATGGCTGGGTTTATGGCATTGTATCTGGCTGTGATTGATGATGGTGAGGTGATGTGAAATGCAACAGCATATGGTGACACACGATACGGATGTTGGCGCGCTGCCACATGGCAAGGCGACGAGCCCTGTACTGGTCTATGCGATCCTGGCGATCGCAACGGTCTTCGAGGTGGGGATTACGTTGTTTGCGGGTATTCCTCGCACCGTGGCCGTGCCTCTGCTCCTGTCGCTCTCTTTCGTGAAAGCGAGTCTGGTGGCGCTTTACTACATGCATCTTCGTTATGAAAAGGTGATCTACGGGCTGGTTTTCGTGGCTCCTGCAGCTTTTGCGATCTTTTTGATAACCATTCTGTTGAGTGGATGACAGGCGAGTAACGTTTGGCGATACGTTGGTGATATGATGGCCGGGGTCAAGTTTGACCTCGGCTTTTCTTTTTTCGCTCTGTGTATGCCGATGGCACAAAGGTGATATCTGTCAGCGTGGCTTTGATGCGGTTGTCACTTACTGTGCCCGTGCTAATTTAATAGAATGGCTTTCGTCGGTTTACGTGGACTGACGAGCATCGGGTGATTGTTGAACGTTGCGGTTACATCGAGGCACATCATGCGCTTAACACATGTTGGTAAAGTTTGTCATAAGTTGGTCCGTTTTACCCTTGCTGGTGCAGTTGTCTTCCTCCTCTTTCCCTTCAGCGTAAGCTACGCTGGATCTGCCGACTACTACGTAAGCCCGTCCGGTAGTGATGCGAACAGTGGCACATCGACCGGTGCTCCGCTAAAAACGATCCAAAAGGCAGTGGACCTTGCACAGCCGGGAGACAAGATCCACCTGGCGGCAGGTGTGTACTTGCAGGATGTGGTATCACGTCGCAATGGCACCGCAGCGGCATCCATCACCATTGCCGGGCCAGCAGAGGCCGTGGTGAAGGGCGGCGGGAAGGCACGCGTCATCGAGATCAACCATGACTACATTACCCTGCAAGGGTTTACCGTCGACGGACTATGGGGGGACCCGACCAGTATGTCAGGCTACCGCGACAAGCTGCTCTATGCACTGGGCAAGGAAACGCGCGCTGGGGTGACGGGATTGCGGGTTCTGGGCATGACATTTCGCAATGGTGGGGGCGAATGCATCCGGCTACGCTATTTCGCGCAGCGCAACGAGATCGCGAACACGACCATTGTGAATTGTGGGGTGCACGATTTCGTGTTCAAAGACGGTGGGAAGAATGGTGAGGGCATCTATATCGGCACGGCGCCGGAACAATTGCGCGATGGCAAGAACCCAACGGCCGATCCTGACCAATCCAGCTTCAACTGGATCCATGACAATGTCATCAACACACAAGGCAACGAGTGTGTGGATATCAAGGAAGCAGCCACAGGGAACCGGATCGAGCGAAATCAATGCACCGGCAACAAGGATCCCGAGGCTGCCGGTTTCGGCTCGCGCGGGAACGGCAATATCTTTGTGTATAACGAGAGCTACGGTAATGTAGGCGCCGGCATTCGGTTGGGCGGCGACACATCGTCCGAGGGCATCGACAACGAGGTGTGTCACAATCACATTCACGATAACAAAGCCGGCGGTATCAAGTTCCAACGCACGCCGCAAGCGGATGTTTGTGGCAATGCCATGTCCAACAACAGTGGCGGCAATGCGGTTGGCTCATACGCTTCACGTTATACGCCGACGGCATCTTGCACGACGACGTATGTCAGCAACTATGCTTATCTGCCAGCAATAGGATTTGATTGGTAGAGGTTGTGCAGGGTTGTGCAGTTGTGCATCGCCGTTGGCAATGTTTCTTGCGAAAGGATACAATTAGATGACGGGCGCACCATGATGCGTGCCCGATATAGACAAAAGATGTGGAGGATGATCGTATGGCGACCATGAACGCCGCACCTCCTGAGATGTCCTTGAAGACATCCAACGGTAAAGCTAAAGTATCAGAGCAACCCGCCGTTGTTATTCAGGAGAGTGCCTACCACACGGCTATGACTCAATTTGATCATGCCGTGCAGTTCCTCAATCTCGACCCCGGTCTGAGCCAGCTACTCAAAACCTGCAAGCGCGAACTTACTGTTAGTTTCCCCGTCAAGATGGACAATGGTGAAATCCGGATCTTCACCGGTTATCGTGTCCATCACAATACTGCGCGCGGGCCATCGAAAGGGGGGATTCGCTATAACCTGAGCGTCTCACTGGACGAGGTGCGTGCTCTTGCCATGTGGATGACGTGGAAATGTGCCGTTGTGAATATCCCCTACGGTGGGGCGAAAGGTGGTGTGATATGTGATCCCAAGAAGCTGTCGCTACATGAGTTGGAAGGATTGACACGCCGCTACACGACGGAGATCGCGCCGCTCATCAGTCCTGAGGGTGACATCCCAGCGCCGGATATGGGCACCAATCCGCAGATCATGGCCTGGATGATGGACACGTATTCCATGCACCGTGGTTACTCGGTACCCGCAATCGTCACAGGCAAACCCATCAACATCGGTGGCTCAGCGGGGCGGCTGGAGGCAACCGGGCACGGTGTGATGTACACCGTGCGCGAGGCATTCAAGACGTACGGATGGAAGTTCGACGGCGCAACGGTTGCCGTCCAAGGATTCGGGAATGTGGGTTCGATCACCGCAATCACGGCTTACGAGATGGGCTGCAAGGTGATTGCGCTGAGTGATATCGAGGGCGGTCTCTATAACCCCAACGGCATTGACGTGCCCAAACTGCGCCAGTACCGCAAAGAGCATGGCACGATCATGGGTTTCAGCGAAGCCGACCCGATCACCAACGCCGATCTGATCGCCATGCCATGTGATTGCCTTATTCCTGCGGCGATGGAAGATCAGCTCAACCGCTCGAATGCGTCCACCGTGCGCGCCCGCATGGTGGCAGAAGGCGCAAACGGTCCGACGACACCCGATGCAGACAGCATCATGAATGGGAAGGGCATCATCGTCATCCCCGACATCCTGTGCAACGCCGGCGGTGTCGTGGTGTCCTACTTCGAATGGGTGCAGGACATGCAGCAGTTGTTCTGGGAAGAAGATGATGTCAATCATCGCCTGGAACGCATCATGGTGCGCAGTTTCCGCGACGTGTATGAGATGTCACAGCAAATGAATATCGACCTGCGCACGGCCGCCCTGGTGCTTGCCATTGGTCGGGTTGCGGAATCAACCAAGACGCGTGGCTTGTATCCATAAGCTCTCCCAACAGCCTTATTTGGCGCTCGAACGAAAGCCTGCCTGCGCAACGGGGCAGGCTTTTCTGTTGCATCGGGCCAAAGGAATCCCTCTCATATAATCAGCGCC
>JAMDDR010000271.1:4059-5376 GCA_023488685.1 Chloroflexota bacterium | reverse complement strand
CCCCGCACGGCTATCCCGACCTGCCCTACGCGGATACGGCGGTTATGCCGGTGGCCCAGGGGCGCCAGGTGGGCTACGCCGCCGAAAGCATCCGCTACTTCGTCGATTGCCTGTGGCAAGACAAGACACCCCTCGCCGGCGGCATCGACGGCCTGCGGGCAACCGAGGTCATCCTGGCGGCCGAGCAGTCGGCGCAGATCAACGCGCCGGTGCAGGTCACGCGCCACAACGTTTAGGGCACCGGGCTCAGCCCCCCGGCGTCGTGCGAACGCGTTCGCCTGAGACTCCAGGGTCTGAGTCAAGATACCAGTTGTAAGCAGCATCACGGCCCAGATGCCGCCGGTGTGACCACCGTCTCGCCCGCTTGCGGCGACGATTCCGGGTTGCCGTCCAGGTACTCCACATAGCCAGCCGTGCCATTGATGCGGATGTGCTGGCCTGTGCGGATGCGTTTCGTTGCATCTATCACTCCGACCACCGCCGGTATGCCGTACTCCCGCGCCACTACCGAGCCGTGCGTCATTACCCCACCGACTTCGGTGACCACACCGGCGGCATTGATAAACAGCGGCGTCCAACCAGGGTCAGTGAACGGCGCGACCAGAATCTCACCACGCTCCAATGTTGCGGTCTGCGGATCGCGCACCACGCGTGCCACGCCTTCGGCGATGCCGGCCGAGGCGGAGGTACCAATCAGCGCGCCCACTGGCGCATCCGCGGACGCGGCGTTGAGGGTGGGGATTTCCCCCTCGCTGGTCATGACGTGGGGTGGTGTTCGTTCGCGAAAGTCTGCCAGCGCCTCGCGCCGGCTGGCGGTGCGCTCATGCAGGTCTGCGCCAGGAGAGTCCAATACGTCCAGCAATTCGGGGAGTGTCAAAAACCAAACGTCGTCTGCGCGCCCAATCCGTCCCTCGGCCGCGAGCCGCTCCCCCACTTCGAGGAGCACAGGTTTGATCAATCCCAGGAGGCGGATCAACCAGAACTTGTGGTGTTCACGTGTAGCAAGCAAATGGCGCGTCACGCGCACGAGCCGCCGCACAACCAGGCCGCGCAACCAGCCCCACCGCCCACGCCACGCCATTTGCACCAGCCGCTCGGCGGTTACCTGGCCCTGTGCAACCATGCGCTGGTGTTGGGCACGATGCTCTCCGGTTGCGTCGTGCCGAAGGTCGTTCACCACCATCTGTAACAGCGAGCCAGGGTCCTCGTGCCAACGCGGGCGGCTCAGGTCTATCTCGGCGGGTGCGCGCATCCCATACTGCTCGACAAATTGCTGCCACGCCGCTAAAAAGTCCGGCCCACCTGGCAGACCCGCTG
>JAMDDR010000271.1:0-4049 GCA_023488685.1 Chloroflexota bacterium | reverse complement strand
CAGGCTGGGAAATCGCCGCACCCTGTCGGCCAGATCACCGACGGCCAGATCCATGCCGGTCACGACGTTACCTTGTAACCCTCGCGCCACGGCCACCAGGTCATCAGGGGTTGCGATGCCGCGCATGAGACGTTGCAGCAAACCATACGCCGTCTCGCCTGCGATGAAATACGGAAACCAATCGCGGAAGATGGGCGAAAGCACACTGAGCAGCAGCGAAGTTGCGGTCTTCAAGCGCGCCACAAGGTCAGGTGCGGCAGCCAGAAGCTCTTTGGCTTGAGCGAGGTGTTGATTCATGAGCCTGAGCCCCAATGCCGCCGCTCCTTCGGGGGCGTTCCAGACCAGTCGCACGATGACCTTGCTGAGTATTGGAACCACAAAGCGGATCAAGGCGCGTGAGCGGATGGCATGGCCCCGGCGTCGAAACGATTCGCGCCCGGCGACCGCGGCAATCGCTTGCGCGCCTGGCGCGTCAATGCTGGCGAATGCGCCGGGCACGGCAGGCCCAAGAACCCGGTGATGCAGCAATGGGGAAAGATCGATGTAGATGCGCCCACCTGCCACACACAGGTATGGATTTTCCAGTTCACCCGCCGGGCAGCCCACGTGTACCATGACGCGCCAAAGCGAAATGGCCAGGTCCGGCATCGGGTCGGTCATCACCTGGAAATGGTTGAAGCTGAAGTAGATGTGGAGTGCGTCGTCATGGGGCAAGGGCTGTGGCAGCGGGTAAAGGGTGGTGATCGGCCGCGCCTGCAAAATGGTGCAGCCTCCCGCGTCGAGCGCCCATTCGATATCCTGTGGGGTTCCGTAATGTGCCTCGATCCGCGCGCCGAGTGCCGCGAGCTCCAACACCTGCGCGTCTGTCAGAGCCGGCTGCGTAGGCGCGTCTCCGGATAGCTCTACTCGCACCGTGCCGCCTTCGGGTGCCGGGCGGATCAGCATGTGCTTATCCGCGATCTGGCGCTTGAGCAGGCGCCGTTCGCGCTTGTCAACTTGATAGAGATCGGCGGAGACCAGACCTGCCACGAGAGCTTCGCCTAAACCGAAGCTTGCGTCAATCGAGATGATGGAGCGGTCGCCCGTCACCGGGTCCGCGGTGAACATGACACCCGCGACCTGCGGCTCGACCATCCGCTGAACCACCACCGCGATGCTGATCTGGCGGTGACCAAACCCATGCTGCAGGCGATACAAGATGGCACGCTCAGTAAACAGTGATGCCCAGCAGTTGCGGATGCTGTCCAGAAGCGCCGTCTCACCACGCACGTTCAGATAGGTGTCCTGTTGGCCGGCAAACGAAGCGCCTGGCAGATCCTCGGCCGTGGCGCTGGAGCGCACCGCATAGGCATGCTCGCGACCCAGCATCAGCCACATCTGTGTGATCGCCTGAGCCACTGCCGCGGGGATCGGCGCCTGTTGTAGTATGGCCCGCATTTGCTGGCTGGCATGCCGCACCCGTTCGACATCGCCGGGCTCTATTGCATCGAGCAGCATATACGCCCGCCCTATATCGGCCTGTGTTGCTATGAACTGCTCGAAAGCGCTGATCGTGACGCAGAAGCCCGGTGGCACCGGAAAGCCCGCAGAGGTCAATTCGCCCAGGTCGGCGCCTTTGCCGCCGACCAGGGAGCTATCGACCATTCGAATTTGTTCAAAGGGAAGCACGTAAGCGGTGCCGTGATTCCCCGTTGGATCGAGTCTTCGTTGGCTCACGACGCCTCCTTTTGAGGCGAAGGCTGGTTGAGCCCTTTGAGAAAGATCTGCACGATCAGATGGCTGGCGTGCTCGGGATCATCAAGTGAGGTACCGTAATGCGTGGGACCAATCACAGCAAAAGTAAAGAGCAGGCCGATGTAGGCCAGGGCGAGTTCCTGCGGCTGGCCCGCGGCCCGCAGGCGGCCCGCGTTGAGCTGGGCTGCGAAGTAGGCCGCGATCTGATCCAGGGTGCGTTCCGATCCAGTCCGCAGGTGCTCGACATAGGCACGCTCCGCGGGACTACCCGTCAGGATGATGCGCAGAATGTCACGGTACTCATGAAAGAAAGGCAGCAGTGTGGTGGTGAGCGCCATCAGATCGGCGGCAACATCTTCGGTTGGAGAAATTAAGTCGCGCACGAATGGACGGGGTGAGAGTTCTTCGACAACTGCCCACACCAGGTGGTCTTTATCGCCGAAGTGGCGATACACCGTCGCCACGCCGACCCCTGCCTCATCTGCGATCTGCTCAATCGTTGCGTTGGTCAGCCCATAGTGGCCAAAGACCCGGCGGGCCCCTTGCAGGATACGGGTCATGACATTGCGTTGTGGATCAAACGCAATCCCCTGCTCGCCGGCCAGCCGTTGCATCAAGGCTTCTTTGGACCCAACGCGGCGATAGAGGGTTGCGCGTGGGACCTTTGCTTTGCTGGCCAGTTGGTCCATCGTAAATCCGTCGCCCACCTGCTGCAACAAGCACGTGGCGGCTCGAACGATGCGCTGCTCAATCACATCCATCACATCCATTGATCTCCATATCTCCCGAAGTGAGACTGCCGATAGTATAGAATATCACTCAGTCTCATTCGATGGGTTTGCTCCAACTGGGTGCGTGTCACTCTTTTGCGCTCGAATGGAGTACACGCATTCCCTGGCCCAGACGTAGCGGCCGGCCTGTGTGCCGGCCCAATCGCGCCCGTGCAGCCCCACGGTCCGCAGCGACATCTGTACGCGACATATTCGTACCCCTTGCGGTTGCCGGTATGTCGTCGAAACGTGGTCGCGCAAAACGTTAACGCGCACCCGCTCCAACCAAAGTGGGTTATCCTCTTCATTGCGCGTGTGGGTTCTGGTTGTGGGTCGCGCATTGGCGGTGCGCGCCGGTATCCGTTTTTGAGACGTTGAGAATTTTGACCGGAGGAATCTCCATGTTGGACGTCCTATATACAGTCGAGAAGGAACTGCCTATCCTGCTGCAAGATGAAGGCGCGTGGAAGAGCCTGTATGTCGACTACCACCCGCCAATCGTGGAACGGCTGTGGCTCGGTTGGCGCGAGTATCGTGTCAATCTCCACCGCATCCACCCCTGTGGGCCAGGAGAAGCACTCTTTCACCCCCACCCGTGGCCTTCAGCAATGCGCGTCCTGGTGGGCGAGTACGAGATGGCCGTGGGCTACGGGCAGGGTGATACGCCACCCCCTATCGCTGTGTTGATGATCGCATCCACCGAATTCTGTTATGAGATGACCGAACCGGATGCCTGGCACTATGTTCGCCCAATCGGCGGCCCGACGCTGTCGTTAATGGTGACCGGCAAACCTTGGGAACGCTGGTCGCCGCGCAGCGAGAAACCCCTCCATCCCCTCAGCGCCGAGCAGCGCGATCTTATCTTCCGATTCTTTCGCGCGCGTTACCCATGAGCCAGGCATCCCGGTTGGGGCTCGGCCATCCATAGCGCTGACAACCTGTTTTGGTCATCAAAGCCAATCAGGAACTTATCGCGAGTCATGCCCCGAACGGGCACTCGTAGCGATGTTGACCAATGGGCGAATGATCCTTAGCACTTCTCCGGCCGATGTGAACGGGTCGTTGTCGATCACAGCCTCATAGGGCAACTGCAAGGCAAACGAGCGCGCGTTGATGCGCTCCACCAGCGCATCCGACACATCGATGTGCGCGCTGCGGTCGCGGGTGCGCACACGTTGTAGACACGTCTCCGGCCGCGCCATGATGTAGATCAGCCGCGGCCGGCTAAAGGGCCGGAAGAGATCGATAAAGCCTGGCATATCCTCGAATGCGCCGGTCGTCTCGAACGAATAAACAGCCGCGTGCCGCGCCAGATCGCTGGCTGCCGCGACAGTTGCATTGATGCCCCGTGCGACATAGTCGGCCGGCGCGACAGATACATCCTCCTTGAGCGCTTTCCAGATCGGCTCCGCCCGCAGAAAGGGAATCCCAAGCGCCTGTTCCAACAACTGTCCGATGAACGATTTCCCGCTGCCTTTCGCGCCGATGAGTAACAGAAGATCGGGATACATTTGGTTCATGTTGTTTCAAGCCAAGGACAAACAT